>NZ_JBFAJV010000009.1:0-349502 GCF_040655415.1 Actinosynnema sp. NPDC050436 | reverse complement strand
CCTGTTCGCCATGCTCCGCAACAAAACCCACTACCGACACCCCGGGACAACTCCTGCCCCGGCTGCGGCTTGACAACCACATAGGGACACCCCCCCGCGTCGCCAGCCGCCCGCGCCGCCGCGCGCCGCCGTGCGACGGGCCGTTGTCCACGTCGACCGGGTGCCGTACCGCACCCACCGACCAATGGCGGGTTTACCGCTGCCGGTGACGGGTCTGGACTGGTGCCCATGCGATCACTGCTCGCGGCGGCCGTCGCCGTGCTCCTCGTCGCGCCTCCCGCCCAGGCCGCGCCTTCCCGGGCCGCGCACGCCCTGGACCTGGACCGGGCGACGATCCCGCAGCTCGCCCGCCGGATGGACGCGGGCACGCTCACCGCCGTCGACCTGACCAGGGCCTACCTGCGCCGCATCCACGACGTGGACGGCCGGGTCCGGTCCGTGCTCGCCCTCGACCCCACCGCGCTGGAGCAGGCCGCCGCCAGCGACCGGCGGCGGGCGAGGGGCCACGCGCGTGGCCCGCTGGACGGCATACCGGTCCTGCTCAAGGACAACATCGACACCAAGGGCCTGGCGAGCACCGCCGGTTCCCGCGCGCTGGACGTGCCGCCGCGCGAGGACGCCGAGCTGGTCGGCCGGCTGCGCGCCGCCGGCGCGGTGGTCCTGGGCAAGGCGAACCTGTCGGAGTGGGCGAACTTCCGGTCCACGCACTCCACGTCCGGCTGGTCGGCCGTGGGCGGCCAGACGAACAACCCGCACGTCCTGGACCGCAACCCGTGCGGCTCGTCGTCCGGTTCCGGGGCGGCGGTCGCGGCGTCGCTGGCCCAGGTCGCGGTCGGCACCGAGACAGACGGCTCGATCGTCTGTCCGGCCGGGCAGAACGGCGTGGTCGGCCTCAAGCCCACCCTCGGCGTGGTCAGCGGCCGGGGAGTGGTGCCGCTGTCTACCCGGCAGGACACCGCCGGGCCGATGGCGCGGCACGTCGTGGACGCCGCGATCCTGCTGTCCGCGCTGGGCGGCGGCGACTACGCGGCGGCCGGGTCGGCGTCCGGGAACGCGGTGCGCGGCACGCGGATCGGCGTGTGGCGCAAAACCGGGGCGAGCCCCGAGGCGGATCGGGTGGTGCAGCGGTCGGTGGACGCGCTGCGGCGGGCCGGCGCGACCGTCGTGGACGTCGAGCTGCCCTACCAGGACCAGATCGACGCCGTCGAGTTCCCGGCGCTGACCGTCGAGTTCAAGCACGACCTGGAGCGGTACCTGGCCACCCGGCCGGGCCGGCACCGGACCCTCGCGGACCTCATCGCGTTCAACGAGCGGGACCCGGTCGAGCTGAGCCGGTTCGGCCAGGAGCTGTTCCTCGCGGCCCGCGACGCGCCGCCCGTCACCGACCCCGGCTACCAGGAGCAGCGCCGCACCGCGACCACGCTGGCCCGGCGGTCGATCGACGAGGTGCTGGCCGCGCAGCGCCTCGACGTGATCATGGCGCCGACCAACTCTCCGGCGTGGCGGACCGACTACGCCGCCGGTGACGCGTACGTGCTGGGCACCTCGACCCCGGCCGCCGCCGCCGGCTACCCGAACGTCTCCGTGCCGGCGGGCTTCGCCGGGCCGCTGCCGATCGGCGTGTCGTTCATGGCGGGCCACCGCGCCGACGCGAAGGTCCTGCGCTTCGCGGCGGCGTTCGAACAGCTCACGCACGCCCGTCGGGCACCGGGCTACCTGCCCACCCTGCCCTGACCCGCGCCGGGCGCGCGCACCCACACCCGCGCGGGGTGCGCGCGCCCGGACCCGCGCGGGGTGCGCGCGCCCGGACCCGCGCGGGGTGCGCGCCGACCCGGGCGCGGTGACCGGCACGCCCGACCCGCCCGGTCTCAGCCGGTCGACGTCCAGCGCCACACCAGCGGGGGCCGGCCGCCCCGGGGCGCGGCGGAGGCGTGCTGCTCGGTGCGCTCCAGGCCGGGCACGCGGTCCATGGTGCGGCCCAGGTTGGCGGGGTAGGGGCGGTCCCCGGTCAGCGACTCGGTCACGTCCAGCGCGTGCGCCGTGGTGAACTCGCGCCCCAGCAGGCCCGCCGTGAACGGCACGTCCCGCCACAGCCGGTCGGCGAGCATCGGCCGGCAGTCCGCCACGATCCGGTCGTGGTCGAACGCCAGTGCCGGCACCGAGTCCAGCGACGTCCAGTCCGGACCGGTGCCCGCCACCGCCGGGTCGACGGTGGCCCACAGCGCCACCGACAGCGTCGGCCCGCGCGGGTCGCGCGACGGCTCGTCGAACGTCGCCAGCTGCCCGGTCGCGCTCACCGCCGACCCGTCGAGCCCGAGCTTGCCGGTCACCGCCCGCAGCGCCGCGTCCCGCAGCCGCTCACCGCGACCCAGCAGCACACCCGGCAGCGCCAACGCCCCGGCGAACGGGTGGGCCGCGCGCGGCGCGACGGCCAGCAGCACGGCCCGCGCCCGCGCGTCGAACCGCAGCGTGAGCACGTCCACCGACACCAACGTCGACTCGATCCTCGCCATGCGCGGGATTCTCCCGCACGCCCACCCACCGACCCGAGGACCACCGACCGCGAACACCACCGCCCGCAACGCCGGCCCGCGCACCCCTCAGCCGGCTCGCACCCCCGGGCCGGCACCACGCGTGGCTCGCGGGCGGTGCTCACGCGACCCGGACGCGCACCCGGTAGTCCGCCCGGTCCGGGCCGTGGCCCTCGACCTCGACCGGGAGACCGGTGTCCCGGGTCAGCCACGCCACCGGGTCGGCGAGCGGCTCCAGCACCGGTACCGCGCCGTGCGGCACCGCCGCCGACGTCAGCCGCCGCACCAGGGTGCGGCCGACCCGGTACGCCGGGGCCACCGACAGGTCGCGCGCGTCCAGGTGCGTGACGGCCAGCGCGTCCACCCCGCACAGCCCGATCGCGTACCGCAGCAGCACCGCGTCCAGGTGCCCGGCCCGCCACGCCCCCTGGTACGCGCCGGTCGCGTTGTGCCGCTCCGGGAACCGCGCCGCCACGGCCGGCTGCTCGGTCGGCAGCGGGCCCGCGCCGTGCCGGGTCTGGTACGTGCGGGTCACGCCCAGCACCCGTGCCGGGCGTCCGCCGAGCAGGTCGCGCGCGTTGCGCGGGGTCACCGTGGACCACGTGGTGTGCGGGTGGAACCCGTGGTGCTCGTCCAGCAGCACCCCCTGCGCCCCTTCGAAGACCAGCCGGCCCCGGTCGGCCAGCCGGCCCACCTCGTCGCCGTCGACCACGCGCACCGCGTCCGCGAACGCCCGGTACAGCTCCACCAGCTCGTCCACCCGGAACCCGTCGCCCACCAGCGGGGCGTAGAACCGGGCGAGCGCGTCCAGCTTGCGCCGCAGCACCCCGGGCGACGCGCAGTCGCCGACCCTCGGCGCGGCACCGGGCGTGCCCGGCACCTCCTGGTGCTCCACCACGTCACCGGGCCGGGCGCCCGCGAGCAGCGAGTACCAGACCGTCTCGCCGATGCCCTTGCCGCACGACCCGTGCCGGTCCCGGCCCCGGGCGTCTTCCCGCGCCCGGTTGGCCGCGACGTGGAACGGGGTGGTGAGCAGGGCGCGGGCGTCGACCGCGACGAGGGCGAGCGGGTCGGGCACGCCCAGTGCGGCCAGCTCGCGGGACTCGGTCGCCAGCGCGATCGGCTCCACCAGCACGTGCCGCGACAGCAGGGTGGGCACCCCCGCGAGCGTGCCCGACCCGAACTGGCTGAACGTGTGGTGCCGGCCGTCGGCGACGACGTTGTGCGCGGCCTGCGCGCCGCCGTTGAACCGCACCACCGCCGACACCGACCCGTCGCGGCACAGCGCGTCCACGACCGCGCCCTTGCCCTCGTCGCCGAACCCCAGCCCGACCACGACGACGTGCCCCGCGTCCCCGCTCATGACAGGGTCACGTCGTCGGGCCCGTCGAGGCCGGGCGGCAGCGCCGAGGTCGTCGCCGGCGCGGTCCGCGCGCCGACCTGCACCAGCGCCTTGCCGACCGCGTCCCGCTCGGCGGTCGACCCGACCTCGGCCAGGTCCACCAGCGCCTGGTCCAGGTCGACCACCCGCTCCTCCATCCCGATCGTGGCGGCGATCAGCTCGCACACCGCGCCCGGGTCGTCCAGCTTGAGGAAGTTCTGGCCCAGCAGGCCGCGCCAGTGGTCGGCGATCTCCGGGTCGCGGAAGTACGACGACTGGTCGGGCAGCACGAAGTAGACGTGCCACTTGCGGCTCAGCTCCCGGTAGACCGACGCCGGGTCGATGTCCTGGCGCACGTCGTCGCCGATCACGCGGCGGATGTGCCGGGCCTCCAGCCGGGGCTTGTTCAGCTCGTCGCCGATCAGGAACAGGTAGCCCTTGCGGCCCCGCTTCTGCCACGCGTCGGTGACCACGTGCCGGGCCACGAAGTAGGCGGCCAGCTCGTAGGACTCGCTCTTCTGCCCGCCGCCGTTGCCCTCCAGGAAGATGGTGCGCAGCTGCTCGTCCATCCGGTTGTCCGACTCGAACTGGCCGACCTGCAACGGCACCCGGTCGCTGTCGGCGTCGCCGATGCCGCCGAACATCAGCTGCGGGTCGGCGAGGTAGCCCTTGCGCTGCAACAGGCCGTGCAGCTTGCCCAGCTTGCGCTGCATGATCTTGGGCACCTGGCCCATCGACCCGGTGACGTCGAACAGCACCGCGATCGGCGTCGAGTCGGCGTGGTCGGCCGAGTCGCGGCACTCCCGCGCGGTGACGCCCAGCGGGTCCATCGACGGGTCGGCCGCCCACTTGTCGCGCGGCTGCGCCCGCAGCTTCGCGGTGTAGCCGAAGTCGTCGATCCCCTTGGCCGCGCGGAAGGTCTTGGCCGCCGCGTAGGCGTTGTCGTCCCACCTGCCGTGTCCCATGTCAGGCTCCCTTCGTGTCGGGCAGCGCGAACGGGCGGAACACCCGCGCGCCGTAGAGCTCGTCCAGCAGTTCGTCGTACTCGTCGAGCAGGTCGGCCGCGTCCGGGCGGCGCTCCGGGACGTCCTGCACGCACCCGGCCGCGAACCGCCGTTGCCGGATCTCGTCTTCCGCCAGCAGGTCCAGCATCAGCGCGTGTGCCATGTGGACGTCGGTGGCGGGGGTGAGCGGTCGGCCTGCCGCGACCTCCGGCGGGTAGTCGACGGATTTCGCGGTGGCCAGCGGCGGCTGCCCGGCGGCCACCGCGAACGACCACCCGGCGAGCACGATGCCGTGCTGCTCGGGGTGCACCAGCACGTTGTCGGCCACGATCGCCCCGTGCACCAGGCCGGCCCGGTGCGCGCCCGCGACCGCCCGCAGCAGCCTGCGGTGCATCCACGCGTAGTCGCGCCCGTCCAGCCCGCCCGGGAACGCCCGCCGCACGTCGGCGAGCGTCACGAACCCGTCCACCAGCGGTTCGAGCACGGTGAACGCCCGTTCGCCCCGGCCCACGTCCCCGGTGTCCACCAGGCGCGGGTAGTAGGGGCGCAGCCAGGTGTGCTCGTCGGTGAAGCGGCCGAGCAGGCGCAGCGCGTCCCACTCGGCGCGCAGCAGCGGGGTGAGCGCCGGGTTGCGGACGACCTTGACCACGTGCGGTCCGTCGGTGAGGTAGACGTTGGCGACGCTGCCGACGGCGTGCCGGGCGGCCACCCGGTAGCTGCCGCGCGCGGTGCGCAGGACGACCGGGCCGGTGTGCTGCCACTCGTGGTAGAGGCGGGTCAGGTCGGCGGAGGCGGCGTGCGCCCGGACGTCGTCGGCCGCCACCCGGTCGGGGTGCAGCGCGGCGACCAGGCCCCGGTACAGCCGGTGGGCCTGCTCGCGGCGGTCCGGGTCGGCGGGCCCGAACAGGTCGACCGGGTCGGCCCCTTCGACCAGGCCGAGCGCCTCTTCCCTCGTGAACATGGTTTGAGTCTAACTGACTCAAACCTGATCGGGCAACGGGCTGTGATCGGCGACGCTCACGAACGGGGGAGGGGCCTATCACCTGAACGGCGGGAGCCGCCCTCGGGGGAGTGCTCGTGCCGGACCGCGCGTCACGGCGTCGGCGGGGTCGCGCCCCCGGCCGCTTCCAGGCGGTTCAGCTCCTGCTGCACGCGGGCGGCGTCGTCGTGCCGGCCCCCGTCCCGGTACAGCCGCAGCGCCTCCGACCAGGCGGCGCGCGCGAGGTCGGGCCGGCCGAGGGCGGCGCGCGGGTGCGCGAGCCGGTCGAGGATGTCGGCCGTGTCGTGGGTGTTGCCCAGCGCGCGGTGCAGGGCCAGGGCTTCCGAGTAGTGGGCCACCGCCGCGTGGTGGTCCCCGGTCCGGTGCTCGACGTAGGCCAGGCTGTCCAGGGTCGCCGCCTCGCCGTCGGGCACCCGGTGGCGGCGGTGCAGGGCCAGCGCCTCCAGGCAGTGCTCCCGCGCGGCGGTGTAGCGGCCGAGCTGCGCGTTGTACCAGCCCACCGAGTTGAGCGCGTCGGCGTGCCACGCCGGGTGGTCGAGGGTGCGGAACAGCTCCAGGGCGGCGGTCGCGTGCGCGAGCGCCGCCTCGTTGTCGCCCAACTGCTCCGACACCCCGGCGAACGCGTAGTGGACGTGCGCGCGCTGGGTGGCGTCGTCGTGGTCCCGGGCCAGCTCCAGCGCCCGGCCCATGTGCTCCAGCGCCGGATCCCGCAGGCCCAGACCGGCCGAGGAGCTGCCCATGAACCGGTGGATGTGGATGTGCACGGCCGGGTCGGGCAGGTGCTCGGCGGCCCCCAGCGCGGCCCGGCCCGAGGCGAGCAGCTCGCGCGGGCGGCCCCGCCGCACCCGGTACATCACCGTGGCCCGGAACAGGTGCCAGACCGCGTCGTGCCACCCGTGTGCGACGGCGGCCTGCTGGGCGGCGATGAGCTGGGCGTGCTCCGCGTCGAACCAGGCCATCGCCGCCGAGATGTCGGCCGGCCGCAGCGGGTGCGTGCCCGGGGCCGCCGGGTCCGGGCGGCCCGGCCCGCTGTGCGGGTAGACGAGCCGGTCGGCCGCGTCCGCCGTGTGGGTGTAGAAGTCGACCACCCGGCGCAGCGCCGCCACCCGCACGTCCTCGGCGAGGTCGCGGTGCGCGGTGGTCTCGGCGTGGGCGCGGATCAGGTCGTGCATCGCGTACCGGTCGTGCGGGGCGTGGTCGAGCAGCGACGCCTCGGCCAGCGTGCGCAGCAGTCGGCGGGTCTCGGCGGGCGGGTGCCCGAGCAGGCTCGCGGCGGCGGACAGGCCGATGTCCGGTCCGGGTGCGGTGCCCAGCAGGGCGAACGCCTCGCGCTGCCCGGCGGTCAGGGCCCGCTGCGACCACGACAGGACGGTGGGCAGGCTGCCGGTGGGCTCGTCGTCGTCCAGCGCGTCGAGGCCGGACTCCCGCAGTTCGGCGGCGATCCGGGACAGCGGCAGGCGTGGATCGGTGCCGGCGCGCGCGCCGACCAGGCTCAGCGCCAGCGGGAAGCCCCGGCAGTACGCCAGCAGGTCGGCGACCGCGTCCGGTTCGGCCAGGGCGCGGGCGCGGCCGGCGCGCTCGGTGAGCAGCGCGCGGGCCTCGTCGTCGGACAGCGGCCGGAGGTTGAGGTGGTGGGCGCCGTGCCGGCTGATCAGGCCGGTGAGCCGGCGGCGGCTGGTGACCAGCACGGTGCACGCCGGGGTGCCGGGCAGCAGCGGCACGAGCTGCTCGGTGGTGGCGGCGTTGTCCAGCACGACCAGCATCCGCTTGTCGGCGACCAGGCTGCGGTAGAGCGCGGCCTGGGCCTGCGGGTCGGCCGGGACGCGGGTCGGGTCGGCGCCCAGCGCGTCGAGGAAGCCCCGCAGCGCCACACCGGGCGGGAGCGGCTCGCCCTCGGGGCTGAACCCGCGCAGGTCGACGAACAGCTGGCCGTCCGGGAACCGGTCCGCCGCCGCGTGCCCCCAGTGCAGCGCGAGCCACGTCTTGCCGATGCCGCCGGCACCGGCCAGGGCCGAGATCAGCACGGTGCCGCCGTGCTCGACGGCCTCCCGCACCCGTTCGGTGAGCCGGGCCAGCTCCTCGGCGCGGCCGACGAAGTGCGCGGGTGCCGGCGGCAGTTGCCGGGGCACCGGGCGCGGCCGGGGCGCGCGCCCGCTCGAGGGGGCCTCCGCGCCGCCTTCCGCGCTGAGGATGCTCTGGTAGGCGGCCCGCAGGTTCGGGGAGGGCTCGGCGCCCAGCTCATCGGCCAGCCGCGCCCGCACGGCGTGGTAGTGCGCCAGCGCGTCGGCCTGGCGACCCGACCGGTAGAGCGCGGTGACGTACTGGGCGGCCGACCGCTCGTCCAGCGGGCGGTCCGCGACCAGCGCGGCCAGCGCGGGCAGCACCTCGCCGGGCCGGCCCGACCGCAGCAGCAGGTCGGCGCGCTCCGACTCGGCCGCCGCGCGCTCGTCCTCCAGGTGCGAGCGCCACCGGTCGGCCCACGCGGTGTCGAGCCCGAACACCGGCTCGCCCCGCCACAGTGCCAGCGCCCGCTCGCACAGCCGCGCGCCCTCGGCGGGGTCCCCGGCGGCGCGGGCCGACGCCACGAGCCCGGCGAACCGGTGGATGTCCACCGCGTCCGGGTCGACCCGGCACAGGTAGCCGCCGGGCTCGCGGGTGATCGTCACGCCGAACGGGGCCAGGACGCGGCGCAACTGGGAGATGTAGGTGTGCAGTGCGCCGGCGGCGGACCTCGGGTCCCCCGACCCCCACACCCGGTCGACCAGCACCTCCGGCCGGACCGGTCGGCCCACCTCGGCCAGCAGCGCCGCCAGGACGTGGCGCTGCCGGGGCGGTCCCACCTGGACCGGCCGGCCGTCGGCGACCACCTCGACCGCGCCCAGCAGACGGATCTCCACCACCACACCACGCTACCGACCCCGCCCGCGCGCGTCCGCCGCGATCCTCGTTGTGCGAGCGCACCACGACCATCCCGTTGGTCCGCACCGGTCCGGCGTGCCGCGCGAGCCCGGGACTTTCGGGAACCCCGCGTGCCCGGCCGTCCCCGATCCGCCGCCGACCCGGGAAAACGGCACCACCGCGACCGCATGATGCCCGGTGTGGACGCTGTGCGAACCGCCCTGGGATCGGGGACACCGCTCGTGTCGGTCACCGGTCCGACCGGGATCGGCCGGACCGCCTTCCTCGCCGCGCTGGCCGACGACCTGGCGCGGCGCGGCACGCGCGTGACGACGATCCGCTTCACCCGCGACGGCGACCCCGTGCCGTCCGGCGGCTCCGGCACCGACGCGGTCCGGGCGGTGGTCGGCCCGGTCGTCGGCGCGCACCGCTACCCGGAGGTCGCCCGCCGGGCGGCGGCGTCGGCCGGCTCGGACCTGCTGCGCGGCACCGGCCCGGCCGTGGTGCTGGTCGACGACGCCCAGTGGCTCGACCGCGACTCGCGCGCGGTGCTGGAAGCGCTGGCCCGTCGGCTGGCCGGCACGTCCGCCGGCTGCGTGTGCGCGGTCCGCACCCCGATGCCGGGCGAGGACGCCGCGTGGTGGCGCGGGCTGCGCGCCGCCGGGCTGCTGCACCCGGTGCGGTTGCGGCCGATGACCGGCGCGCAGGTCGCCGGGCTGCTCGCGGCGGAGACCGGTGCCGTCCCGGACGCCGGGCTGGTGGACCACGTCCTGGTGCTGACCCGGGGCGTCCCGGCCGCCGTGCGCGACGCGGTCGCGGCGCTGCGGCGCGGCCGGTCCCTGTCGGTGGTGGCCGGCCGCGCGCACCTCGCGCCGGGCGTCGGCCGGTGCGCGCCCGCGCGGGACAACGAGTTCGTCCGGGCGATCACCGCCCTCGGGCCGCAGGCGCACGCGGTGGCGCGCGCGGTGAGCGTGCTCGCGCCGCTGGGCGCGGCCGTGCCGGGGCTGGTCGCCGAGGCGCTGTGCGTCACCGCCAACGAGGCCGCCCGGCTGCTCGGCGTCCTGCTGCGGGCCGGGGTCCTGCACCGGGGCCGGCGCGGCGAGACCTGGCGGTTCCCCGTCCCGCTGGTCGCCGCCGCGCTCGTCGCCGGCATGGGCCCCTTCGAACGGCGGCGGCTCGCGGCGTGCGCGGTGGACGCGGTGTGGACCGGCGGTGCGCGGTGCGCCGACCCGGACCACCTGGCCGACCTGGTGGCCGACGCGGGCCGGCTGGTCGACCCGGCACGCGCGTTCGACGCGCTGCTGAGCCGGGTCGCGCAGGCCGGCGGGCAGCCCCACCCGCACGTGCCGCGCTGGCTGGACGCGGCCGTCGACCTCGCCGACGACCGGGCCCAGCGCGTGGCGGCCCTGCGCGCGCAGGTCGCCGCGCACCGGACGCAGGGGGACCACGCGGCGGTGCTGCGCGGCGCACGGACGCTCCTGGACGACTTCGCCGACGAACTCGCGCCCGACGCGTCCCACGAACTCCAGGTGATCGCCGTGGACGCGGTCCGGAGCCTGGGCGACGTCGATGCGCTGCGGGACATTGCCGAGCACCGCCGCTCGTGGACCGACCACGCCGCGCAGAACGCGGTCACCAGGGCGTACGCGCTCAGCGCGGCCGACAGGTGGGCCGAGGCACGCGACCTGCTGGAGTCCGACGGGACCTGGCGGCACGCCGACGACCCGGCGTCCGCGCGGTCCGGGGACCTGCTGCTCGCCACGGCGGCGCTGTGGACCGGCCGCCCCGACCGGTTCGAGCGCAGCCTCGCCGAGCGCGACCGGTGGCCGGGCCGGGATGTGCCGCGCCGGCTGCTGGAGCAGGTGGACGCGCACGTGTCCGCCCTGCTGGTCACCGGCGACCTGCGGCGCGCTGAACACCTGCCGGCCGTCGAGGGCGTCGAGGTCGCGCGGCTGCGGACGAGCGGCCGGGCGCTGGTCGCCGCGCTGCGCGGCGACGTCGACCACGCCGTCGAGCTGGCCTGGCGCGGTGTCGCGCGGCGGGACTGCGACCCGGCGTCGGCCGCGATGTGCCAGGCCGTCGTCGCCCTGCTGGTCGCCCGCGCCCAACCGGCCGGCGCACGGGCGCTGTTGACCGCTGCGCGGGACGCGGGCCTGCGGCCTGCGCACCTCCTCGACTTGGCGGAGGCGCAGCTCGACCTGGCCCTGGGGCACGACGACCGCGCGACCGTCGCGCTGGACCGCGCCCTGCGGGCGGTGGACGAGCGGCAGGTGCTCGTCGGTGCCGAGCTGTGCTGGTCCGAACTGGCCGACGTGGCGCTGCGCGCCGGCGACCGGGACGGCGCGCGGCGCTGCCTCGCCGAGGTCGAGTCGCTCGCCGAAACCCTGCCCACCTCCCGCGTCCTGCTGCACGCCGACCTGCTGCGGGCCGTGGTGGAGGGCGACCGCGAGGCGGCCGGGCGCTGCCTGCACCTGGTGCGCGACCGCGACCAGCCCGGGGAGCTGGCCGCGGTGTCCGAACGGCTCGTCCGGCACGGCGTCGGCGACCCCGCGTCGCTGACCGAGGTGTACCACGTGCTCGGCGGTCTGGACGCGCTGCTGCACCGGTCGTGGCTGCGGAACCTGATGCGGGACAACGGGATCGCGGTCCCCGGCCGCTGGGAGACCGTGGCCGAGAACGAACGCGTGCTGGCCGCGCTGGCCGCCGACGGGCTGTCCAACAAGCAGCTCGCGCTCGCGCTGCGCACCAGTGAGAAGAGCGTGGAAGGACGGCTCAGCAGGTTGTTCGCGCACTCGGGCTACCGGTCCCGCATCGAGCTGTCGACCGCGGTGCTGACCGGCGGGCAGGTCCGCGACGGCGGTGCGGGTGACGTGGGGAGGGGACGCCGGAATGGGGCGGCAGGGGAGTGATCCCGTGGGCAGGCAGGGCGAACTGGCCGCGCTCCGGGCGCACGGGGACGGCCGGGGACTGGTGGTCGTGCGCGGGCCGAGGGGCAGCGGGCGGTCCGCCGTGCTGGCGCGGGCGGGCCGCGACCTGGCCGACCGGGGCGTGGTGGTGCTCGAAGCGCCCGGTACGGCGCAGAACCCGGAATGGGACCGCTACGGCGTGCACACCGTGCTGGGCGCGCTGCGCGAGCGGTTCGAGGACGTCGGCGAAAGGCTCGTCGACGCGGTGGAGGTGCTCGACCGGCTGTGCGCCGAGGACGCCTACGCCACGGCGTGGGGCAGGTTCCGGTTGCTGAACGCGCTCGGAACGGTGTTCGCGCGGATCGGCGGCGGCCGGGTCGCGCTGGTCGTGGACGACGCCGACCGGCTGCCCGCGCCCACGCCCGTGGTGGCGGCGGTGCGGCGGGCCGGGCAGCTCGTGCTCGCCTCGTGCACCACCGGGGCCGACGCGGCGCTGTGCGAGGCGGCCGACCGGGTGGTCGACCTCGGCCCGCTGCCGGACCAGGCGGTGGACCGCGTGCTCCGGCAGGCGGCGCGCGCACCGGTCGACCAAGCGCTGCGGCGGGCCCTGGAGTACGACCTCGGGCCGCTGTGGGGCAACCCCGCCACCGTCGTGTCCACCGTGGCCGACCTGCGCCGGCGTGGCCGGCTGGTCGCCGTGCACGGGCACCTGTGCCTGCGCGACCCCGGCGAGCCGATCGCGCTGCCCGCCGGGCACCCGCTGCTGGAGGAGGTGGCGGCGTGCGGGGACGTCGGCCGCGACCTGGTGCTGCTGGCGGCGTCCGACGCCGGCTTCGGCGTGGACGACGTCCCCGCGTTCGCCGCCGCGACCGGGCGTCCGGAGCCGGAGTGCGGTCACGCGGTGGACCGGCTGGTGCTGGCGGGCGTGCTCGACGCCGACCGGACGGGCCGGCTGGGCACCCGCTGCCCCGCCGTGGCCGCCGCCGTGGCCGGGTCCTCCCCGGCCACCGGTCCCGGGACGGCGGCGGCGCGGCTGCACCGGGCCATCGCCACGACGGTGCTGGACGGGGGTGTTCGGGGCGTCCGGCCCGCAGCCCTCGCCGGCCACGTCGCGGCGGCGGGCCGCACCCTGCCCGCCCGGCCGGACCTGGTCGACCACCTGCGCGAGGCGGAGCTGTCCGTGCCGCCCGCCGACACCGCCCGCCACGCCGCCCTCCGCCACGCCACGTGGTGGCACGCCCGGGAGTCACACCCCGCAGGAGCGGCGCAGCCGGTGGCCGCCGACCTGGTGCGCCTCTACGTCCGGACCGGCGATCACGCCCGGCTCGCCGCGTTCGTCGAGGAGCCGGCCGGGACGGACCTGGTCGCGCGGGAGGAGTTGGCGGCTGCCGCCGCGCTGGCGGCGGTGCACCTCGGGCAGCCGCTGCCCGCGACGGTCCGCGCCGCCGTCACCGGGCCGGACCCGGCCGCAGTGCCCGCCGCAGTGGGGTTCTGCGACCGGTGGTCGGCCGGCGCGGTGGTCCGGCTCGCCGAGGTGGAGGCGGCGTTCGCGCCGCTGCGCCACCCGGCCGCGTTGCCGACGATCGAGGGGCGCACCCGGCGCGGCCGGGCACCAGCCCCCGCCGTCGAACGGGCCCTCGCCGACCGCGACCTGGTGGCCGTGTTCGAGTCCGTGCTCGGGTCCCGCTACGGCACCCCGACCGAGGGGCCGCTCGCCGCCTACCACCGGCTGCGGGCGGGCTACGCCGCCGGCGCGTGGACGGACGCCCTCAGCGCCGCGCGGGAGCTGGAAGTCGACCCGCGCGCCGACCCGGGCACCCGCACGCGGTCGCGCCTGCTCGCCGCGGAGATGTGCGGCTGGCGCGGCGAGGACCGCCGGGCCGCTGCGTGGCTGGCGTCGGTCCCGCAGGACTGCGCCGCGCCCGCGACGCGCGGCTGGGTGGAGGTCGGCCTGCTCCACCACGCGGGCGACGTGCCGGGTGCGCTGCGGGCGGGCGTGCGCGCCGCCGCCCGCGCCCGGTCCCGCGACGGGGCCGACCGGGTCCGGCAGGACGCGTCCGGCCTGGGCCGGCTGCTGCGCCGGGTGGCCGCGATCGCGGTCGAGGCCGGCGACGCGCTGCACGCCCGGCGGGCGCGGGCCGAGGCCGAGCGCTGGTGCGACCGGGACGGCACCCCCGACGCCCGGGAGACCCTGCTGCACGTCCGCAGCGCGGTCGACGGCGACGGCGCGCCGGCCGCCGTACGCCTGGCCCGTCGCCGGGGCACCGCGTTCGACTTGGCCCTGGCCTGCCAGGAGGTCGGCCGCACGGCCGCCGATCCGCAGCCGTGGCTGCACGAGGCGCTCGGGATCGCGCGCACGATCGGCGCGGCCAGGCTCACGGCGCGCGCCCGGCGGGCGATGGGGGAGCGCGGGGTCGCCGCCCCGGCCGCCCGGGGCGGGCGCGCGGACCTGACCGGGGTCGAGCTGCGGATCATCGGGCTGGTGCGGCTGGGCCGGACCAACCGGCAGATCGCGCTCGCCGAGCGGGTCAGCGAGAAGACCGTGGAGAAGCACCTGACCAGGTTGTTCACCAAGGCGGGCTGCCGCACCCGGCACGGGCTGGCGACGTCCGGCCTGGGCGGGCGGCCGGAACCGCTCGGTGCCTGACACCCGGTGCGCGACCCGGCACCGCGCGCTCGACGCGCACCGCCCGGTCGTGCCCGGCACTACGGAGGAGCTGGAGACGTGAGCAGGAACGTCATCGCGGTCACCCGGTCGCCGGGGCCGGGCCACCGCACCATCGGCGAGGCGCTGGCGCACGCCGGCGCGGGCGCGGTCATCGTGGTCGGCCCCGGGCGCTACACCGAGAACCTGGTGCTCACCAAGCCGGTCACCATCACGGCGGAGGACGGGCCGGGCACGGTCCGGCTGGACGCGGCCGACGGCGTCGCGGTGTCGCTGCAGGCGGAGTCGGCCGCGTTGTCCGGCATCACCGTCGTGGCCGGCGACCCGGACAGCCCGGCGCTGCTGGTCGTGCGCGGCCAGCTCGGCGTGACGGAGTGCGAGGTGGAGTCCTCCAGCTGGGCGGCGGTGTTCGTCCGCGACCGGGGCACGCTGCTGATGCGCTCCAGCGAGGTGCGCAACGCCACCGGCGCGGGTGTTGTGGTCACCTCGCCGGACGGCGGCGTGCTGGACGACTGCCGGCTGGTGGACCTCGGCACGTCCGCCGTCGTGGTCGCCGAGCAGGGGTCGTTCCTGGTCCGCTCGTGCGTCGTGCGCACCGCCGCCGGCAACGGGATCTGCCTCAACGGCCGGGGCCGGCTCACCGTGGAGGACACCGTCGTGGCCGGCACCGGGAAGCCGGCCGTCGCGGTCGAGCAGCAGGCCGGGCTGACCGCGACCAGGCTGCGGGTGACCGACGCCGGCGCGATCGGCTTCTACCTGGCCACGACCCGGCCGCCGGTGCTGGAGGACTGCGCGGTCGAGGGTGCCGCCGCCGAGGGCGTCTTCGTGGACGAGGGGTGCGCCCCGGTGCTGCGCGGCTGCCGGGTCGCCGGCGCGCGCGGGCGCGGCCTGCACTTCGCCGGCCGGTCGGGCGGCTCGGTCACCCGCTGCGCGGTGTCCGGCGTGGACGGTGTGGGCATCGAGGTCACCGACCGCAGCCGGCCCGAGTTCGAGCACGTCACCGTCAGCGGGTGCACCGGGCCCGGGGTGCGGGTCGACCGGGGTGCCGACCCGTTCTTCCAGCGGCTGCTGGTGCGCGGCTGCGACGGCGCCGCCGTCGAGGTCGGCTCCCGCGCCCGGGGCAGGCTGGAGAACGTCGAGGTCGACGGCGGGCGCGGACCCGGCCTGTCCGTGTCCGACGCGGCGCGGCCCTCGGTCGCCGGGCTGAGCGCGCGCGACCTCGGCGGCGACGGGGTGCGGGTGGTCGGCGCGGCGCTGGCGCTGGCCGACGGCGCGATCAGCGGCTCGGGCGGCGACGGCGTGCACGCGGGCGCGGGCGCGGACCTCTCGCTGGTCCGGTGCCGGGTGCGCGACAGCGCCGGCACCGGCCTGCTGTTCGCCGAGGGCGCGTCAGGCACGGTGAGCGGGTCGGAGTTCTCCGGCGGGTCGGCCGACGGCATCCGGCTGGAGACCTCCGAGGCCGTGACGGTCACGGCGTGCACGGTCCGGGACAACCACGGCAGCGGCCTGCGGCAGGTCCGGCCCGGCCCCGCCGTCGAGGTCGTGGACCTGGTCAGCGGCGGCAACCTGGTCGCCGACGCCTACGGCACCGCCGCCACCGCCGACGCCCCGCCGGCCGCGCCGCCCGCCGACCGGGCCCGCCCGGCGCTCGGCTCGGACCCGCTGGAGGAGCTGCACGGCCTGGTCGGGCTCGCGGGCGTCAAGGCCGAGGTGACCTCGCTGGTCAACCTGAACAAGATGGCCCAGCGCCGGGTGGACGCGGGGCTGTCCGCGCCGCCGATGGCGCGGCACCTGGTCTTCGCCGGCGCACCCGGCACCGGCAAGACCACCATCGCCCGCCTCTACGGCCAGATCCTCGCCCAGCTCGGCGTGCTGCGCAAAGGGCACCTGGTCGAGGTCGCCCGCGCCGACCTGGTCGCCCAGATCATCGGCGGCACCGCGATCAAGACCACCGACGCGTTCACCACCGCGCTCGGCGGGGTGTTCTTCATCGACGAGGCGTACACGCTCAGCTCCGGCGGCGGCGGCACCGGCCCGGACTTCGGCCGCGAGGCGATCGACACCCTGGTGAAGCTGATGGAGGACCACCGCGACGACGTGGTCGTCATCGCGGCCGGCTACTCCGCCGAGATGACCCAGTTCCTCGCGGCCAACCCCGGCATGGAGTCGCGGTTCAGCCGCACCGTCGAGTTCGCCAACTACACGGCGGACGAGCTGGTGACGATCGTGCGGGCGCAGTGCGCCAAGCACGACTACCGGCTCACCGAGGGCGCGTCCGACGCCCTGCTGGCCTACTTCGAGGACATCCCGAAGGACGGCACGTTCGGCAACGGCCGCACCGCGCGGCGGGTGTTCGAGCGGATGACCGACCGGCAGGCGTCCCGGCTCGCGGCCGACCCGACCGCCGGTGCCGCCGACCTGACCCTGCTGACCGAGCAGGACCTGCTCCTCGCCAGGTGACCGCCCGCCGGGGCCGGCGGTCCCCGGTGCGCCGACCTGGCCGGAACGACGGTGGGAGTGACCATGGACCAGCAACACCCGGAGCCGGACCTGCCGGCCGTCGAGCAGGACGGCCGGCACGTGCTGCTGCGCCACCGCGACGAGACCGGCCCGGACCGACCGGTCCCGGGCACCGCGCCGCTCGGGCCGGGGCAGCTGCTGGTGCTGGCCACGCCCGGCGCGCACCGGCTGCCGGCGCTCGTGGCCGCCCTGCCGGAGCTGCTGCGGCCCCTGCTCGACCCCGACGTCGAGTCGGTGTGGCTCGGCGTCGCCGGCCTCGCCGCCGGCGGGGCCGCCGGGCGGCTCGCCGAGGAGCTGGGCGTCGAGGTCGTCGCCCCGGACGGCGGGGTCGTGGCCGTGCCGGGCGCGGCGCTGTACGCGGGCCACACGGCGGGTGGCACCGGATGGCACCGGTTCCGGCCCGGCCGACTCGCCGGGTTCCACGGTGCCCGGTTCCCGCTGCCGGACTGGGAGTCGTGGGTGCCGGCCGTGCCGGTGGAGGAGGCCGGCGTGGTGGCCGTGCCCGCGCCGTGCGGGCTGCTGGTGCTCGACCACGCGGACGCCGACCGGGGCGAGGCCGCGTTCCGCGTGCCGGTCAACCAGCGGTTCCCCAAGGTCGTCGTGGGTGCCGGCGGGCCGGTGCCGCCGGCGTCCGCCGTGGCCGCCCTGCTCGCCGGCCTGCCCGACCGGCCCCTGGTGGTCGTGCCGGGGTCGCCGGGTGCCGCGTCGCACGTGTGGCTGGCCGACCTCGCGCTGCGGCTGGGGCGGGACGTGGTGTTCACCGCCGGCGTGCAGGTCGGCTCCCGGACCGGCGCGTCCTCGACCGTGGTCCGCGACGCCGCCGGCCGCCGCCTCTTCCGCCCGTTTCCGCTGGTGCTGCGGCAGCCCGCGAGCGGCGGCGACCAGCAGGTCCTGGACATCGCCCCGCCGCCGCCGGGCTGGGAGCGCGACGGCCGGCGCTCCTACCGGCTCGCGGACGGGGTGGTCGGGGGCGGGGTGGTTGCGGACGTGGTGCCGTCCGGCCTGGTGCTGAGGTCGGCCGACGAGCCCGTGGACGCCTCCGCCGAGGCCGTCCCGTTCGACCCGGAGCGGTGGACGCTGACCCTGGGCACCCCCGGCGGTGTCGTCGGCCTGCCCGTCCTCACCGCCGCCGAGGACGTGCTCGCGGTCCTGCCGGCTTGGCAGCGCGCTGCCGCCCGGGTGACGCTGGCGGGCGTCCTGGACGAGCCCGGCAGGCGCGCACTCGACCGCTGGGCCGGGCCGCCGGCGCCGTCCCAGCACCTGCCGCCGGTCGCGACGACCTCGGCCGTGCCGGTGCCGACCGGATCGGTGGCCGGCTCCGCGCACCCCTCGCAGGCCGGCGCGGTGTGGCCACCGGCGACCGGGCAGGCGGCTGGGTCGTCACCGGGCTCGCCGGTCGCAGGGGCGGGGGGAGTGCCCCACGGAGTGCCGATCGCGGCACCGGCCGGAGGGCTGGTTGGGGTGCCGGTCGCGGCACCGGTCGGCGCGTCGGTTCCGCAGCGGCCCGTCACGCCGCTGGTCGTGCCCGTGCGGGCCAGCACCGCCGCCGAGCAGGCGCGGTTCACCGCGTCCGCGCGCGAGTCGTTCCCCGAGGCGCTGGCCACGGTGAACGCGGCGCTGGCCACGTGGCCGGCCATGCGCGTGGACGAGTCGGCGGGCGCGAAGGCCGACTACGTCGCCGTGTGCCTGTTCCTCGGCCGGGGCGAGGGCAGCTCGCGCGTGGTGAACGCCGCGTTGCGCGACGGGCGGGCCGGCGGGCCGGACGGGCAGGTCGCGTGCCTGACCTCCGGTGTCCGGCGGCTGCCGACGCACCGCCGGGCCGTGCTGCGGCAGGGCCGGGTGGACGAGTCGCTCGAACACCGCAGCCCACCCGGCTCGGTGCTGGTCGAACCGGGGTTCCTGGCCGCCAGCACGGACCTCGGCGTGACCGTGCCCGGTGCCGACCTGGACGTGCTGATCTGGCCGGTCTCGGCGCACCGCACCTCGGAGCTGGCGCTCGGCCGCCAAGTGGACGAAGCGGTCTTCCTCTCCCGCGCCCGGTTCAAGGCGCTGGCCGTGCGCACGGCGCAGGACCGCCCGGAGGAGGAGCCGGACGGCACACCCGCCGTCCCGAAGGTCGCGGTGCTGTTCCGCGAGCTGGCCCCCGGCGAGGAGCCCGCCACCACCGAGCTGGACGAGCGCGACCTCGCCGTGCTGGCGAAGCTGGACGGCGTGCTGACCCGGCGGCACGGGGGACCGGTGAGGCTGGTGGACGACCCCGACGCGGTCGCCCGCCTCACCACGTCCCTGGTCGCCTGGCAGCCCGACGCGGGCCGGACCTCGGCGGTGGCCTCGTGACCCGGCCGACGCCCGGCCGCGCGGCGGCCCGCCTCGCCGTCGCCCTGGCCGCCGTCGCGCTGACCGGGACTCCCGGCCTCCAGGCCCATGCCCAGCCGCCGGTCCACGCCCGGCTTCCAGCCGACGCGCTGCCGGCGGCCGGGCTTCAGGCCCGTGCCCAGCCGCCGACCACCCAGCCGACCGGCTCCTCGACCGCTCCGCCGTCCGCCACGAGCGCCCGGCCGCCGGGTGCGGTGCGGGAGCCGTGCCTGCCGCCGCCCCCGGCCGTCGAGCCGGGGGTGCCGTGGGCGCAGCGCCGGCTCGCACCGGAGCAGGTCTGGCCGCTGACCGACGGCTCCGGGGTCACCGTGGCGGTCGTGGACACCGGGGTCGACGGCAGGTCACCGCAACTGGGCGGCGGCAAGGTGCTCCCGGGCGTCGACACGACCCGGCCCGGCCGCGGGCCCGCCGCCGACGACTGCTTCGGGCACGGCACGTTCGTCGCCGGGATCATCGCCGCCTCGCCCACCGCCGGCACGGGGTACGCCGGGGTCGCGCCGGGCGTGCGGGTGCTGCCCGTCCGCTGCGCCACCACGGACACGCCCAACCTGCCCGGCTCGCTCACCCCCGAGGGCATGGCGCTCGGCATCCGGGCGGCGGTCGACGCCGGCGCGCAGGTGATCAACCTGTCGGCGAGCACCACCGAGGACCACCCCGGCCTCCGCGAGGCGGTCGGGTACGCCGAGTGGAACGACGTCGTGGTGGTCGTCTCGGCCGCGAACAACCCCCAGGGCGGCGGCCCGGCCACCTACCCGGCGGCCTACCCGTCGGTGATCGCCGTCGGAGCGGTGGACGAGGCCGGCGCGCACGCCGAGTTCTCCCAGGTGGGCCGGTTCGTGTCGCTGGTCGCGCCGGGCGTCGACGTGCTCGGGCTCGGTCCGGGCGGCCCGGGGCACTGGAAGGGCAGCGGGACCAGCTACGCCGCGCCGTTCGTGGCGGGCACCGCCGCGCTCGTGCGCGCCTACCACCCGCGCCTGACCGCCGCGCAGGTCAAGCACCGCCTGCTGGCCACGGCCGACCGCCCCGCCGTGCCGCTGCCGGACCCCGCCCTCGGCTGGGGCACGGTGAACCCGCGCGCGGCGGTGACCACCGTCCTGCCGGAGGAGTCCGGGCAGCCGGCCGTCCGGGTCTCCCCGCCGGACGCGCGCGGCGCGGACCCGGCCCCGCCCGGTGGGATCGGCCCGCTGCTCGCCGTGGTCGCGGTGGTCGGCACCCTCTGCCTCGTGCCGACGTCGCTCCTGGTCGTCCGCCTGGTCGCGGCGGCCCGCAGGCGCCGCTGGAACCGACTGCGCGTGGTGGAGATCGCCCCACCCACCGGCACACCCCACCCCTGACCGGCATCCCGCCACCCGACCCGACCCGGCCCGCCGCCCGACCCCCGGCCCGCCGCCGGGCCGGGTCTTCCCGCGCCACCGACAGCGGACCTCGCCGGAGCACCGCCGAACCCCTGCCCTGGCCGGCGCACCCCGCCCAGCGGTCTCGACGGGCGCACCCGCACAGCTCCCACATCGCCGCACCCGCCCGCCGGCCCGACACCCGTTCCCGCGTGGCAGGGGGCCACGCGGGAACGGGCGGTCAGGCGTCCGGTGCGGACGTGCGCTCCACCAGCGGGGTCTGCACCAGGCGGACGGCTCGGCGGCGGTTCACGAACTGGGCGCGGCCGGCCGGCAGCACGCGCGGTTTCAGGTTGCCGAGGAACGCGCCCTCCGACTTCGGGCAGGACAGCAGCAGCGCGGGCGTGCCCAGCTCCCACATCCGGCGGATCGCCGGGTCCATCATCGACCTGCCGCCGCCGGACGTGCTGCGCGCGACGATCACGTGCAGGCCGATGTCGGCCGCCTGCGGCAGCAGCGGCACCAGGGGTGCCAGCGGCCCGCCGCCGGACGCCTCGGCCAGCTCGAAGTCGTCGATGATCACGTAGAGCCGGCCGCCCTCCCACCAGTCCCGCCGCGACAGCCGGGCCGGGCCGATCTCCGGACCGGGCACCCGGTCCTCGAGCACCGACGCCACGCCCTCGATGGACCGGGTCAGGGCCTCCACGCCGACCGCGTACTCCAACTGGTGCTCCGCCGGGATCGAGTCGTGCAGCTCGCGGCGGAAGTCGCCGAACATCACCCGTGCCTCGTCGGTGGTGTGGTGCGCGGCGACGGCGCGGGCGATGTGCCGCAGCAGGTTCGTCTTGCCGGACTCCGCGTCGCCGTAGACGAGCAGGTGCGGGCCGGCGTCGAAGTCGTGCCACAGCGGGGCCAGCTCGGTGTCGTCCACGCCCAGCGGCACCCGCATCTCCGCCGCCGGGTCGGGTGCGGTCGGGCCGGGCAGCTCGGAGGCGGTGAGCAGCACCGGCAGCAGCCGGACCCGGGGCGCGGTCGGCGCGGCCGGCAGCGCCAGCGACTCGGCGAGCTCCACGGTGGCCTCGGCCAGGTCGTCGGTGCCGGGGTCGCCGTCGATCCGGGGCAGCGCGGCCAGGAAGTGCAGCCGGTCCGGCGTGATGCCCCGGCCGGGGATCGCGGGCACGGTCGCGGCGAACCGGCTGTTGATCTCCGAGTCGACCGGGTCGCCGAGCTTGAGCTCGAACCGGGTGCCCAGCACGTCGCGCAGCCACGGCCGCATCTCCGACCACCGGTTGGACGCGACGACCAGGTGGATGCCGAAGCTGAGCCCGCGCGCGGCGATCTCGCTGAACCGGTCCTCCAGGTCCTCGAAGTCCTGCCGGACCGTGTACCAGCCGTCCACCACCAGGAGCACGTCGCCGTACGGGTCGGTGTCGGTGTGCCGGCCGTCCCGCCGGGCCCGCCGGTAGGACGCCATCGAGTCGATGTTGTGCTCGGCGAAGACGGCCTCGCGGCGGGCCATCAGGTTGGTCACCTCCAGCACCGTCCGGGTGACCCGGTCCCGGTCGAGCCGGTTGGCGATGCTGCCGACGTGCGGCAGCCGCGCCAGCGAGGTGAGCGTCCCGCCGAAGTCGAGGCAGTAGAACTGGACCTCGGCGGCGGTGTGGGTCAGCGCGAGGCCCGCGATCAGGGTGCGCAGCAGGGTGCTCTTGCCGCTCTGCGGGCCGCCGACGACCGCCGCGTTGCCCTTGCTGCCGGACAGGTCGGCGACCAGCAGCTCCCGCTTCTGCTGCGCGGGCAGGTCGACCAGGCCCAGCGGGACGGTCAGCGTGCCGGTCCGCAGGTCGCCGACCGGCCGGGGGCCGAACTCGGGGTGGTCGACCAGCGGCGGCAGGAGCTGGTCCAGCGTGGCGGACTGCTTGAGCGGCGGCAGCCACACCTGGTGCGCTCGCGGCCCGACGTCGCGCAGCCGGGCGATCAGCACGTCCAGGACGGTCTCCGTGCCCTCGCCCTCGGCGGCCGGCTCCGGCTCGGCGACGGGCGCGGGCGGGAGCTGCGGCCGGACGTAGCCCACGCCGAACGGGACGACGTGCTGCTGCGCCGCCGCCCCGGTGCCCCGGCGCTTGGGCCGGTAGGGCGAGGACGAGTACGCGCCCTTGAACCGCACGAGGGTCTGGGTGTCCGGGCGCAGGTAGCCGTTCCCCGGGCTGTTGGGCAGCTCGTAGGCGTCCGGGACGCCGATCACGCTGCGGCTCTCCATCGCGGAGAAGGTGCGCAGGCCGATCCGGTACGACAGGTGGGTCTCCACCTTGTGGATGCGGCCCTCGTCCAGCCGCTGCGAGGCCAGCAGCAGGTGCACGCCGAGGCTGCGGCCCAGCCGGCCGATCATGGCGAACACGTCGATGAACTCCGGCTTGCTCGACAGCATCTCGCTGAACTCGTCCACCACGATGAACAGCGCGGGCATCGGCTCCAGCGGGACGCCCTGCGCCCGCGCGGCCTCGTAGTCCCGGCGGGACGCGTAGTTGCCCGCCGCGCGCAGGTACTCCTGGCGGCGGTTCAGCTCGCCGGTCAGCGCGTCCTGCATCCGGTCGACCAGCTCCAGCTCCTCGGCCAGGTTCGTGATCACCGCCGAGGTGTGCGGGAGCTGGTCGAAGCCGAGGAAGGCCGCGCCGCCCTTGAAGTCCACCAGCACGAAGTTCAGCTCCTCCGAGGAGTGCGACACGGCCAGCGCCAGCACCAGCGTGCGCAGCAGCTCGCTCTTGCCGGAGCCGGTGGCGCCGATGCACATCCCGTGCGGGCCCATCCCGTCCTCCGCTGCCTCCTTGATGTCCAGCTCCATCGGGCTGCCGTTGGCCGCGATGCCGATGGGCACCCGCAGCCGCCGCTTGGCGGTCATCCGCTCCCGGCGGTAGGCGGTCGGCTCGAAGTGGGCCACGTCGCCGAGCCCGAGCAGGCCCGCCAGGTCGTAGTCGACGGCCATCGGCTCCTCGTCCCCACCGGCCTCGCCGACCCGGTAGCGGGCCATGGTGCGGGCCAGCGCGGCGGCGGCGGTGACGCTCAGCCGGTCGGGCGTGCACAGGGGCCTGGTGCGCGGCCGGCCCAGCCGGTCGAAGCTCACCGTGCCCGCCCGGCCCGGCTCGACCTCCAGGTACAGCGCGCCCGGCCGCTGCTGCCACGGCAGGCAGCCGGAGACGTCCAGCACGACCGCGTTGCGGTAGCCCTCCTCGGCCGCGCGGTGGTCGGCGGGCACGTCGACGCCGTCGAGCACCAGCACCACGAACGGCTCCGAGGCGGTGATCGGGGTGTCGGCCTCGAACCGGGGCCGCCCGGTGAACGCCGGGCCGCCCAGCAGCCCCTCCAGCTCGCCGAGGTCGCCGGCGACCAGCCGCCGTGCGCCCGCCGCGTCCCGGTTGTCCGGGTCCTGGTTGTGCGGCAGCCACTTGAGCCAGTCCCAGTGCGCCAGCCGGTCCTCGGTGGCGCACAACGCGATCCGGACGTCGCCGGGCGCGTGCGCGGTGGCGAGCTGGCCGAGCACGGCCCGGACCAGGCCCCGCGCGGTCTCCTCGTCGCCGCTGAGCTGCACCTGCCCGAACCCGCGCAGGTAGACGGCGATCGGCGCGTCGGCGAGGGTGGAGTACGCGCGCAGGAAGCGGCGCAGCGCGTGCGCGGCGAGCGGCTCCAGGTCGTCGATCGGCTTGGTGTCGGGCGGGACGAGGGTGAGCGTCGAGCGCCGGGTGCCCATGCCGAGCCGGACCTCGCCGAAGTCGTCGTGCGCCGGCCGCCGCTCCCACAGCCGGTAGCCCAGCGCGAGGGACCACAGCGCCTTCGGGTCGGGGTGGATCCAGCGCGCCGCCGCCTGCTGCGCGGCCAGCGACGTGCGGACCCGGCCGCGCAGGTGCGACAGGTAGCGGATGTAGTCGCGGCGGTGGCCGTGCAGCTTCTGCTTGTGGGTCGCCGAGTTGCGGATGAGCTGGACGACCAGCATCCCGACCACCGACAGCAGCATCATGCCGCCGCCGAGGTAGGACATCAGCCCGGAACCGGGTCGCACGAACATCATCACCATGGCGATGGAGCCGAGCCCCATCGGCGCGTACATCAGCACCGAGCTGATCCCGCCCCCGGTGTCCTCGGGCACGACGGGCGGTTCCTGGATCTCGATCTCGTCGCCGGGCGCGGCCGGTCGGGGCCGCCGGGCCCGGCGCGCGAAAAGCACCGTGCTCACTTCGCTCTCCCTCGTGGGTGGACTTCCCCGCATTCGCGCCGGCGGGTCGACGACCGGGTCGACCGGGACCGCGCGGAGCTAGGTTTCGGCCTGGTTCGAGGTCTGTTGTCCTGGGCAGGAGGGACCTGGCGACCGATGGAAGAGCAGACACAGCATCGCACGACGAGCGCGGTGAGGCTACGGTTCGCGCTCGGCGACAAGGCCACCGACGTGGCGTTGCCCGCCCACGCCCCGCTGGTGGACCTGCTGCCCGTGATCCTCACCCAGTTCGGCACCGAGTGGGTCGAGCAGGGCGCCGACCACGAGGGGTGGGTCGTGCAGCGGGTCGGCGGGCCGCCGCTGGACGAGGACCGGACGCCGGCCGAGCTGGAGCTGCTCGACGGCGAGACCGTCCACTTGCGACCGAGGGCCGACCGGCTCGCCGCGATCGACTACGACGACCTGGTCGACGGCGTCGGCGAGCAGGTGCGCGAGCACCCCGGGGCGTGGCGGCCCGCGCACACCCGCTGGATGTTCCGGGTCGGAGCGGCGCTCGCGCTGCTGCTGGGCGCGGTCCTGCTGCCCACGACCGGTGCGGGTGCGGCGCAGGCCGTCACGGCGCTGGTCGTCGCCGTGCTGCTGCTGGCCGGCGGCGCGCTGGTCGCGCGGGGTGCCGGCGACCCGCAGACGGCGGTGGTCCTGGCCGGTGTGGCGGCCTGCTACGGCGGGCTGGGCGGGTCGCTGGTGGTGCGCGTGTTCGACCCCGGTGCCGCCGCGCCGGTCCACGCGACGGTCGCGTTGGCCGTCGCGCTGCTGGTGCTGACCACCGGCGTGGTGGCGGTGGCCGACGCGTCGACGTTGTTCACGGGGGGAATCATGTTCGCGGCCGTCACCGCGCTGACCGGACTCATCGCCTCGGCCACGGCCGTGCTGCCCCACCAGGCGGCGGCGATCGGCCTGCTGATCGCGTTGGTGGTGGGCGTCTTCGTGCCCGCGACGGCGTTCCGGCTGTCCGGGTTGACGCTGCCGATGCTGCCGACCGGCGCGGACGAGCTGGGCCAGGACATCGACCCGGTGCCCGCGCGGGTCGTGGTGGAGCGGGGCGCGCTGACGGCCGGCTACTCGATGGCGCTGCACGCCGGGCTCGGCGCGGCGCTCGCGGTGCTGCTGCCGGTGCTGGTCGCCGACGGCGGCACCTGGTCGGTGGTGCTGTCGCTGGTCGTGGCCTTCCTGCTGGTCCTGCGCTCGCGGCACCCCAGCGGCGTGGTCGAGCGCTGGTCGGTCCTGGTGCCGGCGATCGTCTGCGTGGCCGGGTGCGTCCGGCTCGCCGCCGCCGCGCAGACCGGGCTCGGCGGGCTGTTCCTGGTGTGCGTGCCGCTGGTGGTGGCCGGTGTGGTCCTGCTGTTGGCCGGCCGGGTGTTCCCGGGCAAGCGGCAGCGGCCGTACTGGGGGCGCGCGGTGGAGATCCTGGAGTCGGTGACCGCCGTGGCGGTCGTGCCGATCCTGTTGCAGGTGCTGGGCGTGTACGCCTGGATGCGCGGGTTGGCGGGCTGATGCAGTCGCGGCGGGATCAGGTCCAGGCGTACTTCTTCGTGGTGGGCAGGCTGGTGGCCGCCGTCGTGCACGGCCGGCCGGACGTGCTGCAACAGCCCAACAGGAGGCTCAACACCGGAACCTTCCTCGGTGTCGTGGTCGCGGCCGTGCTGATGGGCGTGTTCGGCATCTACGGCCTGTTCGTGCCCGGCGGGAACAACTCCTGGCGGCAGCCGGGTGCCGTGGTGATGAACGAGGCGACCGGCGCGCGGTACGTCTTCCTCGACGGCCGGTTGCGCCCGGTGCTCAACTACTCGTCGGCGAGGCTGGCGGCGGGCCGGTCGGGCGACGGCCGGATCCACTCGGTCGCCCAGTCCTCGCTGAGCGGCACGCCCGTCGGGCAGCCGATCGGCATCCCCGGCGGCCCGGACGCGCTGCCCGCCTCCGACGCGCTCGACACCGGGCCGTGGGCGGTGTGCGCGCACCCGCCCGAGGCCGGGCAGCCGAACCCGGTGGCGGTCACGGTGCTGATCGGACAAGGCGCCGAGCGCGCGCTGACCGACCGGCAGGCGCTCCTGGTGCGCGGGCCGGACCGCGTGGACCACCTGGTGTGGCGCGGAAAGCGGCACCGCCTGCCGGGCCGGACCGAGGTGGAGGCCCTGGGCTACGGCGGTGCCGGGCCGACCGCCGTCACCGCCGCCTGGCTCAACCCCCTGCCCCAGGGCCGGGACCTCGCGGTGCCGGAGACCCCCGGCACCGGGCAGCCGGGGCCGGTGATCGACGGCCGGCGCAGCGTGGTCGGCCAGGTCTACCGGGTCGGCAACCCGGCGCTGGGCACCGACCAGCTCTACCTGGTCCGGGGCGACGGGGTGGCACCGCTGACCCGGACCGGCGCGGCGCTGCTGCTGACCGCGCCGTTCACCGGCCGGGCCTACCCCGGCGCGTCCGCGCGCCCGGTCGAGGTGGGTCCGGCCGCGCTCACCGGCGTGCCGGTGTCGGGCAGCGGGCCCGACCTGGCCGCCGACCTGCCGCCGGAACCGCCCGAGCTCGTGCAGCCGTCGCCGGAAGCCCTGGCGTGCGCGCACTTCACCCCCGGCGGCACGGGGCAGTCCGGGGTCGCGGTCGGCCTGCTGCCGGCGGCGGTGGTGACCGCGAAGGCCGTGCCGGTGGCCGCGCACGTGGCGGGCACGACGGCCGACCGGGTCTCGGTGCCCGCCGGGCGGGGCGTGCTGCTCCGGGACCGGTCGGGGGCCGGCGTCGTGCACCTGGTGACCGAGACCGGCGTCCGGTACCCGCTGGCCGACACCGCCGCCGTGAGCGCCCTGGGCTACTCCGAACAGGCCGCCGTGCCGGTGGACGCGGGCCTGCTGGCGCTGCTGCCGCCCGGCCCGCTGCTGAGCACGGAAGGCGCGCTGCGCACCCGAAGCACCGACGACGAGACCGCACCCGGTCCCTCCTGAGGGATGTCCCGCCGGTTCGCCCCGCCGGCCGCGCGCGGCGGTCGCGCACCACGCCGCGAACCTACGGTGGGGGCGTCCGTCCGGGCTGGTGCGACGACCGACCGGATCGCGAATCACCAGTGAGACCAAGGAGAACGCCGAATGACCACGAGCCTCAGCCCGGCCGCAGTCAACGCGCAGGCCGCCCGCCACGTGCAGACGTCGACCACCGTCGACGGCCACCTGAAGAACTTGATCACCGACGTCGAGTCCGTGCTGTCGGTGAGCAAGAGCGACATGACCGCCGCGCTGCGCGCGACCACCCAGCGGTTCGCGGACTCGGTCCGCAAGTCGGCGTTGGAGCACCTCAACGCGATGGCGACGAACATCAGGAACGAGGCCAAGGGGCAGGCGGCGCTCGACAAGGAGCACGAGCGGCAGATCATCAACATGCCGATCGAGACCAGCCGGTTCCTCGGCGCCACCGGTCGCTGAGCCCGCCAACCCGAGAGGAAGAGGGCAGCCGCAATGGACGACACGATCACTTACAACTACAAGGCCATCGACGCCTGCGTGGACGCCATGCAGAACAAGGTCACGCTGATCATGGGCACCACCGACGACTTCACCGCCGACGTGCGGAAGATCATGGGGGACTGGCAGGGCGAGACGGCCAACTCCTACGACCGGCTCTCAAGGGACCTGCACCAGGACCTCGTCGAGCACTCGCAGCGCCTCGTGGAGCTGAAGTCGAGGCTGTACCAGGCGGCCGACGAGATGCAGCGGCAGGACCGCAAGAGCGGCGACGTCATCGCCGAGTCGTGACCACTCCGCGTGGTGCCGGGCCGCCGAGGTGGCACGGCACCACGCGGTCCGTCGGCCCCGCGCGGGCCGACACCGGGTGAGGAGTGCTGGATGACCACCAAGTTCAACGCCCAAGCGCTGAGGGAGACCGCCTCCGGCCTGGGGCGGATCATGGACGAGGCGTCCGCCTTCACCCCGCTGCGCGCGAGCTGGCCGTCGATCGGCGGGTTCGACGTCGCGCGGGAGCTGGAGGCGGTCGTGGACGACCGCCGCCGGGCCGTCCTCGCGCACGCCGCGCACCTCAAGGCGCTGCTCGACGACATGGACGCGGCGCTCACCAGGATCGCCACCGGGTTCGAGGCCGTCGACACGGGCAACGCGCGCCGGATGGGCGCGGCCCTCGGCGACGGCGACGGCGGCCACCACCGGGGCGGGCCGGCGGGGGCCTGACCCCGGAAACGTCGGAATCCGAGGACCGGACGTCCGACCGTGCGAACCAGAGAGGAGCCGAGCGGTGCCCGACACGGTGTACACCAAGGAGAACGTGAAGAACGCGGCGATCAACCTCGGCCGCATCCTCGCGGAGATGAACACCTTCACCGACTTGAAGGCGCACTGGCCGGACGCCGGTCGCTTCCCGCTCGCGCAGTGGCTGGAGCGGATCGTGGACGACCGCCGCAACGGGATCGTCGCGCACGCCGAGCACCTCAAGCTGACGTTCCAGAAGATGCAGACGACGCTGGAGCGGATCGTCGCGGACTTCGAGAACGTCGACGGGGAGAACGCGCGCAAGGTGCTGAGCATGGTCGGCCGGATGCAGAAGACCATCGACTCCGAGATCGACCAGCTCGACCGCAACACCGAGAAGGCGCAGAAGAACTTCACCCCTGGCGGTGGCGGCAAGCAGAACTCCACCGACGGCGACGGCTACAACGACAACCTCGACATCCCGTTGGGCGACGAAGAACCCGGCGGCGATGACGACGATGACGACGACGAGGACGACGGCGACTACGACTACGACGATGACGACGACGAGGACGAGAAGCCGCCGCCACCGCCGCAGGACCCCCACGGCGAGAAGTCGCCCCCGTCCACCAAGGTGCCCAGGACCTGAGTGCCCGCCACGCCGTTAAAAGTCCACTGTGGATAGACAGATCGAGGGAGGCCCGACGTGCCCGACACCGAGATCCAGGATGTCGGTCTCTTCAACTCCTCGGCCCCGGCCCTGGCCGTCGAGCAGTACGGGACGGTCGCCGAGCTCACCGAGGTGGCGGCCGGGCTGATCGGCCGGGACGGTGCCCGGGTGAGCCTGTCCGGCAACCCGACCGCCGAGGCGTGGTACGAGCTGGAGGAGCGGGTCGACGCGGCCACCAAGCGGCTCGGTGACGTCAACCAGGCGTTCCAGCGCGAGATCAAGTCGTTGCAGGACTCCCTCAAGGGCGAGGCGGGCGAGGCGTTCGGCAAGTACTCCACCCGGGTGCTGAAGAAGAGCGAGGACCTCTACCAGTCGCTGGTGTCCCGGCAGTACGGCACGACCATCGGCAACATCGGCCACGCGATCCAGGCGTTCGGGGCCGCGTGGTGGGACGCGGTGGACCGCGCGGAGGAGGTTCGCGTGGAGACGCTGGGCGCTCTCCACGCGGTGGCCACGGCCGCGATAGCCGCTGCGGAGCCGGAGGAGATCCCGGCCATCGTGGCGAAGGTCAAGGCGTCGATGGAGGAGGTGCAGAAGGCCAGCGAGGAGAACCTCGTGAAGCACCTCCAGGAGCTGCTGGCCGGGCTGGGCGACCAGTACGCGAACCGGGGCCAGGACCTGTCCCCGCTGCACATCGTCGGCGGCCGGGACGTGGGGGGCGACGGCGGCAAGGGCCTGGGCGGCGACAAGAGCGGCGGCGAGGAAAAGGGAAAGGGCAAGGGGAAGGGCAAGAACGACCAGGACGGCGGGAAGGGCGGCGGCAAGGGTGGGGGCGAGGGCGGCGGGGAAGGCGGGGGCAAGGACGACCTCGACCTCCCGGGCCTGAAGGAGTTGGGCCTGGACGACCTGGGCAAGGGCGGCGAGGGCGGGGACGAGGGCGGCGGCAAGGGCGAAGGCGGCGGACTGGGTGGCCTGGGCGGCGGCCTCGGCGGGTCGGGCTCGGACGGCGGCGCGGGGTCGGGTCCCGGCTCGGGCAAGGGCGGGAACAAGGCCGGCGTGCTCGACAAGGCGAAGAAGGCCGCCGAGCAGGCGATCGACAAGATCAGCGGCGGCACCACCGACCCGGCGGCGCAGAAGGCCCTCGGCGACGCCAAGAAAGCCGTCAGCGACGCCATCGACGGCGTCAAGGACGACAACCTCCAGCACAAGGTCGCGCCGGTCCCCACCGGGTCCGACGGACCGGGCACGGGCGGGTCGGGTCTCCCGGGGACGACCGGCAAGGGCGCGGGTGGCGACGGGCTCGACGCGGCGAAGAAGGCCGCCACCGACGCCATCAAGGGTATCGCGGACGGCACGACCGACCCGGAGGCGCAGAAGGCCCTCGGTGACGCGAAGAAGGCGGTCGGCGACGCCATCGACGGCATTGGTGCCGGTCTCCCCGGCCTCGGTGGCGTCCCGGGTCCGGGTGCTCCGGGCCCGAACGCACCGGGCAACCGCACCTCACCCGGGGTGGGCACGTCTCTCGGAGCCGGCGGCATCCCGGGCAAGGCCCCGACCGACAAGTCCCCCGGGAGCACGCCCCGGACCGTGGGCGGCGACCCGGCGGCCGACGCCGAGCGGCAGCAGCGCCAGAAGGTCTTGGACGACGCCCGGAAAGCCGCGATGGACGCGATCGACGGCGTCGCGGACGACACCACCGCCCCGGCGGCGGACAAGGCGCTCGACCAGGCCAAGAAGGACGCCGCCAAGGCCATCGACGCCCTGAAGGGCGACATGGACGGCTTCACCGGCAAGGACGACCCGCTGTCGAAGGACCCGCTGTCCAAGGGTGATCCGCTGAACAAGACCCTGGACCAGGCGAAGACCAAGGCGCTCGACGCGATCGACGGCGTGGCCGACCGCACGACCGACCCCGAGGCGCGCAAAGCGCTGGACGAGGCCAAGAAAGCAGTCGGCAAGGCCATCGACGGGCTCAAGTCCGAAGGGCTCGGCTCCGACGGGCTCAAGTCCGACCTGCTCGCCCCGACGCGGACGACCCCGCCGACCCTTTCCGGCGGACCCGAGGGCGAGGCGTTGCGGGAGGCGCAGGACCACGCGCGCAAGGCCATCGACGACGCTCTGACGCACACCACCGATCCCGAGGCGCGCAAGGCGCTGGAGGACGCCAAGGCGAAGGTGGACGACGCGCTCGGCCTCGACCGGGTGGACCCCGAGACCCGCAAGGTGCTGGACGACGCCAAGCACGCGGCGGACAGGACGTTCGACGACTTGATCCGCAAGTCCACCGACCCGGAGGCGAAACAGGCGCTCGAAACGGCCAAGGACGCCGTCGAGAAGGCCATCGACGGCGTCCGGTCGCCGGGCGACGAGTCCGGGATGCGCGACTTCCTCACCGGACGGACGGGTGGGCTCCCTCCGGGCCTCGACCTCGACAGCAAGGTCCCGGCGGGAGGGGACTCCGGCGGGGACCGGTCCGTCCCGACGCTGCCCGGAGCCGTCCCGACGTCGTCGCCGGGCCCCGACGCGCCCGGCCGCGCCCGGTTCGACACGGACGTGGCCCAGCAGCGCGGGCTGGTGAGCGCCGCGTCACCGGCTCCGGTCGGCCTGGTGCCGGGTACCGGCGGGGCCCCGCCCACCTCGCACCTCGCCACCACGCCGGCCGCGATGCAGATGGGCGGGATGCCGATGGGCGGGATGCCGATGGGCGGGATGCCGATGGGCGGCATGGGCGGTGCCGGCCAGCAGAACCCCGAGCGGGAGCCGCAGATCTGGATGCAGGCAGACAAGGACGCGTGGACCGAGGACCCGGAAGCCTCAGGCGACCCGGTCCTGGGCAGGAGCTGACCCGTGGTCGACCACGAGCAGGACCACCTGATGCCGGAGATCGGCTCGGACGTGCCGGCGGACCTGACCTTCGAGCAGGCCGCCCAGGCGGTGAACGAGGTGTCGCCGGACGTCTTCTACCTGCGCGCCGCCGCGTTCGACCGGGCGGCCGAGGAGTTCCAGGACGTGCTGGACCGGATGCGCCGCCGGCTCAACGCGGTGCAGGACGTCTGGACGGGCCGGGGCTCGGACGAGTTCGACGCGCTCGCGCGGGAGGTGTCCGGCCGCGTCGCGGTCGTCTCGCAGTTCCTGCGCGGCCCCGGTTACGGCTCGGTCCTGCGCGGTGCCGGTGACGTGCTGGCCGCGCACCAGCAGCGGTTCCGCGACCTGGCCGCACGCCGGGCGCAGCGGGCGGGAGCGCCGCCGGGGCCGCCGCCCGAGGCGGGTGCCGGGCTGGAGGACGAGTCTGCCCGGCAGATCCTGCGCGACCTGCGCACCGCCTACCACGACGTCGGGAAGGCCATGGCACCGCTGCCGCACGCGGCACCGCAGGTCGTCGGGGCACCGGGCGTCGGCCGGGGGACGGAAGCGCCCGCCCCGCCGCTGTCGGCAGCGAGCGCGGTCCGGTACGAGGTGGCCCCGATGGCGGCCGTCGTGCCGGTGTCGGGTGCCGGCCGGTACCGGGCCGGCGGCGCGACCGGTGACGTCCTCGGCCGGCGCGCAGCGGTCGAGCAGCCTTCCGGGGCGGTGCGGTTCGAACGCGCGGAGACCGGGCACGTCTCGCAGGCGTCGGCCGCGCCCGTGCAGGAGGGCACGCAGCCGCGCGGGCGTTCCGCGCCGGAGCACTGCGGGGAGGTCGGGTACCCGGTGTCCCGGCTGGAGGGCGCGCACCCCGTGCCGGGCCGGGACCGGGCCACCCCGCCGTCGTCCCGCAAGGGCACGCCGCTGGACGGCGGCGTGCCCGCCACGGCGGGTGTGCTGGGCCGTCCGGAGAAGCGGCCGGAAGTCCCACGCGCGTCCGGGAAGTCGAAGCTGAAGGACCGGCGCGACAACGGTGACCCGGCTACGCCGCAGGTGGTCCAGCGGCCCGATACGGTGTCGACCGGTGCTGCGCCCGCTCCCGGCACGGTGACGACCGGCGCCCCCGGCACAGTGGTGGCCGGCGCTCCCGGCACGGCCGGCCCGCACGGCGCGGACCTGGTGGTGAAGGCGATAGCGACCGAACCCGCCGCCGTCGCGGGGGTCCCGACCGTCCCAGGAATTCCGACCGCCCCGGGAGCCGCCGCCGTCGCCGTGCCGGAACTTCCTGCCGTCGCCGGGGCTTCCGGCGTGCCGGCAGCCGCTGCCGACGCGGCACCCGCGCACTTCGCGGTGCCCGGCCACGGCGGGCAGTCGCCGGCGGTGTCCCCGCCGGAGCGCGGCACGCCGGCCGGGGTCCCGGAACCGCCGCTGACGAGCCGGACCGTCGACTCGTCGGCCGTACCGCCGGGCGGCTACCCGATGTCGCCGATGATGTTCGGGGGCGCGGCCGGTCAGGCACCCCAGCAGAACGCGCGCACCGCCGCCATGCCGACCGAGCCGCGACCCGAGTTCTGGGACTCGGCTGAGGACTCCGGCGTGCTGGGCGGGCGTCCGCCCGCACACCGCGCCCCCGCACCCGACCCGGTCGACGGGGACGCCGCGCTCGCCGACAAGTTGGCCGAACTCGACCGCCTGGTGGAACGGGGGAGATGACCGTGGTGGACTGGGATTTCAGCGGTGGCGACCCCGCCCGCGTCGCCGAGCGGGCGTGGGCGGACGTCGAGGCCGAGGCCCGGAAGTTGGGCGAGCTGGGCAAGTTCTGGGAGGAGGCGCGCACCACCGTGCGCGCCAAGGACCATTCGGTGGAGATGACCTTCGACGGGCGCGGCGAACTGGTCGACGTGGTCTTCCACGGCTCGAAGTACCGGGCGATGGCACCCGCGCAGTTGGCGGCCGTCCTCGTGGAGACCGCGCAGCGCGGGCGCGAGCGGGTCCAGGAGCGGATGGCCGAGCTGATGGGCACGCCCGCCCTGCCCACCATCGACCTGAGCGGGCTGGCCACCGGGAAGGTCACCCCGGACCAACTGGTCGAGTCGATCCTCGGGCCCGTGCTCGCGGCTTTCGACGAACCCGAGGCCGAGGACCCGCCGCGACCCGACGACCGGACCAAGGGGGACCGCGGCGATGGCTGACGACTTCTACCTCGACCCCGAGGGGTTCCGGGCGTTCACCCGGGAGCTGCGGGACGTCGGCGAAGACCTGGGCGAGGCGCAGCGGCAGCTCTCCGAGGTGCTGCTCCAGTACCGGGGCGCGTGGGGCAAGGACCAGATCGGCAAGGCGTTCCAGCAGAAGTACCTCCAGCCCGCCGACCAGTTGGAGGAGGGCTCCGGCCGGGCGGCGCGGGGGTTGGTCCAGTCGGCCGGGGACGCCCAGGGGCTGGCGAACGACCTGGCGGGCCTGGACGAGGACGCCGCCCGGTGGATGGACTCGCAGGTCGAGGTCGATTAGGTCGCGCACGGGACGGGCGCACGTCCGTTCCACGCGGTGAGCAGAAGGGTTTCGGCGGATGGGGGGCAGGAAAGGGGGCGACGACGTCGAGCCGGTGACCGGACCCGGCACCGCGAAGACCGTCGAGCTGCCGCCGGGGCTCCAGAAGTTCTTCAAGGTCATGCTCGGCATGACCTGGCCGGAGGGCAACGAGGCCGCTCTCAAGGCGATGTCCGTGGCGTGGCGGGACTTCGAGGCGGCGGCGGGCGACGCGGCGGACCGCGTCGAACCGCTGCTGCGCCGGCTGGACGACTCGATGCGCGGCGTGACGGCCGGGGCGATGGGCGACTACCTCCGCGACGTGAGCGGCAAGCTGCGCAAGGTCGAGGAGGCGGCGGGCGAGCTGGCGAAGATGTGCAAGACCGCCGCCGCCGACATCCAGAAGGGCAAGATCATGCTGGTCGTCATGGCCGCCGTGGTGTTCGCGACGGTCATGGCCCTGCTGCACTCGCTGTTCGGGGCGTTCGCGGCCCCGGGCGCGCTGGCGTTCGGCCGCACCATCCTGGTCCAGATCTGGCAGGCGATCGTCACCAAGCTGTCGCAGCTCACCTGGCAGCGGGCCGTGACCGGGCTCGCGCAGATCGGGTGGACCATCGCCAAGTACGCGGCGGCCGGTGCCGCGTTCATGGGCGGGCTGGACCTCGGCATCCAGACGTTCCAGAACGTGTTCGACGGCGCGGACGGCGTGAGCGGCCGGGACGGAATCGACTGGAACTCGGTCAAGGGCTCGGTCATCGGCGGCGCGATCGGCGGCGGGGCGTTCGGCCTGGCGCACGGCGTGACCAAGCTGGGCCTGGGCTCGCTGTCCAACAAGCTGAAGACCGACGCGCCGGGCTGGGTGCGCGGCCTCGGCCAGCTCGGCTACGCCACCACGCAGGTCGGCATGGTCGCCGGCAGCAACCCGCTGGTGAACCGCGCGACCGGAAACAACGACGAGGCGTGGGCCGGCATCCTCGGCGGCCTGGCCCCGTACAAGGGCAGCGGCGACACCTCGGCGAAGGTCGACGGCGCGATCGCCGACCTGGCCAAGGGCCTCGGTGGCAAGCTGGGCCTGAACCTGGACCTGCCGACGCCGGACGCGGGTTCCGGGTTCGGCTCGGAGAAGGTCCCGCTGCTCAAGGGGGACGAACAGGACGGCAGCGGCAAGGACCGCCACGACGGCGACTTCACCACAGACCCCGACAGCCGCTCGCTGTCGGACCCCGGTGAACGCTCGCCGGTCGACCCGGACAACGAGTCCTTCCGCGACCCGGACTTCGCCACGCAGTCACCGGTCCAACCGTGGACGCCGCTGGTGGTCCCCAGCCTCGGCGTCGACGGCCCCGGCACGGTGCCGAACGCCGGGTCACCGTGGGGCTTCACGAACCGGACCACGGACGGCACACGCCAGATCACCACCACCACACCGACCCCGCTGGGCAGCCTGTTCACCACACCGACGACCACACCAACCACCACACCAACCACCACCGCGCCGGCGACGACTGCGCCGAGCCGGACGGTGGGGGTGCCGCAGTCCGTCCCGATGGCCGAAACCACCCACTTCCTGGGCGGTAGGCCGGGCAGTCCCCTCACGTCGCGGATGGACAGCGCGGGGCACCCGGGCTTCGAACGCTCGCTGCTGGACACCCCGGTCCCGCACGTGGCGATCCCCGTCCCGGCAGCGACCCCGACGACCGTCCCGGCAGCGACCCCGACGACCGTCCCGGTGTCCAGCCCGACGACGAGCCCGGCGGTGGGTTCGTCGAGCACGCCGGCCACGCAGACCGGTGGGCCGTCGCGCGCCGAGGTTCCGGTGTTCCAGCGCACGGAGGTCCCGTCGCCGGTCCGGGACGTGCCCACCAGGTCCGTCACCCCCGGCGAAGCGGTCGCCACCACGGCGGAACCGACTGCCGGACACCGAGCATCGGCTCTCGAACTCCGCGACCCGACTCCCGAACACCACCAACCCGGGCCGGTGCACCAGAACCCCGGTCCGCTCGTCCCGCCGGACGGGTTCGTGCGCAAGGACCCCACCTGGGAGGCCCGCCGCGAGGGTGCCCCCGCCACCCGGTACGACAGCGAGCGGTTCGAGCCGTCCAGTCGGGAGGGCGGGTTGCGGACCGACGACGGCCGGGTCACCGGGAAGGTCACCCGGATCCGGTTCGACCAGCGCCACTTCGAGGTGGAGCCGGGGAAGTGGGTGCTGGAGTTCACCGTCCCGCTGGACCTCGTCTCGCCGGACCGCTCGGTCGACGCGCACGAGCGCCGCGCCCTGGCCGACGACGTGCAGCGGCAGTTGGACGAGCACTTCAACCACCGCCACCTGTGGACCGGGGACGGGCCGTTCCACGGCAGCCAGGTCCACTTCACGCTGTCCGCCGGCACGCCGGATTCCGTGGCGCGCGGCTGGGACAACGACCCGTCGCGCAACGCCCTGGTGGAGACCCGGAACTCCGGCAAGAGCGGAGGCCCGACGCCGACCGTGACCGCGAGCCCGAGACCGGCCACGACGTCCGACCCGACCACGCGCACGAACCAGGCGCAGTGGGACGTCGCGGACCCGGTCGAAGCCATGGTGCACGAGTTCTTCCACTACCTCGGCCTGTGGGAGGGCTACCACGACGACTCCCTGCTGTTCACCCGCTCCGAGGGGCGCGGCGGCATCATGGGGAGCCTCGACCCGGACCAGAAGTTCCTCACCCCGGAGCACCTCGACGTCATCGGTCGGGTGCGCGACAACGCGCTGCCCGTCGTCTCCCACGCGCTGGGCGATCCGGCCACCCCCGCCCGGCCCGTCGCCGAGCCGACGGGCGGACCGACCGCGAGCGTCTACGCGGACGGCCCCTACAACGCCCAGCACGCGCCGTCCGACGCGCCGGGCGGGCGCGGCCCCGGCAAGGTCAAGCGCAGGCTGAGCGAGGACGACCCACCCGCCTCCGCGCCGGTGAAGCTGCCGGGGAAGAGGGCGCGGCCGGAGCCGTTCCCGGTGCACCGCAACGCGGCCTTCGACGAGTTCGTCGCCGACTCCGGCCCGACCGTGACCGCCGCGAACTACCTCGACACCGTGACCAGGCTGGTGGAGGGCGGGCGGCCGATGGCCTTCGTGGTCAGCGCGATCCTCCCGTTCCGCGACCTGGGGCGGTTGCCGAAGGTGGTCGACGCGATCCTGGAGGGGGCGAAGGGCTTCACCGGCCGGGTGGGGTTCGTGCTGGGTGTCAACGCCCGCAGCGACCAGGAGGCCGAGTTGCGCGCGGCGCTGGACCGGGTGCCGGGGCTGATCGCCGGGATCGACGTGCCGGTGGCCACCGTGGGCATGACCTTCCCCGTACCCCGCAACCCCGGCAAGAACGCGAAACCGCCGTCGTTCCCGTACGGCACCATGCGCAACGACACGCTGTCGAGCCAGGCGACCCGGCAGCTCGCCGAGGCGTTCATCGCCAAGGACCTGCACCCCTACGTCTCCATCCAGGACTTCGACCTGGGCGGGCGCACGGTCCCGTCCGGCGGGCACGTGTTCAACCACTTCCAGGACAAGTACGACGGCGGGGTACCGGGGGACGACGCGCCACCCGTCCGACCGCTGCTGTTCGTCGGCGGCTACCGGTCCGAGGAGGGAGGGCAGGCGTTCGGCGACAAGGTGGCGGAGGACATGCGCGTGCGTGAGCGGCTGGCCGCGACGCACCCGCTGCTGCCGTACGGGCCCGAACCGACGCTGTTCTTCGACGCCATCCCGGTGCTGGCCGACGCGGGCAACCGCTTCGGCCAGACCGGCGGCGAGTACGTGGCGCTGTCCAAGAGGCTGAACGGCTGGTACGCCCGCGAGCTGCGGGAGTCGCACGTCCCCTTGGTCACCGAGTGGATCGGCGGGATGTCCCCGGAGGACCGCGCCGCGCTGAAGGCCCGGCTGGACGGGGAGCTGGCCAGGGTGCGCGCCGGGGAGCCGGCCGGGAACCCCGAGCTGCGCGGCGTCCTCGACGGCCTGCTGGGCGACGCCGCCAACGCCGTGCTCGGCGAACTCCGCGTGGAAGCCCTGCACCGCACCCACCCCGGCGGGGCCCGTGCCGACGTCGCCGACGCGGTGCGGGACGCGACGCGCCTGGCGAGTGACGGGTTGCGCGCCGCCGTCGCCCTGTCGCTGGAGGGCACGGCACCCGACGCCACCGGCCGCGACTCGCTGCTGGACCTGGCCCGGGGGGACCTCGTCGGACGCGGGATCACCGCCGACTTGTTGCTGGACCTGGCCGCCACCGTGCCGGATCCGCTGCCGGCGGAGGCGATGAACGGGCGGCACCCGGTGCGGGGCAAGGCGTTCGACGTCGACTACGTGGACGGGGCGGTCACCACCGACCTGAAGCGGCTGGCCGACCAGTTCAACCAGAGCTCCGCGACCGACCCCCGCAAACCGAAGCGGTTGCCGCAGACGCACGGCGACCTGGCCACGGTGATCAACCGCGTCTACGAGACCCGCAACGCCAAGACCGGCACGAGCTACAAGTCCTACCGCACCGAGTACCCGGACCGACCCTACGAAGAGCGGGAACCGCTGCGGCCCAACGCGAACCCGGGGCAGGCCGGCTGGCAGCCGCCCGATCCCGACCACGCGGCGTGGCTGGGTAACCAGGAGAGGAACGTGCTCAGCAAGGCCATCTCCTCGGCCGTTCCCGAGGAAGTCGTCCGGGGCCGGTCCCAGCACGAGGTGGCCGCCGCGATGGCCGCCCGGGAGGCGGAGCCGGTCGCGCGCACGCCCCGGCAGGACGGGGCGGTCGTGGCGGGCATCCCCCAGGAGCACCAGGTGCTCGCCGCGCACAACGTCGTCACCTCGCGGGACGACACGTGGCTGCACCGGCTGCTGGGCCTGCTCGCCGAGCAGACCGCCGAGGCGACCCCGGTCCAGGAGGGCAGCCTGCTCGACGCGGTCGCCCGCGTGGAGCACCGCGACGCGGCCGAGGTGCGCGCGACGGTGCTCGCCCAGGGGGTGGAGCTGACGTCGAGGGTCGCCGACCCCGTCGACTTCAGCCACCACCTCGCGCGGTGGCCCGCAGCCGACGGCCACCTGGTCAACGCGCTGACGGGGAACCGACCCCGTCCCGACGAGGGCTCGCGGGACGACCAGGCCACCAACGCGGTGCGGACCGCCGGCCGGTTCGTCGCCGGGGGCCTCGACGTGAACCTGGTGCTGCACCGGACCGGCGAGGACCCCGTCCGGCTGGAACCGTTCGACCGGACCGGTGCGCGGGACGTGCCGATCGCGGAGCGCGTCGACGCGGAGGGGCGGCACACGTACGGACCGCTCGGCACGATCGACCTGCCGATCCGGGGGATGCGCCCCGCGGTCACCCCGGCCCTCCCGCCGGGCGTGCCGGAACCCCACGCGCCCTCGCCGGTGCCGGTCGCCGACGTCCGCGAGCCGGCGGGTGCCGGCGGGCCGGACGGGCGGCGGGAGGAGGCGCTCACCCCCGAGGAGCGGCGCCTGCTGGACGACGCGCCCGCGCACCAGCGCGGCCGGGTGCGGCGCACACCCGGGGTGGAGGACGTGCAGCGCTCGGCGTTCGAGGTGCGGCGGATCGAGACGGCCGGCCGCCCGGTCACCGAGCTGACCGTGCGCGTCGCGTTCGACCTGGGCGGCGTGCCCGGCCCCGAGGCGGTCCGGGTGTGGGCTGCGCTGCAAACCGGTGTCGACGACTACTTCAACGCGCCGGAGCACGTGCTGCGCAACGGGGACCGGCTGGTGGTCCGGGTCCTGGAGGCCGGGCCCGGCACCCCCGTGCACCACGTGGTGGTGCTGGACCCGGACGCCCCGACGACCCAGACCTCCTGGCGGCCGGGCGAGCCGCCGGTGACCTACGCGCACGAGGTCGGGCACATGCTCGGCCTGCCCGACGAGTACGACCGGCTCGGCATCTCCGGCACCCTGATGGGCCGCAACACCACGGTCGGACCCGACGGCGTGCGGCCGATGTCCGACATGGTGCTGCCGACCCGGTCCCTGGACGTCCTGGCCCTGCACATCGGCGACGTGCCGCCGCACCGGGCCCCGGAGCCCGAGCACGCGGACCGGTCCGGGCCCGCAGGGCTGTCGCGGTTCGAGCAGAGCCGGCTCGAAGCGCGGATCGAGTACGCGGAGCGGTCGAAGGTCTTCGAACAGCGGCTGGGGCACTACCTGGCCCAGCACCCGGCGGTCACCGCCGAGGTCGACAAGGTCTACGCCGCCCTCTACCGGGGCATCCCGGCGCGCGACCGGGGCCTCCTGGGCGAGCACGACCCCCACCTGGCCGGGTCCGCCGGCGTCGGCACGGGGCACGGCGTCCGCGACAACGGCAACCTGCGCGAGAAGATGACGATGATCTGGTCGGCCGCGCGCGACGAGCGGCTCGCCGCCGCGTTCGGCGGTGTCGTCCCGCGCCACCCCGAGGTGCAGCTCGAACGCGGCGACCGCCGGGAGACCGAGGCGGAACGCGCCCTGGTCGAGGCGAGCCGCGCGGACGTGCCAGACGCCGATCGCCGGGCGCTGGTCGACGCGGCGGAGCGGCCCATGCGGATGGCGCAGGATCCCGAGGCGCTGCTTCCGCCGCTGAGCCACCGCGAGCGCGGGATCGGCGTGCGGGACGGCGGGCTCACCTGGCTGCCCGCCGAGAACCGGATGCACATGGTCGTCTCCGGCGACCTGCACCGGACCGCCGAGCACACCGGGGGTCTGGTGTCGACCGGGACGTCGGGGTCGGCGTACATGGTGATGACGTTCGTCCAGCGCGTCGCGGCCCGGACCGGGATCGAGGTGGACCCCGGCCTGATGCGCCTGGCCATGGCCGCCTACCTGCTGCCGGCCGGGCACCACTCGCTGCACGAGGTCCAGCGGGCGAACGCGCTGGCCGACCCCGGCTTCGAGTACGTGGACGACTGGGGGCGGCACCGGAGGCTCGACCCGCTCACCGAGGACGAGCTGCGGGCCGACGTGGCCGTCGACGGCCTGTTCCCGGACGAGCACGCCCTGGCGCTGGTCGAGTGGCCGCACCGGGAGATCGGGGTCGGCACCTGGGTCCACCCCGACCACCTGCCGGCGACCTCCCGCACGGGCGGGAGTACCTGGCGCGAGCTGATCCAGCGGCTCGACGACCTGGAGGACGTGTTCGTCGAGGCGGAAGAGGCCATCCGCGCCCGCGACGGCGTGCCGGACGCCCGGGACGACCTCTTCGTGGAGACGGCGGACCCCGAGTGGTGGGGCGGCGAGCCACCCCGGCCACCGCTGGAACCCATCGCCGAGGAAGCCGAGCCGGTCCCGACTCCCGAGCCCGCTCCGGTGCCGGAGGCCGTGCCCGTGCCCGACCGGCTGACCACGGTCCCGTTCGGCAAGGGGGAGCACGGGTTGTCCCCGCAGGCCGCGCGGGACGTCGAGCGGCTCGCGCGCGGGTTGTTCCACGAACTGCTGGCGCAGCACCGCGAAGGCGACCCGCTGACCCGCGTGGTCGTCATCGGGCACGGGAACGCCCTCCGGGGCGGGGACGGCACGGCCGCCGACCGGGCGAACGCCGTCCGCGACCTGATCCACGAGGTCCTGCGCGCCGAGTTCGACGCCCGCAACCGGCCCGGGGCCGACCTGCCCGACCTCCACCGGTACGAGATCGCCGTGTTCGCGCACGGCCGCTCGCACGACCCGACGACGACCGGGGCGACCCTCGCCGAGCGCCGGCGCGCGGTCGCGGTCCACCTGATGCCCACGCCTGGGTAGCGGCGGGTGTTCGTGAGGGGAAGTCCGGCGAAGTCGGCGGGTGACGGCGACGACCGGACGGGCGGCGCGCGGCTGGGCGATCGTGGGGGAGTGGACGGCCGGTGCGGTGCCGGGGACCGCCGAGGGAAGGGGTTGCCATGTCACTGCTGACCAGGGTCCGGGGGCTGGGCCGCGTCGGCTCGGGGAGGACCGAGGTGGGGCACGCGGTGCTCGTGCACGCGGCCGACGGCGGCACGGCGGAGGCCCGTGCGCTGGCCGCGTCGCTGCCCGCCGACCCGGAGCACGACCTGGTGGTGGCGGACCTGCCGCCGGGAGCGCCGGTCGAGGTGTGGGAGTCGTTCGCGTCCGCCCTGCCCAAGGGCCGCCGCCCGGTGCGGCTGGTGCCCGGCCGGCACCCGCGCGAGGTCGGTCCGCACGTCGCGCGGTGGCTGGCCGACCGGCTGGGCCGGGCGGTGCTGGCACCGTGCGGCCTGGTGCACCACGGTGTCACCGGCTCGTTGTTCGTCCACTCCGGTCCGAACAGCGGCTGGGTGTGGTTCCCGCCGGGCCGGCCGCCGGAGTGGGAGGCGAAGCGCTTCCCGCGCCCCGCCTGGGAGTCGCCCGCTTTCGCCGAGCCCCGGAAGGTCGGTGCCGGCACCGTCGCCGAACCGCTGCCCGCCGGCGTGTGGCTGCGGCCCGACGACGCGGACGACTCGTTCGCGGTCGGCCGCGCCGGCCTGACCAGGACGCTGCCGTGCCGGCCGGACGCGCTGGTCGTCGTGCTGGGCAGTCCGGGCGCGGCGGACCTCGACCCGGCGGAGGTCGCGGCGTTCTGCCACGGCCTGCCGCCGGAAGTCCTGGCCACGGCCTGGTTCGTGCCGTACGGCGGTGTGGCGCTGCCGCCGGGCGCGGTCCCCGGCCAGGCGCTGGCGGACCTGCTCGGCGCTGAGGTGCGGTGCAGCACCGGCCTGCCGGTCGCCTCGCCGGACGGGACGGAGGTCCACGCGCTGCGCCCGGACGGCACGCTCGGCCGCACGACGATCGCCCAGGGCTTCGCCCACCGCCCGCGTGGTGGCGCGGCCGAACCGCCGCCTCCCCGGCTGTGCGCCTACCAGCCGCCGGTCGCGGGCCTGGGCGAGATGGCGCCGGGCGTGTACTGGTACGCGCCGGACACCGTGATCGAGGTCGTCGCGGCCGGGCTGTGGGTGCGCCCCGCCGACACCACGGCCACCGCCGCAGCCGCCCGCACGGCCCCGCTCGACCCGGACCGCAACCTGGTGCTGTACGAAGCGCTCGACCCCGCGCACGCGGACCGCCTGCGGGTGCTGGCGCAGAGCCTGCTGGAACGCTTCGACCACGCGACCCTGCTCACCACCGCCCTGATGCCCACCACGGCACTGCCCACCCCGCCACGGCCTCGTGCGGAACCGCTTGAGCCGACGGCGGGCGCGGCACCGGCCGATCCGGCGCAGGCCGGGCGTCCGGTGAGCCGCCCGGCGGCGGAAAGCCCTGCGGGGCAGGGGGAAGCGGCGGAGACCTCGCTGCCGCTGCTCTCGCGGATGATGGAGACCGTGACGACGCGCATCCCCGGTTCGGGGCACCCGCGAGGGTCCGGCGATGACCGGTCCCGCTGACGGGCACCCGTCCCGCGAAGACCCGTCCCGCGAGCGCCCGTCATCGGAGGACTTGCCGGAAGGGGTGCTGCGGCAAGGGGTTCTGCTCCTGCTGATCGACTCGGCGTGGACGCCCACCGACGCCGTCCCCGACCCGCCGCCGGCAGCGGTCGTCGGGGGGTGGCCCGTGCTCCCGGACGGGTCCCGGGGGCGGTTCGAGCCGAACCCGGGGCACCGACCGTCCACACCGGACTCCCCGCTCGACCCCGTGGACGCCGTGCTGGGCCTGCTGGCGCGCGGCGAGGTCGGTGCCGACGTGCTGACCGCCGCGCTGCGGGACGTGGTGCTCGGCGTCGCGGTGGACGAGCGGGGTGCCGCCGTCGTGCGGCCCGCGCCCGACGACGTGCCCTCGGTCCTGGTGACGACCTCCCCGGGGCACCGCCGGCGGGTGCGTGCCGCCGGGTGGCGGGACGTCGTGCTGGAGCAGTTGGCTGCGGCGCTGCCCGACCGGGGCGTTGACGTCCTGCTCAACCCCGGCGCACCGATGTCGCTGCGGTTGCCGGCGGACACGGTCCGCGAGGTCGCGCGCGGCTGAGCGGTCCGTCCAGCGGACCGGGTCAGCCGACCGGGGCCATCAAGCCCGTCAGCCGGGTCGGGCCGGCGAACGGGGCCGGCCAGGCGACGGTCACCGGGTCGCCCTTGGTCCCCTTGACCGGCAGGGTGAAGCGCACTGCCGCGACGGGCAGGCCGGGCGTACCGGCGGGTGCCGTGGTGACGTAGACGACCGCCTCCAGCCCCTCGGCGACCGCAACCTCCGGCGTCTCGGGGGCGTATGCCTCACCCAGGCCGACGTCGAGCGGCGTCCCGTCCTGGGCCAGGAAGGCGACCTCGCCGAGCGCGCCGCCGACCGAGCAGGCCACGCCGCGCCGTGCGGCGAACCGGATGACGAACACCCGCCCCTGCGCGACGGGCGCGACACCCTCGTCCGCGCTGATGGCCAGCTCTCCCGCCCGGCACCAGCCCTGCGCCGGCACGTCCGCGCTCGACGGCGTGGTGGCGGTCGACGCCGGGGTCGACACCGGCGTCGACGCGGTGCCCGGCGTCGTGACGGGCGGTGCCGCCGGGGGAGCGGTGACCTGGCCGCTGCGCTGGGGCGCGGCGACGGGCGACCCGCTCAGCGACACCGGGGTGCCGCAGGCGGTGAGGGCGAGCGCGGTGCAGGACAGCGCGGCCAACGCCGCCCTCGCGTCCCGGTGCCGAACGGGTGCCATCGTGTCCTCCGAAGTGTTCCGGGGCCGTGTTCCCGGCCGTGTGCGGTACTCCAGTGGACGCGATCGGCCGGCCGGGGTGCGCCGTCGTCGGGCGACCGAAGCCGAACGGGCAACCGCGCTGCCCCTCGACGCCTCGGCCGCGCGAGCACGTGCGTGACACGATCCGGTGTGGCGGCCGACCGGCCGCCCTCCCGCCGGGAGGAGGTGTGCCACGGCGTCGGGTCAGCGGGCGGCGTCGAGGTCGCGGAGTTGGTGCCGGACGCGGTCGGAGTCGGCGTCGCTGCCCTGGTCCCGGTAGAGCGCCAGCGCTTCCTGCCACGCGGTGCGGGCCTGGTCGGCGTGGCCGAGGGCGAGCAGCGGGTGGCCGAGGTTGTCGAGGGTGTTGGCGGCTTCCCGGGTGTTGCCGCGGTCGCGGAAGAGGGTGAGGGCTTGCCGGTAGTTGCGGACGGCCTCCCCGTGGTGGCCGGTGTGGTGGTCGATCCAGCCGAGGCTGTCCAGGGCGGCGGCCTCGCCGTCGAGGTCCTGTTCCTCGCGCAGCGCGGTGAGGGCGGCCCGGCAGTGGGTGCGGGCGGTGTCGAAGTCGCCCGTGCGGCCCGCGTACCAGGCGACCGTGGTGAGCGCGGTGGACTCCGACACCGGGGGCTCGACCCGGCGGTAGAGGTCGAGGGCGAGCAGGGCGTGTTCGAGGGCGCGGTGGTCGTCGCCGCGTTGTTCCCAGGCGCGGGCGAGTGCGCGGGTGGTGTTGGCGCGGTGGAGGGTGTGGTCGTGGTGCTCGGCGAGGGCGAGTGCCTGGTGCAGGTGGGCGATGGCCTCGTCGTGCTGCCCCAGGTCGGCGTGGGCGCCGCCGAGGTACCCGTGGGCGCGGATGTGGGTGGCGGGGTCGGGCAGGTGGGCCGCCGACGCCAGGGCGACCTGCCACACGGCCACGTCGTCGTGCAGCCGCCCCCGTCGGTGGTGGTAGGTGAACAGACCTCGGGCCAGGTCGCACACGGTCTGGTGCCGCCCGAGGCCGGCGGCGGTGTGCTGGGCGGCGAGCACGTGCGGGTGGTGGGTGTCGAGCCACTCCAGCGCGGCCGGCAGGTCGGGCATCGGCTGCGGGCGGGTGCCGGGTGCGGGCGGGTCGAGTTCCATCGGCGCACCGTGGGCGGTGAGGAGGAGGGTCGCGGCGCGGCAGGTGTGCAGGTGGAAGTCGACCACGCGGTCGAGCGCGGCGCGGCGGTCGGCGTCGGGCAGGGTGTCGGCGGTCGTGGCGGCGTAGGCGCGGACGAGGTCGTGCATGGCGTACCGGCCGCCGGGTCTGCGGTCCAGCAGCGAGTGCTGTTCCAACGTGCGCAGGACGCGCCGCGCGTCCACTTCGGACAGACCGGTGAGCGAGGCGGCGGCGGCCAGGTCGACGTCGGGCCCGGGTGCGATGCCGATCAGGGCGAACGCGGTGCGCTGCTGCTCGGTGAGCCTGCGCAACGACCAGGACAGGACGGCGGGCAGGCTGGCGGCGAGGTCGTCGGTGTCGTCCAACGCGTCCAGGCCGGAGTCGCGCAGCTCGGCCACGACCTCGGCGGGCGTCGAGTGGTGCAGCCGCGCGGCGATCAGGCCCAGCGCCAGCGGGAACCCGCCGCACAGTGCGACCAGTTCGGCTATCGCCGGGTCGTCGTCGGCGGTGGTGCCCGGCGCGGCGCGGAGCAGGGCGCGGGACTCGGCGTCGGTGAGCGCCTCCAGCGCCAGCGGGCGAGCTCCGTGCCGGGTGACCAGGGCGGCCAGCCGGTTGCGGCTGGTGACCAGGACGGCGCAGGTCGGGGCACCGGGCAGCAGCGGGACGACCTGGTCGGCGGTGGCCGCGTTGTCCAGCACCACCAGCACCTGTTTGCCGGCGACCAGGCTGCGGTAGAGGCCGGCGCGGGCGTCGAGGTCGGCCGGGACGCGCTCGGCCGGGACGTCGAGCGCGTCGAGGAGCCCGCGCAGCGCGTCGGCGGGTGCGGTCGGGCGGTCGGTCGGGCTGAAGCCGTGCAGGTCCACGAAGAGCTGCCCGTCCGGGAACCGCTCCAGGTTGCGGTGCGCCCACGCCAAGGCCAGCCACGTCTTGCCGATCCCGCCCGCCCCCGACAACGCCGAGATCACCACCGCCGCGCCGGGCGTCGCACCGTCCACGGCCGCGGTCAGCGCGGCCAGCTCGTCGGCCCGGCCGGTGAACGACCTGGGTGCGGCCGGCAGTTGGTGGGGCACCACCCGACCGGGGCCGGCCGGCGCGGGGTCGCCTCCGGTGAGCTGCCGGTGCAGGTCCTGCAACCGGGGGCCGGGGTCGGCGCCCAGCTCGTCGACGAGCCTGTCGCGCACCAGTCGGTAGTGCTCCAGCGCGTCCGCCCGGCGGCCGGCCCGGTGCAGGGCCAGGACGAGCTGGGCGGCGGCCCGCTCGTCCAGCGGGTGGTCCCGGGCGCGGTCCACCAGGTCGGGCAGCAGCTCGGCGTGCCGGCCCCGGCGCAGCGCGACGTCGGCGTGGTCCAGCTCGGCGGCCAGCCGCTCCGGGCCCAGGGCGGCGCGCAGGTCCCGGGCCCACGGCGTGGGCAGGTCGGCCACCGGCTCGCCCCGCCACAGCGCGAGGGCCTCCTCGAACAGCGCCCCGGCCCGCAGGTCGTCCGCCGTGCGGGCCGCGCCGACCAGCTCGCGGAACCGGTGCAGGTCGACGGACCGCTCGTCCACGGTGAGCCGGTAGCTGCCCGGACGGCGCTCCAGCCGCACCTCCCCGCTCCCGGCCAGCGCCGCGCGCAGCCCGGAGACGTAGGTGTGCAGCGAGTTCCTCGCCCGGGGCGGGACCGGGTCGCCCCACACGCACGCCAGCAGCCGGTCCACCGGCACCAGCCGGTTGGCCTCGACCGCCAGCACCGCCAGCACCCCGCGCTGCTTGGCCGAACCCAGGTTCACCGGCGTTCCGCCGACCTCCGCCCCGACGCCGCCCAACAAGCGCACCCGCACCACGTCCGCCCCCTCGCGCCCGAGCCTGCTGTACCGGGTCGGGATATCAGAGGGCGACGGACAGTGACAAGGCATCCGTCCGCGTTCGCGCGAACGGCGCAATCACACGGCCACAACGCGTAAACCGCTCACTTAATCGGCACCTTGGGTGACGCCCGCCCGCCCCGGTCGCCCACCACCTCCCACCTGCGGCGGCGCGGCTGCTTTGAGACCGGTTTGAGCGGACGTGAAGCGGCACCTCGCACACTCGGAACCCGAGTCGAGAGTGTGGGAGGCAGCGGTGGAGCAGCGAGTGCGGACCGTCGTCCAGGCCACGGACCAGTTGAGCGCGGCGGGCCTGACCGGGTTCCTCGGCGGTCGCGCCGAGATCGCGCTGGTCGGTGCGGGGCGGTGGGTCGACGCGGAGGTCGCGGTGGTGGCGGTCGCCGGTTTGACCGGCGAGGTCGCGGCGCAGCTGCGCCGGCGCGCGGAGCGGGCGCGCATCCCGGTGGTGCTGGTGCTCGACGAAGTCGGCGAGGCGGACGTGCCGACCGCCGTCGAGTGCGGCGTGGTGGCCATCCTGCCGCGCGCCGGCCTCACCGGGGAGGGGCTGCTCACCAGCGTGCTGACCGCCGCGTCGGGCCGGGGCGTCGTCGCGCCCACCATGGTGGCCGACCTGCTCGGCCACGTGCGCCGGCTGCGCCGCCAACTCGTCGCGCCCGAGTCCGAGCGCACCACGCTGACCAGCCGCGAGGTCGAGGTGCTGCGGCTGATGGCGGACGGGCTGGACACCGCCGAGATCGCCACCACGCTGAGCTACTCGGAGCGCACGATCAAGAACGTGTTCTACCGGATGACGACCCGGCTCGACCTGCGCAACCGGCCGCACGCGGTCGCCTACGCCCTGCGGAACGGAGTGATCTGACCATGGACGTGCCCGAGGTGGACCGGACCCGGCCGGCGGCGTGGGTCATGTCGGACGACGGGGTGATCGGGGCCCCGCGACCGGACGAGGACGACACCTGCCGGTGCGTCCGGGAGAGGGGTGCCCGGCGGTCCCCGTTCCGGGTCCCGGTGTGCGACGCCCGCCCCTCGCGGCGGTGACACCACACCCGCCGGCAGGCGCTCCGACCTGCGGCGGGAACGGGACGTAGACTCCGGCGGCCACCCCGCCGGCAGGTGCTCCGACAGGCCCGGCACCGGGTCGGGAAACTTTTCGCAAGTTTTTCCGGCGGCGATGTCGAGAACCGCGTGGCGTGCTCCGACTGGGGGACGAGAGCACGCCACGCGGTGTGCGCCGGAGAGAGGACGACCGACGTGAAGTACCTGCTGATGATCTACGGCAACCAGGAGAAGTGGGACTCGTTCCCGGCCGAGGAGTGGCCCGAGGCGATCGCCAAGCAGGAGGCGTTCAACACCCGGTACCGGGAGAGCGGCGAGCTGCTGGGCGCCTACGGCCTGGGCGACGCGGTCACCGCGAAGCTCGTCCGCCGGGAGAACGGCGTCGCCGTGGTGACCGACGGGCCCTACATCGAGAGCAAGGAGTACATCGCCAGCCTGTACCTGCTCGACGTGGCGAGCGAGGAGCGGGCCCGGGAGATCGCCGCCGACATCCCGTTCGCCGACGCCGACCCGGTGGAGCTGTGGCCGATCCTGCACGAGTCCCCGCAGCCGTGACGGGCGCGCGGTGACCGCTCCCCACCGGCTCGAGGACCTGCTGCGCGAACTCGCGCCGCAGGTCCTCGGCGCGCTCGTGCGCCGGTACGGCGGGTTCGACGCCTGCGAGGACGCGGTGCAGGAGGCGTTGCTCGACGCCGCCGCCCAGTGGCCCTCCGGCGTGCCGGACAACCCGCGCGGCTGGCTGGTCACGGTGGCCGCGCGGCGGCTCGTGGACCACATCCGCTCCGAGCAGGCCCGCCGCCGGCGCGAGCTGGCCGCGACACCGCAGGCCGAGCTTCTCGCCCGCCCCGCCGACGCCGACCACGACCGCGACGACTCGCTGGCGCTGGTGTTCCTGTGCTGCCACCCCGACCTGTCCGACCCGAGCCGGGTCGCGCTGACCCTGCGCGCCGTCGGCGGCCTGACCACCGCGCAGATCGCCGCCGCGTTCCTGGTGCCGGAGAGCACCATGGCGCAGCGGATCAGCCGCGCCAAGCAGACCATCAGGGGCACCGGGTTCGGCGCGCTGTCGCCCCGGGACCGCGCGGAGCGGCTGCGGGCCGTGCTGCACGTGCTGTACCTGGTGTTCAACGAGGGCTACGCGACGACCGACGGCGCGGACCTGACCGCGCCCGCGCTGTCCGACGAGGCCATCCGGCTCACCCGCTGGCTGGCCGACCTGCTGCCCGACGACGCCGAGGTCGCGGGCCTGCTGGCGCTGATGCTGCTCACCGACGCCCGCCGCCCGGCCCGCACCGGCCCGGACGGTGGCGTCGTGCCGCTGGCCGACCAGGACCGCACCCGGTGGGACCGGGACCTCGTCGCCGAGGGCCTGGCCCTGATCGGCCGCACCCTGCCGCGCGGGCAGGTCGGCCCCTACCAGCTCCAGGCCGCGATCGCCGCCGTGCACACCGAGGCACCGACCGCGCGGGAGACCGACTGGCCGCAGGTGCTGGCGCTCTACGAGCTGCTGGAACTGGCCGCGCCCAACCCGATGACCACCCTCAACCGGGCGGTGGCCGTCGGCGAGGTGCACGGGCCGGGCCCGGCCCTGGACCTGCTCGCCGACCTGGCGCGGGACAAGCGCCTGGCCGACCACCACCGCCTGCACGCCGTCCGGGCGCACCTGCTGGAACAGTCCGGCGACCGGGCAGGGGCGTCCTCGGCGTACCGGGAGGCCGCCCGCCGGGCGACCAGCGCGCCGGAGCGCCGCCACCTCACCGAACGGGCCAACCGCCTGGCCCCGGCGTAGCCGAGTGCGGGCACCTGGCCCACGGTGCTGTCGTGCCCCTGTGGTTGGCTGTGCCTCAGGGGAGGCGCGCACCGGGGGACGGGTTTCGCGCGTGCGCGCCACCGGTTGACCATGGGGGTGGACGATGAGGTCGCGCGCGTTCTGCACGGCACTGCTAGTAGCCGGGGCGTCACTGGTCGCGGTCGAACCGGCGGTGGCCGCCGCGCCGCGCCCGGTGCGGGCGTGCGCAGACCTGGTCGGCGGCTACGAGGTACCCGGCACGAAGGTGCACGTCGAGCAGGCGACGCCGGTCGCCGCCGGGGCCGAGCCCGAGCACTGCGACGTGCGCGGGCACGTCGAGCCGGCGGTCCGCTTCCAGCTCAAGCTGCCCACCACCTACTCCGGCCGCTACCTGCAACTGGGCTGCGGCGGGTTCTGCGGCGAGCTGGTGCCGCCGACCGTCCGGTCGTGCGCGCCCGCGCCCGGCGACTTCGCGGTGGCGACCACCGACGACGGTCACGTCGGCGGGGGCGTGGTGCCCTCGGCCGACGGCCGGTGGGCCGCGCACGACCGGGCTGCCCGCGACGACTGGGCGTTCCGGGCACCGCACGTGCTCTCGCTGGCGTCGAAGCGGGTGATCGCCGCCTACTACGGCGCACCCCCGCGCACCTCCTACTTCGACGGCTGTTCCAACGGCGGCCGGGAGGCCCTGCTGCTGGCCCAGCGCTACCCGCACGACTTCGACGGGATCGTCGCCGCCGCACCCGCCCTGCACTTCTCCGCGCTGGTGCTGCACGAAGCGTGGCTCGCCCGGTCGAACACCGACGCGGCCGGCAACCCCGTGCTGACCGGCGAGAAGCTGCCGGCGCTGCACGACGCGGTGCTGGCCCGCTGTGACGGGCTCGACGGCCTGGTGGACGGCCAGCTCGAAGACCCGCGCCGCTGCGACTTCGACCCGGCGACCACCGGGTGCCCGGCGGGCGCGGACGCGCCGACCTGCCTGACCCCGGCACAGGTCGAGGTGGTGCGCAAGGTGTACGGGGGAGCGGTCGACGGTCGGGGCCGCCGGCTCTACCCGGGCGGCCAGGAGCGCGGTTCGGAGCTGGCCTGGTACGGCTGGCTGATCCCGTACCCGCCGTTCGGCGACTCGCTCGCGCACCTGCTCGCGGACAACTACCTGCGTCACCTCGGCTACCCGATCGGCACCCCGCACAGCTCGGCCGAGCAGGTCGGGTTCACCGCCGGCGAGCTGCACCGGCTGGCCGTCGAGGGGTCGCGGGCCAACGCGTCGAGCCTCGACCTGAGCGCCTTCCGCCGCGCCGGCGGCAAGCTCGTCCTCTGGCACGGCTGGAACGACCAGGCCATCCCGCCCGCCGGCGTGCTGGACTACTACGACCGGCTGACCCGGCGGGAGGGCGGTCGCGCCGCCACCCAGCGGTGGGCCAGGCTGTTCATGGTCCCGGCGGTCTACCACTGCGGCGGCGGCGACACCCTCACCACCTTCGACCCGCTGCCGGAGCTGGTCCGGTGGACCGAGGGCGGCACCGCCCCGGACCGCGTGGTCGCCACCGCGCGCGCCGACGACGGGACCGTCACCCGCACCCGCCCGGTCTTCCCGTACCCGGTGCAGGCCCGGTACGACGGCAGCGGGAGCGTGGACGACGCGGCGAACTTCGTGCCGTGGCACCCGCAGGAGCCGCCGCACGACACCGTCGACTGGCTCGGTGCGTACCTGCACCACCTGCCGGGCCCGGTGACCAGGCCCTGACCCCGACCCCCGGGGGTCGGGGGTGTTCAGCCCGTGATGACGACCTTGCCCCGGGCGTGGCCCTCGCCGAGGTGCGCGAACGCGTCCGCGACCTGCGCCAGGGGGTAGGTCCGCCCGACCAGCGGCACGATCGCGCCGGAACCGGCCAGGGCGACCAGTTCCGCCAGGTCGGCCGGCACCACCGTGGACACGACGACCTTGACCCGCTGGCTGACCAGCATCGACGTGACGCCGGCGCGGACGACCCGGGGCAGGCTGCCCAGCCACCGCCCGCCGCGCCCGCTGTTGGTCAGCAGGGTGCCGTGCTCGGTCAGCACCCGGCACAGGTCGGTGATCGGGTGGTTGCCGACGTTGTCCAGCACGACGTCGTAGCGGGCGTCCTCGGTGGTGAAGTCGCGCTCCCGGTAGTCGATCACGTCGTCCACGCCGACCGACCGCAGCAGCTCGGCCGACCCGCCGCACACCGCCGTCACCACGCACCCCCGGTGCCGGGCGAGCTGCACCGCGAACGACCCCACGCCGCCCGCCGCGCCGTTGACCAGCACCCGGTCGCCGGCCGAGAACTCGGCCGCGCGCAGCGCGTGCAGGGCGGTGAGCCCGGCCATCGGCAGCGCCGCCGCCTGCTCGAACGTCAGGTTCGCCGGTTTGGCGACCAGGTGCGCCGCCTTCGCCACGGCGCACTCGGCGAACGCCCCGACGCCCTGGCCGACCACCTCGTCGCCCGGCCGCAGCCCGGTCACGCCGGGGCCCACCGCCTCGACCACGCCGGCCAGGTCGCTGCCGCGCACCGGCCTCCTCGGTCGGCGCACCCCGGCCGCGAGCCGCAGCACGTACGGCGTCCCGGTGAGGAAGAGCCAGTCGGCGTAGTTCAGCGACGCGGCCCGGACCCGCACCAGCACCTCGCCGCCGCGCGGGGTCGGCGTGTCGACGTCGGCCAGTTCCAGGACCTCCGCCGTGCCGTACTCGTGCTGCACCGCCGCCTTCACTCGACGGTCCGCAGGATCTGCTCGACGGACGCCACGCGGGTGCGCAGTTCGGCCACGTCGGCGGCGGTGCGCTGCTGGGCGTCCAGGGTCTTCTCGGCGAGCTGCTCGTAGCGGCCCACGAGTTGCCGCAACTGCTCCTCCTGCTCGGCGTTGATCCGCGCCTTGCGGATGTCCAGGAGGCTCTGGAACAGGAACAGGGCGGTGACCACGGCGAGGAAGACCAGTCCGATGGTGAGGACCGCGTCGGGCCACGTCGTGCCTCCCTGCGGGCTGACGTTCATCAGGAACGCTCCTTGCGTCCGGGACCCTTGTCGGGGTCGGTCAGGGTGAGGGCCGCCTCGGCGATCGCCGGGGCGGTGAGGCGCACGTCGAACCCGGTGACCTCGTAGTACTTCATCGCTTTGCCGTCCTCGGACAGCTCCAGCGTGCCGACCACCAGGCCGGCCGCCTCCAGGCGCTGGAGGTGCATGTGCAGCAGGGGGCGGCTGATGCCGATCTCGCGGGCCAGGTGGCTGACGTAGTCCCGGCCGCCGGCGAGCGTGGCGACGATCCGCAGGCGCAGGGGGTTGGCGAGGGCGGCCAGGACCTCGACCAGGTCGTCACCGGTCGGCCGCGTCATGGTCAGCCCAACCCTTCACGTGTCAGAAAGTTCTTACATGTGAAACCGTAGCACGACACCGGCGGCAGGGGGACCGGCACGAGGCCGCGCTCGTTTAGCGTGCACGCCATGCGGTCCCTCTCCCCCCTGTACGCGGCGGGTTTCGTGACCGCGTTCGGCGCGCACGGCATCGCGGCCGGCCTCGGCGGCTACACCCACGCCTCGCTGCTCACCCTGGGCCTGCTGCTGGCCGTGTACGACGGGGCGGAGGTCGTGCTCAAGCCCGTGTTCGGCTCGCTGGCCGACCGGGTCGGACCCCGGCCGGTGCTGCTCGGCGGCCTGGTCGCGTTCGCGCTGGCCTCGGCCGCGTTCGTGGTCGCCGGGGAGGCCGGCGCGGGCGCGGTCGCCGTGGCCAGGCTCGGCCAGGGCGCTGCCGCCGCCGCGTTCTCCCCGGCCGCCGGCGCGCTGGTCGCCCGGCTCACGCCCGCCGAGGGCCACGGGCGCGCGTTCGGCGGCTACGGCGCGTGGAAGGGCCTCGGTTACACCCTCGGACCGCTGCTGGGCGGCGTGCTCACCGCCGTGGGCGGCTACCCGCTGCTGTTCGCGGTGCTCGCCGGCCTCGCGCTCGCGGTCGCGGGGTGGGCGCTGCTCGCGGTGCCCGCCGCGCCGCCGCTCCCGCGCGCCCGGCAGACCCTCCTGGACCTGGCCCGCAGGCTCGCCCACCCCGGTTTCCTGCGCCCCACGGCGGCGCTCGCCGCCGCCACCGCCGCACTGGCCGTGGGGGTCGGTTTCCTGCCCGTGCACACGGCCGCCGCCGGACCGGTGGCCACCGGCATCGCGGTCTCCGCCCTGGCCGCTGCGGCGGCGCTGGTCCAGCCCTGGGCGGGCCGCGCCCGCGACGCCGGACGCCTGCGCGACGGTGCCGGCATGGCCGCCGGCCTGCTGCTGGCCGCCGCCGGCTACGGGGTGGCGGGCCTGCTGCCGGGCCTGGCGGCGACCCTCGTCGCGGCGGTCGCGATCGGCGCGGGCGCGGGCCTGGTCACCCCGCTGGGCTTCGCGGCCCTGGCCGCCGCGACGCCGCCCGAGCGCCTGGGCCAGACCATGGGCAGCGCCGAGGTGGGCCGCGAACTGGGCGACGCGGGCGGCCCGCTGCTGGTCGGCGGCATCGCCGTGGTCGTCGGCCTGTCCGGCGGGCTGCTCGGCCTGGCCGCCCTGCTCGCCCTCACCGCCGCCGCCACCCGCCGCTGACGCCACCCGGTGCGGCGGAGCCCGCCCGCGACCGTCGCAGCGGATGGTCGGGGACGGGCTCCTACCCGGAGGGCGATCAGAACGGGTAGTGCGCGTGCTCGGTCGCCAGCGTGATCCACCGGGTCGCGGTGAACGCCTCCAGACCCCACCGGCCGCCGAACCGCCCGTAGCCGCTGGACTTCACGCCGCCGAACGGGGCCTGCGGCTCGTCGCCCACGGACTGGTCGTTGACGTGCACGATCCCGGTCTTCACCCGGCGGGCCAGCGCCAGCCCCCTGGTGCCGTTCTCGGTCAGGATGCCGCAGGTCAGGCCGTGCTCGGTGTCGTTGGCGCGGGCCACCGCCTCGTCGTCGGAGGTGAAGGTCTCCAGCACGCACACCGGCCCGAACGCCTCGCCGTAGTGCAGGTCCATCCCCGGCGTCACGCCGGTCAGCACGGTCGCCCGGTGCAGCGCGCCGGTCGGCTCGTCGCCGCCGGTCAGCACGGTCGCGCCCTTCTCCCGCGCGTCGCGCACCAGCGCGGCGACCCGCGTCGCGGACCTCTCGTTGACCAGCGGGCCGATCACCGTCTCCGGGTCGGCCGGGTCGCCGTGGGGCAGGGAGTCGACCTTCGCCACGAACCGCCGGGTGAACTCGTCGGCGATCCGCTCGTGCACCAGCACCCGGTCGCCGGACATGCAGATCTGGCCGGAGTTCATGAACACGCCGAACACCGCCGCGTCCACCGCGTGGTCCAGGTCGGCGTCGTCCAGCACGATGATCGCGTTCTTGCCGCCCAGTTCCAGCACGGCCGGCTTGAGGTGGCGGGCGGCGTGCGTGCCGATGATCCGGCCGACGCCCGTGGAGCCGGTGAAGTTCACCGCCCGCACCCTCGGGTCGGCGATCAGCGACTCGGCGACCTCGGCGGCGTCCGCCGGGTCGTTGGTGACCACGTTCAGCACGCCGGCGGGCAGGCCCGCGTCGCGCAGCACGTCGGCCAGGAACAGCCCGGACGCCAGCGGGGCGTCCTCGCTGGGCTTGAGCACCACCGTGTTGCCGGCCGCGATCGGCGCGGCGAACGCCCGCACGCCCAGGATCAGCGGCGCGTTCCACGGGGCGAACGCCGCCACCACGCCGAGCGGCTCCCGCACGGCGAGCCCTAGCGCGCCGGGCTCCTGCGCGGACAGCACCTCGCCCAGCGGCGCGGTGACCGCCGCAGCGGCCTCGCGCAGGACGTTCGCGGCCAGGAAGACGTTGAACGCCGCCCACCGCCGGGTGCCGCCCGCCTCGCCCGCCATCAGCTCCACGGCCTGCTCTGCGCGGGAGTCGAGCAGGTCGGCCGCGTCGAGCAGGATCTTGCGCCGGGCGAACGGGCGGACCGCCGCCCACTCGGCGAACGCGGCGTCGGCGGCGGCCACCGCGTTCGCCACGTCCTCGGGGCCGGCGGCGGCGACGGTCGCGTAGACCTCGCCGGTGAAGGGGTTCACGTCCTCGACGGTGCGGCCTGACGTCGCGGGCACGTCGGAGCCGGCGATCAGCAGGTCGCGGTGGATGGTCATGGTTCAGCGCCTCCGGACCTCAGCAGGGTTTGCCGCCAGCATACGAACTCGGCCGGCGCTGCTCTTGTGCGGCCGTGTCCGCCATTTGGCCGTGCGCGCACGCCTTCGCCCGGTCGTCACCGACAGGTCATCACCCGTACCTCTTGGTCACGACGAAAGCGGTGCCCGCCAACGGTTCACCGACCGGGGTCAGCGCCCACTCCGCCACCTGCTCGGGCCGGCCCGCGCTGCGGTCGAGCAGGTCGGCGAGTTCGGCGGCGGAGGGGTGCACGTCACGGGCGCACCGCAGCACGGGCTCGCCGGTCGCGCCGCTGTCCTCGTCGTCCGGGTCGTCGGGCACCCACCGGCAGATCTCCACCCGCCAGCCGGCCCGGTCGTGCGAGCCGTCCGGTACCGGGGCCTCGACGCTGAGGAAGCAGCCGTCCTCGCCGTCGCCCACCGGGTCGTCGGTGAGGGCGAAGTCCTCGACCAGCAACCGGGCGTTGTCGTTGGCGCACCGGGTGTAGGCGTCGAGCAGCAGCCGCAGGTCGGCGGCCCCGGTGCGGACCTGGTCGGCGGTCAGCCCCTCCTGCACGCGGTCGAGCCGCCGGCGGGCCTCGCCGCCGAGCCCGTCCACGTCGCCGTAGGACACGAACGGGGCGCCGAAGTCCCACAGCCGACCGTCCGAGGCCGGCGGCGCGGTGCCGGCGGCGTGTGCGGCCAGCGCCTCGCGCAACCCGCGCACCTCCGTCTCGACCTCGGCCTCGATCGCCAGCCGGACCGGTTCGGGGACCCGGGCGGTGCACTCGTCCAGGTACAGCAGGGAGTCGTGCAGCAGCGCCTTCACGTACTCGTACCAGAGGCTGTGGGCCCCGGTGAGCAGGTCGCGGCGCACGGCGTGGTCGGTGATCGCGGCCAGGTGGTCGGCCGGGTAGTGCGCGAACCGGCCGTCCCGGGTGTCGGGCACGCTGACCGGCACGGTGGCGCAGGCGGAAATCCGGTTGAGCGCGTCCACCACCGACGCGGCCAGGCCGGTGTCGTCGATGCTGGTGACGGTCGAGGACACCACGCCCGCGTGGCCCCGGTAGGTGGCGAACACCTGCACCTTGCCACGGCTGGGGTGCTGGGAGTAGATGGTCACGGCACGACCCCTTCGGCCCACGGGTCGGCGACCGGACACCGGGGGCGGGACTCGGGACGCGGGCACGCCCCCGCGTGCCGCGCACTGCCGGCGGTGGTCCAGGTCCGATCCCGGACTCCTTGCCGGAGCGCGACTTTAGCGCACGGCGCACCGAGCCGTCCGGTGATCGACCCGTCGCCCGACCCGCCGCGCGGCGGGTCGGGCACTCACCACCGGCCGAAGTGCACGGCCTCCTCGAACGGCCGGCGCGCGCGGGTGCGCGGGGACGCGCCGGGCGAGATCGGCTCGTCGGCGTCGTGCCCGATGGCGATCACCCCGATCGGCTCGTGGTCGGCCGGCACCCCGAACTCCTCGCGCACCGCGTCGAAGTCGTCCGCGCCGAGCCCGAAGTACACCGCGCCCAGCCCCTCGTCCACGGCGGTCTGGAGGACCAGCAGCGCCGCCATGCCGGTGTCGACGTACCAGAACGGCACCGGCCAGCGCTGCTCCGAGCGGTCGGTCCACCCCTTGTCGGGTTCGGCGTACCGGTCGAGGTAGGCGTCCTTCACCGCGAACGGCACCACGACCACGGGCGCGTCCTTGACCGAGGGCGACGTCCACAGCGTGATGCGGTCGTAGAGCCGCGTCCGCTCGTCCCCGCGCAACACCAGGAACGCCTGCCCCTGCGAGAACCCGGCGGACGGCCCGCGCAGCGCGTTGCGCACGATCCGCCGCACGCTCTGCTCGGGCACCGGCTCGTCGGTGAACCTGCGCACCATCCGCCTGCGCCGCACCACGTCCTGGAACTCCACGAGATCCCCTCGTCGTCGCGTCGCACCCAAGCTAGCGCGCCCCCGACTCACCTGTCCGCACCTGGACCCGTTACCCGACCAAGGTCGCGTGACGCAGCACTTGCGAGTCGCACCGCATGGGCGTCCATCGGGGTGATGGCGGATGCGTTCACCGCACACGGGCCACGATCAACCGGATGATTGGTCGTCGCACCAGCACCGAGCCCGCTCGCCGCTCCTGCTGCTTCGAGGAGAACAGCCGATGCCATCACCGCAACCCCGGCGGCGAACGCGAGTCGTGCCCCTGGATCCCACGGGCGAGGACTGTTGCTCGACCAGCTTGGTCGGTCGGCTGCCGCACAGGGGAGCGTTCATCGACGTGTCCGTGGCCGAACGGATCAGGAGCGACGCCACGGCTCCGGGCAGCGGGATCACCTTGGACACCGTCCCGGCGGCCGTGCGCACGGCGCGGGAGGCCCGCTGTCCAGTAGCCCGCGCCGCGCCGTCTCCGGTTCGGGAACGGTGGGCACAGTCCATTTCGGGGCCCGCAACCCTGCCTCGCCCATCGCCTCAGCGTAGACGTCAGCGTCCCAGCGTGTGGTCGACAGCGCGACGGGTGTCGTCGGTGTGAGCAGCGAGAGGCCCACCCGGTGTCGACGCACGTCGTGCACTGCCCGGTCGTCGACCACCTCGGCTGCCCCGAGGTCGCGGGACAGCCGAGCACAGGTGCCGTAGCCGGTGTCCAAGTGGGCAAAGCCTGGAGGCCGACGGCCCTGTGCCACTTCGCTCTCAGCGGCACCGACCACAGCCACGCCGAACAGAACGCCGCCATCGCCGCCTACGTCCGCCGGCGCAACACACGAGCACGAGCGCGGGCCGGACGCCCCGGCGCCGGTCGGTCGCCGACGCCGGGGCGGGCGGTCAGGTGCGGGCCGTCAGGGTGTGGGCGACCAGGTCGCCCACCCACGGCAGCACCGCGTCGCGGACCCGCACCGGGCGGGGGAGCAGGCCGTTGGCGGCGAGCAGGTCGGCCGCGCGCTGCTGCTCGTCCAGGAACGCCTCGTCCACCGGGTGCACCCCGAACGGCCGGTTGCGCAGCGCGCGTTCCCACGAGTCCAGGTCGGCGTCCACGCCGCGCGCCGCCGCGTCGTCCACGAAGTACCGGGCGGCGTCGCGCGGGTTCTCGGTGATCCAGCGGTCGGACTCCTGCAACGCCTCGACGATCGCCGCCAGCTCCTCCCGGTGGCCCTCGGCGAAGTCGCGGCGGGTGAACCACAGCGACGGGTGGCTGAACAGGCCCTCGGTGGCGACCAGCGTGCGCAGCCCGATCCGGGCCTCCACCCGGTCCAGGTCGGGGTAGGACCCGGTCCACGCGTCGATCCCGCCGTCCAGGAACAGCTGCGCGGCGTCTGCCCCGGTGTCGACCGGTTCGACGTCCGCCCAGCTCAGGCGGGCCTGGTCGAGCGCGAACAGCAGCAGCGTGGTCTGCCACGAGCCGTGCGCGACGCCGACCCGGCGACCGCGCAGGTCGGCGACCTCCCGGATCGGCGAGTCGGCGCGGACCACGATCCGGCCGTTCTCCGTGCGCGGCCCGGACACGCCGAGGTAGACCACGTCGTGGCCCGCGCCCAGCGCGGTGATCGGCGGGGTGAAGCCGGTGCCGATGACGTCGTAGCCGCCCTCGGCGAAGAGCTGGTCGCTGTGCACGGTCGGCAGCCCGGACCTCGGGTCGGGCCGGTCGCCCTGCGGCAGGGACCGCAGGTCCACCCACGTGACGTCGGGGAGCCTGCGCTCCAGGATGCCGTTGTGCCGCAGCACGAACAGCGAGTTGTTGTGCGGGAAGAATCCCACGCGAACGGCCATCGCGGACCTCCATGCGAGTTCGGTGAGGACCCGGCGCGGACACGCGCCGGGTGACGGGGGAAGGGGGATGCGCGGTCAGCGCGGGGGCAGCAGCAGCGCGGCGATCCGGTCCACCCGGGCCAGCGCCTGGTCGACGAACCAGCGGACCCGGTCGTCGGTGATCAGCTCGGGCGTGGCCCGCAGGGTGAGCGCGGCGTAGCCGAAGCCGTCGGCGTCCGGCACCGGCACGGCGACCGACCGGACGCCGACCTCGCTCTCGCCGTCGTTGAGCGCGTACCCGGCGGCGCGCACCCGGTCCAGCTCCGCGCGCAGCCCGTCGCGGGAGCCGATGGTCCGGTCGGTCGGCCGGACCAGGTCGGGCAGCGCGTCGAGGTCGTCCTCGCCCGGCGGCGCCCACGCCAGCAGCACCTTGCCCATGGCGGTGGCGTGCAGCGGCGCGCGGACGCCGTCCGAGGACTCCCCGCCGACCGCGCCGCCGATCAGCACGAGTGCGTCGTGCCCGCTGCGCACCGAGATGCTGGCCGACGCCCGGGTGGCGCGGGCCAGCCGGGCGAGGACCGGTTCCAGCCGGTGCAGGCCGTGCTGGAAGTAGTGCAGCCGGCCCATCTCGGCGACGGTCGTGCCGAGCCGGTACCGCGCGGTGCCCGGGTCGCGCTCCAGGAACCCGGCCGCGACCAGCGCGAGGACCAGCCGGTGCGCGGTGCTGATCGGCAGCCCCATGGCCTTGGCGATGTCGGTGACGCCTAAATCGGGCCCCCGGTGCCGGAAGCACTGGAGGACGCCGAGGGCGCGCTGCACCGCCTGCGCGCCCGTCGGGGCCCCGTTCGTCGTCTTCACCGGTCCGCCGCTCCTTCGCCGTCACGCACGGGCGGTCACCGGCCCGGTGCGCTCGCGGTCGCCCAGCCGGCCCCGCAGCAGCGGCAGGACCCCCTCGGCGACCCGGTACGCCTCCTCCAGGTGCGGCCCGCCGGCCAGGATGAACGAGCCCACGCCGAGGTCGATCAGCTCGTCGAGCCGTTCGGCGACCTGCTCGTAGCTGCCGACCAGGCCGAACGCCGGGCCGGGCCGCATCAGCGCGAACCCGGCGAAGACGTTGGGGCGCACCTCGAAGTCGCGGAAGCCGGTGAACGACCCGGGCTGGAACGCGAGCGCCCGGCGCACGCCGAAGGAGTCGCCGCCGTCGCGGGAGAGCTGCGCCCGCACCGCTTCCGGCCGCACGTGCCGCCAGCCGCGCTCGACCTCGGCCCACGCCTCCTCCGCCGTCTCGCGGGCCAGGACGTCGATCCGCACCGCGAACTCCGGCGCGGTGCTGCGCTCGCGGACCGCGTCGAACTTGGCGCGCAGCGCCTCGACCGGCTCCAGCCACGACAGGTAGTAGTCGGCGTGCCGCCCGGCCGCCTCGATCGCGGCCGGCGACGAACCGGAGAAGTACACCTCGGGGAACGGCAGCCCGGCCAGCGGACCGGGCAGCCCGCCGCCCTCCACCCGGTAGAACCGGCCGTCGAAGTCGAACGGCCCGCCGTCCCAGACGCCGCGCAGCACGTCCAGGAACTCCGAGGTGCGCGCGTACCGGTCGTCGTGCGCGACCTTGTCGCCCCACCAGAGCTGGGGCGGCCCGCCGCCGCCGGTGATGATGTTGTAGGCGACCCGGCCGCCGGTCGCGCGGTGCAGGCTCGCGGTCATCCGCGCGGCCTGCACCGGGTTGAGGAAGCCGGGCTGGAACGCGACCATGAACTTGTAGGTCTTCGTCTCCCGGGCCAGCGCGGAGGCCACCGCCCACGGGTCGTCGGTGCCCGGGAACGACGGCAGCAGGCCGCCGTGGAAGCCCAGGGACTCCGCCGCCCGCGCGGTCTGCACCAGGTAGTCGAGCAGGCCGTAGCCGTCCGGCTCGCCGTCGCGGGTGCCCGGCGCGATGCTGTCGGGCCCCGGCGGCGCCCAGTCGCCCCGGGACTGCCGGTGTGCGGTGCGCATCGAGGCGGGGTCCCCCGCCATGCCGATCCGCCACCAGAGGTCGATGGTCATGTCAGGCCCTCCCGGCGAGCAGCGGACGCAGGTGCTGCGCGATCCGCAGCACCTCTTCGAGCGCGGGGTCGGCGGACAGGAAGAAGGTGTCGAAACCCCGCTCCCGGTACGCCTCGACCTGATCGGCGACCTGGGCGTAGGTGCCGCGCAGGCCCGGTCCGGCGGTCAGCTCGGCCTCCTCCTCCCGGGCGTGCACGACGGCCTGCAACGCCCGCCGGACCCGTCCGTCGAGCCGGGCGAGGTGCCGGTCCAGCTCGTCGTCCGGCGCGTGGTCGAACACGTGCACGTCGGCGTGCTCGGCGGACAGCGCCAGCGCCTCGTCGGACGTGCCGGACAGGTAGACGGGCGGGAACGGCAGGCCTGCCAGCGGGCCGGTGAACCCGCCCTTGACGACCTCGTAGAACCGGCCGGTGAAGTCGACGTCCCGGCCGTGCCACACCGCGCGGGCCACGGTGAGGAACTCGGCCGCCCGCGCGTACCGGTCCGCGCCGGTGACGAAGTCGCCCTGGGCGCGCTGGACGCGGTCGTCCAGCTCCACCTCCAGCCGCCAGCCCAGCCGTCCGCCGAAGGCCCGTTGCAGGGTCGCGGACAGCTTCGCCGCGTACACCGGGGTGGCGATGCCCGCCGGGAAGCCCGCCACGACGTCGAGGAAGCGGCTGTCGCGGCCGAGGGAGGCGGAGACCACGAGCGACTCCTCGCCGAACGGGTCGTAGGGCACGTGCACTCCGGCCAGCCCGCCCAGCTCCGCAGCGCGGGAGATCTGGTGCAGGTGGTCGAACGGCGTGGGCGGCGGCCCGCCGGCCCGGCCGTCCCGGATGAACGGCGGCAGCGCCGGCGCGGCCGCCCAGCCCCGGGCGCGCGGGCCGTCGCCCCGGGTCGGGATGGTCCAGATGATTCTGGGCGCGCTCACCGGCCGGCCTCCAGCAGGGCGTGCGCCCCGGCCAGCGGCTCGTGCGCCGCCCACGCCCGGACGTCCACGTCCCGCGCGAGGAACCCGTGCGCCAGCAGGAAGTCCTTCTGGCGGGTCAGCAGCTCCAGCCGCTCCGGCGACAGGTCGGGGTGCAGCGACTCGTGGAACCCGTCCCGGTACGCGGCGGCCACGCCGTCCGGGCCCGAACGGGTCTCCCGCGCCAGGATCTCGCGCACCCGGTCCAGGTTCACCGCCGCCCAGTCGGCCGCGCGCAGCGTCCTGAACAGGAACCGGGCCACCAGGTCCGGCCGCTCGGCGAGGATCTGCTCGTGCACGGTGATCGGCCGGGGCGTGCCGTTGTTGACCCGGAACCGCCGGTCCGCGAACGCGTCGAGGTCGACCCCCGTCACCAGCCCGTGCGCCGCCGCCTCCTCGGCGGCCCGCGCGCCCTTGACGTACACGGCGTCCACCTCGCCGCGCGCCAGCGCCTCGATGCCGAACAGCGAACCGCCGCCCTGCGCGCCCCGGCCGACGTCGCCCTGCCCGGTCGGCACCTCGACCGGCACCACGTCGGCGAGGGACAGCCCGACCGCGCGCAGCGCGCCGGCGAACCCGTGCAGCGCCATCGCGCGCGGGAAGCTGCGCGCCCGGTCGGCGGCGAACGCCGGCAGCGCGACCCGCCTGCCTGCCAGGTGCTCGGGCGCGGTGATGCCGGAGCCCGGTCGCACCACGATGAGCTGCGACTCGTCGATCCAGGTCAACCCGATCAGCCGGGTGGGCGCTCCCTCGGACCTGGCCACCAGCGCGGGCACGTTGCCGCCCTCGCGGAACAGGCCCACCAGCCGGTGGTCGAAGTGCCGCGCGGCGATGTCGGGCGGCGCGTCCTGGAGCACGCCGACGTCCAGGCCGTCGGCCGCGAACTCCTCGGCCAGCCAGCCCAGGTCGTGGGCCAGGCCGCTGGCCGTGGGCACCGGGCAGCGGGTGTACCAGATCCGGTCCTGCTCAAGCGTCGACGTGCTCATGGGTGCTCCTGGGAGGGTGGTCGGGGGAGACGCCGAGGGCGGCGAGGTAGTCCTTGCGGTGGGCGATCACGGCGCGGTCGTCGCGGTCGCGCGGCCGGGGCACGTCGATGCGCCGGTCGAGCGCGAAACCGCCGTCCCGCAGCACGATCGCCCGATCGGCCAGCAGCAGCGCCTCGTCCACGTCGTGGGTGACCAGCAGCACCGCCGGGCGGTGCCGCGCGCACAGCTCGGCCACCAGTTGCTGCATCTGCAGGCGGGTCAGCGCGTCCAGCGCGGCGAACGGCTCGTCGAGCAGCAGCAGCTCCGGCTGCCGGACCAGCGCGCGGGCGAGCGCGACCCGTTGCGCCTCCCCGCCGGACAGCGTGGCGGGCCAGCTCCGCGCCTTGTCCGCGAGCCCCACCTCGGCCAGCGCGGCCAGGCCGGGACCGCGCGCGGCCTTGCCCCGCTGGCCGATCGTCACGTTGGCGAGCACCCGGCGGGCCTGCACCAGCCGGGGTTCCTGGTACACGACCGTGCGCGCACGGGGCACCAGGACCGTCCCGGCATCGGGCCGCTGGAGGCCCGACAGCAGCCGGAGCAGGGTGGTCTTGCCGGTGCCGCTCGGGCCGAGCAGCGCGACGAACTCGCCCGGCGCGACGTCCAGGTCGATCCCGTCCAGGACGCGCTTGGCCCCGAAGTCCTTGCGGATGCCGCGCAACCGCACCACGGCGTCGCTCATCCGGTCGCCGCCCCGTGCCGCAGCCACGGCATCGCGGTCCGCTCCACCAGCCTGATCACCAGGTCCACCCCGATCCCGATCACCGCGTACACCACGATGCACAGCACCATGTAGTCGTTCCGGTAGTACTGCTGGGCGAGGGTGACCAGGTAGCCGATCCCCTCGGTGGCGCCGACCTGCTCGGCCGCGATCAACCCGACCAGGCTGATGCCCAGGCAGATCCGCAGCGCCATCAGGATGTTCGGCAGCGCGCTGGGCACGATCACCCCGACCGCGAGCCGCCACCCGGTCAGCCCGAACCCGCGCACCGCCTCGACCACCTTGCGGTCCACCGACCGCACGCCCAGGTAGGTGTAGGCGTACATGGGCGAGGCGGACGACACCGCGATCAGCGCCACCTTGAACGCCTCGTCCACGCCGAACCACGAGATGAACAGCGGCACCAGCGCCAGGAACGGCACGACCCGGACGATCTGCACGGTCGCGTCGACCAGTTCCTCACCGAGCCTGGTCAACCCGCTGACCAGGCCGAGGACCAGGGCGACGCCCACGCCGATGCCGACGCCGAGCCCGGCCCGCCCGAACGACGCCAGCGCGTAGTCCCGGAGCTGGCCGGTGCCCACCAGTTCCCAGAACGCCCGCACCACCTGGCCGGGCGAGGCCAGCACCTCGGTCGACACCAGGTCGTGCGCGGTCGAGTACCACCACGCGGCGAGGAGCAGCGCGGGCACGCCGGCCCGCAGCGCCAGGGACAGCCACCGGTTGCGCGACTTCGTGCCCAGGAAGGCGGGTTCCTCCAGCGCCGGCGCCGCGTGGGCCGGGCGGACCGCCGTCACGGTCACTTGGTGCCCGCCCAGTCGTGGAACGCCTTCTTCGGGTCGGCGGCGGCGGGCAGCACCTTGTTCTCGGTGAACACCGCCGACACCCCGGTGAGCCGCGCCTCGTCCTCGGGCTCGGGCAGGCGCAGCACGTTGTCGTACCGCCCGATGGCGATGTTGTTGTCGAGCTGGAGCCCCGTCGCCGCCGTCGGTCCCTGGTCGGCGAACACGTTCTGGAACTTCTCCGGCTCTGCCTTCTCCTGCTCGTCCAACTCGGACAGCACGGTGATCAGGGTGCGGACGACCTCGGGGCCCCGGGCCAGCAGGTCGGTGCGGGCGACGAACATGTTCAGGTCGTCGGACGGCAGGTCACGGCCCCGGAACACCACCCGCGCGCCCTTGGCGACCGCCTGCGGGAACGCCCGCACGATGGCGACCCAGGCGTCGACCTGCCCGCTGGCGAACGCCGAGGCGGCCTGGTCCTGTTGCAGGTGGACGCGCTGCACCTGGTCGGCGGGGATGCCCGCCTCCTTGAGCGCGAGCAGCAGCAGGTACTCGCCGCGACCGGCCTTGTTCACCGCGACCCGCTTGCCGCGCAGGTCCTGGACCGTCCTGATGGGACTGTCGGGCGGCACGACGAGCCCGTCACCGGCACCGGCCCGCTCGTCGGTCACCACGTCCTTGACCGCGACGATCTTGATGTCGTCCGAGGTGGCGAGGTAGCCCAGCGCGGGGGAGAAGGCCCCCTCGGCGAAGTTCACCGCGCCCGAGTGGATGGCGTCGGTGGTCGCGGTGAACGACGCGTACGTGCCGCCCCACTCGACCCTGGCGTTGAGCTTGGCCAGCGGGCCGTCGAAGCTCTTGTTCTTCTTGGCGTAGGCGAGCGGTCCGTAGTTGCCGGGGTCGACCAGCCTGACCACGACCTGCCCGGAGCCGGCGTCGGCCTGGCCACCGCACGCGGCCAGCGCCGTGACCAGGACCGAGGCGAGGCCGAGTGCGGCCGTCCGGGAGATCGTGGAGCGCGCGAAAAAACCCATGGCTGTGCCTGCCACTCCTTGCTGCGGGGAACCGGGGAAGGGGTCGCCGGGACGCCGCGACCCGTGGTGCTCGGGCGCGGTCGTCAGGCGGGGAGGTGGTGAGGGGAGCGCGTGGTGCCGCTCAGCGCGGCGGACACAGCGCGCTGGCGACCCGGAGCAGGTCGACGTGCTGACGCGTGGTCAGCCGGGGCAGCCTCATGCCGGGAACGCTAGGGAGCGCGCAGCAGGCCGGTCAATCGCGCCCCGGCGCTTCCCGCATCATGGAAATACCTCTGACCAGGCACTATTTCCCCCGGCTACCCTCCGGTCTTCCACATGGTGGCAACCCCGCCCGGAACCTGCCGCCGTCGCCGACGCGCCTCCGGCGCCTCGCCGACGCCCGACCCGGCCCCATCCGACCTCGCCCTGCCCGATCCGACCCGATCCGGTGGCCCGGGTGGCGCGCGGTTGGTCGTCAGCGCATCCTTCTTGTCCGGTGCCGCACGGAGCCGGGGTGCGTGGTTCCGCCGGGGACCCGGCACGCCGAGACTGCCCGGGTCAGCGGAGTGCCGGAGCCGCGTGCCCCGGCCTCCGGTTTCCGCCTGAAGGAGGGCGTGGACGGCCGGCCGGTGCCGGTGCCCACCGCGCCGCCGCGACCCGACCGGGAGTGCCCGAACCTTGGCAGCCGATCTGATCCTCACCAACGCGACGGTCCACACGGTCGACAGCGCGCACCCCCGCGCCACCTCCCTGGCCGTCGAGGGCGGCCGGGTGGTCGCCCTCGACGCGGTCGAGCCCGGACCGGGCACCGAGGTCCGCGACCTGGGCGGCGCGTTCGTCATGCCCGGCTTGGTCGACGTGCACAACCACCACGCGCTGGCCGGGCGGGCCGCGCTGTTCGAGCTGACCTTCGGCGGCGACCACGGCTTCGAGGCGATCCTCGACGCGGTCCGCGCCCGGTCGCGCGACCTCGGCCCGGACGAGTGGGTGGTCGGCGGCGCGTGGGCGTCGACCCTGGTGGAGACGCTGTCCCGGGAGTCGGCCCGGCGCGCGCTGGACGACGCGGCGGGCGGCCGTCCGGTCATGCTCACCGACGACAGCAGGCACAACCGGTGGGTCAGCAGCCGGGCGCTGGAACTGGCCGGCGTGACCTCCTCGACACCGGACCCGGCGGGCGGCGTGATCGTCCGCGACCCGGCGACCGGCGCACCGACCGGCGTCCTGCTGGAAGCGGCGGGCGTCCAGGTCGAACGGGCCGTCCGCAAGACGAGCACGCTGACCGACGAGCAGCACGCGCGCGCGTCCCGGCACGCCATCGAGGTGCTGCACTCCTTCGGCATCACCGCGTTCCAGGACGCCGGCGTGTCGGTCGACATCCTCAACGCCCTCAAGACCCTGGACGACGCCGGCGACCTGGCCGCCTGGGTGGTGTCGTCGCTGCTGGTCAACGACCCGATCTTCGGCTTCGACCCGATCGGGTCGGCGCTGATGGAGGTGGGGGACCGCTACCGCAGCGAGCACCACCGGCCGGACTTCGTCAAGATCTTCCTCGACGGCGTCCCGCCCACCCGCACGGCGGCGTTCCTGGAGCCGTACCTGCCCGACGAGGCGCACGGCGCGTGCTTCCACGGCGCACCGACCATGCCGCCCGCCGAGCTGGAGGGGTGGCTGCGCGCCGCCGCGTCCGCCGGGCTGTCCGCGAAGATCCACTGCACCGGCGACGCGGCGGTGCGCGCGACGCTCGACGCGGTGGAGAAGCTGCGCGCCGAGGGCCACACCGCCACCCGGTTCCAGGTGGCGCACGGCCAGTTCGTGCACCCCGACGACCTGGCCAGGTTCGCCGCGCTCGGCGTGGCCGCCGACATCTCGCCGTTCCTGTGGGTGCCGGGCGTGATCCCGTCGGCGATCGCCAACGTCCTGCCCGCCGACCGCGCGTCGAGGATGCAGCCCAACCGGTCCCTGCTCGACAGCGGCGCGCTGGTCGCCGGCGGGTCGGACTGGCCGGTCAGCGAGTCCCCCAACGCCTGGGAGGGCATCCAGGGCCTGGTGACCCGCCAGGACCCGGCGGGCGCGCACCCCGGCGCGCTGTGGCCGGAGCAGGCGATCACCCTCGCCGAGGCCGTCGAGGCGTTCACGCTCTCGGGCGCGCGGGCCATGGGCGTGGACGACGTGACCGGCTCGCTGACCCCGGGCAAGTCCGCCGACTTCGTCGTGCTGGACCGCAACCCGTTCGACAGCCCGGTCGAGGAGCTGTACCGCACGGCGGTGCTGGAGACGTGGTTCGCCGGCCGCCAGGTCTTCAAGCGCCCCTGATCGCGGAGGCCGGCCACGGGGATCACCTCGTGGCCGGTCCCGCCTACGCGCAGGAGGCCAGGGTGCGCTCCAGGGCCGTGCGCTCGGGCGTGCTCACGGTCAAGCCGAACTCGGCCTTCACGCCCACGTAGATCCGGGCGTACGCGCAGGCGTAGCCGGGGCTGGGCGGCATCCACTCGTCCGGGGTCTTGTCGCCTTTGGACTGGTTGGCCTTGCCCTGCACGGCCACCAGGTTGCGCAGGTCGTTGGCAGCGGCCGTGCGGCGTTCGGGTGTCCAGCCGGACGCGCCGCTGCGCCACATCTCGGCCAGCGGCACGACGTGGTCGATCTGGACCTTCGACACGCTGGTGATCGTCTCGCCCGTGTAGGGGTCGTAAAGGGTGCCGGAGGTGACCGCGCAGCGGCCCTCCTTGCGCTTCACGTCCACCAGGTCCCGCGCCAGCACCTGGCTGCGCTGGTCGCAGCCGTCACCGTCCACGTCGGACCACGGCTGCCCGAACACGCACGCCGCGCCCCGGTCGCAGTCCCGGACGTACCCGGCCAGGCCGCCGGGGTCCGCCACCGGGATCTCGGTGAGCCGGGTGCGGGCGGTCTCGGCGTCGAGGGTGCCCGGCGGGACCTTCTCCCCGCCGGAGCCCCCGGTGGCTGCCGGGAAGGTGCTGCAACCGGCCAGCAGGACGGCGATCAGCACGGTCGTCGCGCGCCGGGACATCGGCTCCTCCGAGGGGTGAGTTCTCGCCCCCACGGAATTCCCCGCGCGACCGTCCGCCCAACGCCGCCGAACGGCCGATCACGTTGCGCCGTAACGACTACGCGGACGCCGAACCCCGGCCGTAGAGGACGAGTGCCCCCGTCGGACGAGCGGGCGCTCCGGTCCGGGACCGGAGCGCCCGGCGCGCGTCAGCGGCCCTGCAACGACTTCACGTTCCGGCCGAACGTCCAGTTGCGCGAGCCGTCCCAGTTGATCGACCAGGTCATCAGGCCCTTGAGCTGGCCGCTGTAGGTGTTCCACGCCTGGGAGACCAGGCCGGTCGACATGTGCCCGCCGCCCGCGCCCGGCTGGGCCGGCAGCCCCGGCACCTGCTTGTCGAACGGCACCTTGATCGTGGTGCCCTGGATCACCAGGCCCTTGTTCAGGCAGTTGGTCTGGGCGGTGAAGCCCTGCACGGTGCCCGCCTGGTACGAGTCGCCGCTGCAGCCGTACATGCTGCCGTTGTAGTACTGCATGTTCAGCCACCACAACCGGCCGTTGTCCGCGTACTTCTTGATGATCGGCAGGTACGCGCCCCAGATCGAGCCGTACACCACGCTGCCGCCGGTCACGTACGCCGTCTCCGGCGCCATGGTGAGGCCGAAGTTGGACGGCATCCGCGCCAGCACGCCGTCGATGATCCGGATCAGGTTGGACTGCGACGCGGACAGCGTGTTGATGTTGCCGCCGCCGACCAGCCCGGTCTCCACGTCGATGTCGATGCCGTCGAAGTTGTACTTCTGCAGGATCGGCACCACCGTGTTGACGAACCGGTCCGCCACGGCGGTCGAGTTGAGGTCGATGCCGGCGGTCGCGCCGCCGATCGACATCAGGATGGTCAGGCCGGCCGCCTTGGCCGCGCACATCTCGGCCGGCGTGGCGACCTTGACGGTGGCGTCCATGCCGTCCTCCCACAGCACCGTGCCGTCCGACCGGATCACCGGGAACGCCGCGTTGATCACGTTGTACCCGTTGTCCCGGATGCGCTGGTCGGTGATGGGGATCCAGCCCAGCGGCGGGTGCACGCCGTTCTTCGCGCCGTCCCAGTTCTCCCAGTAGCCGTGCAGCACCTTCCCGGTGGGCCTGGACTTCACCGGGCAGGTCTCCTCGGCGGCGGCGGGCGCCGCGCCCGCCGACGTGGTGAGCGAGGCGGTGAGCAGCACCGCCGCGCCGGCGGCGAGCAGTCGTGCAAGCCGACGAATCATGTCCCGACTCCTTCTCGGCGGTCCGTTTCCGCAGGGCGGAACCGCCAGTGGTCGTTTTCTCGGCGAGGTTCGACCGCCCGTGGCGTGGTCAGGGCCGCGACGGGCTGTGCCTCGGTGCCGGGGAGGGGTTCTCCTGGGCAGCGCTCGAACCTCCGGGGTTCTCGCTCGCTGGCCCCCAGCGGGGGTGCCGCTGGTTTGCGCCGCCAGAAGTGATCTATCGGAAATCCCATGGAAGCAGCACGGCGGGGTGGCTGACAACCCGGCGTTCGGCGGAACGTGCCCGACCCCGCCGGCTGGTACGACGGTCACATGGGTGACATCGCGGTGGTCGGCGGCGGGGTGATCGGGCTGACCTGCGCGCTGCGGCTGGCCGAGGCGGGGCACCGGGTGGAGGTGGTCGCCGACCGGGCCCCCGGCGACACCGTCTCGGCCGTCGCGGGCGGCCTGTGGTTCCCGTACCTGGCCGCGCCGGCCGACGCCGTGCTGCGGTGGGCGCGGGAGTCGCTGGACCGCTTCGCCGAGCTGGCCGCCATGCCCACGACCGGCGTGTTCTGGCGCGAGGGGATCGTCCTGCACCGCGCGGACGACCCCGACCTGGCGTGGACCGCCGTCGTCCCGGACTGCCGCGCGGCCCGGCCCGACGAGCTGCCCGAAGGGGTCGCGTCCGGCGTGGTCTGCTCGGTCCCGGTGGTCGACACGGCGGCCTACCTGGGCTGGCTGGCCGCGCGCTGCGCCCGGGTCGGGGTCGCGTTCCGGCGCGCGCACGTGGTCCGGCCGGCCGACCTCCCGCAGCCGACCGTCGTGGTCGCGGCGGGGCTGGCGTCCGGCGTGCTGGTGGGCGACCCCACCCTCGAACCGGTGCGCGGGCAGGTCGTCCGGCTGGCCAACCCCGGCCTGACCCGCTGGGTGGTGGACGACGACAACCCCGCCGGCATGGCCTACGCGATCCCGCGCGGGCACGACGTGGTGTGCGGCGGCACGGCCGACCGCGGCGAGTCCGGCACCGCGCACGACCCGGACGTGGAACGCGCCGTGCTGGACCGGGTGGTCGCCCTGGTGCCCGAGCTGCGGGGCGTGCCGGTCGTGTCGCGCGCGGTCGGGCTGCGCCCCGTCCGGCCGTCGGTGCGCCTCGACCGGGTGACCGTGGCCGGTCAGGCGCTGGTCAGCTGCTACGGGCACGGGGGTTCGGGTGTGACACTGTCCTGGGGCTGCGCGGCGGACGTCGTCGGTTTGGCCGGCCCCTGACGCGGGAATCGTCCTGGTGGCGGGAAGGGGACACTCGTGGGCGTCGGTGGTGTGGTCGCGGCAGCGGCGGTGGCCGGTGCGGTCGCCGTGGGCGCCGGCAGCGTCGCCGGGCAGCCCGACGACGAGGCGTGGCGCGACCTTGGCCTCACGGTGGTCGACCAGACCAGCCGCACCGACCAGGACTGCGTCGCCCACTCCTTCGGCCAGGTCCACGACCTGCTGGCCGCCGCGCCGTGCCGGTCGCTGAGCCGGGCGCTGTTCACCCTCGCCGACGGCAAGGGGTCGCTGGTCGCGGTCTCCGTGGCGTGGGTGGAGTTCGTGGAGCGGGACGTGGCCAAGGAGTTCAAGCGGGTCGAGGACATCTACGCGACCGGCGACATCACGCCGCTGCCCGCGAGCCTCCTGCGGCTCGACGAGATCACCTTCACCGCCCACCACTACGACTCGGAGCTGTTCAACACCACGGTCGTGGTCGCCGAGGCCGAGAACGTGACCGGCGCGGCGAGCCCGGAGTTCCTGCGCCAGATCACCCAGGTCGCCGTCCTCACCCCGCGCCCGTAGCCGGCGGTCTTGCCGGTTCGGCAAGGAAGTTGGCGCGTTCCGGGACCTCCGGTGCACAGTTCGGCCATGACGACGACCGAGCAGTTCTGGGAGGGCTTCTACCTGGACAAGGACCAGGTGTGGAGCGGGAACCCGAACCCGTTGCTGGTGCGCGAGGTGTCCGCGCTCACCCCCGGCACCGCGCTGGACCTGGGGTGCGCGGAGGGCGGTGACGCCATCTGGCTGGCCGCCCGGGGCTGGCGGGTGCTGGGCGTGGACGTGTCGGCGACCGCGCTGGGCCGGGCCGCCGCCCGCGCCGCCGACGCCGGGGTCGCGGACCTGATCACGTTCGAGCGGCACGACCTCGGCGAGACGTTCCCGCAGGGGGAGTTCGACCTGGTGTCCGCGCAGTTCCTGCACTCGCCGGTGGAGCGCGACGGGGAGCGGGACGGCATCCTGCGGCGCGCGGCCGGCGCGGTCGCGCCCGGTGGCGTGCTGGTGGTCGGCGGGCACGCGGGCTGGCCGTCCTGGGTGACCGACCACCCGCACCAGGACGTCGTGCTGCCGACCACCGCCGACGTGCTGCGGTCGCTGGACCTCGGTGAGGAGTGGGTGGTCGAGACCGACGAGGTCGTGCGCCGGGAGATGACCGACCCGGACGGCGGGCCCGGCCACCGCGACGACAACGTGCTGCGCATCCGCCGGCGGGCCTGACCCCAGCCGGCGGTCACTTGGTGCGGGCCCGCACGTGGGCCCGTTCACCCTGCTGGCCGAACAGCGTCAGCAGCTCGACGGGCCCGGCGCCGGCCGCGTCGAAGAAGTGCGGCACGTGCGTGTCGAACTCGGCGGCCTCGCCCGGCTTGAGCACCAGGTCCTGGTCGCCCAGCAGCAGCCGGAGCGTGCCGTCGAGCACGTAGAGCCACTCGTAGCCCTCGTGCACGCGCAGCTCCGGCTCGACGTGCCCCCGGGTGCCCGGGATGATCATCTTGTACGCCTGCAGCCCGCCCGCGCGGCGGGTCAGCGGGATGATCGTGCGGTTGCCGCGCCGCAGCGGGCGCATGTGCACCCGCGGGTCGCCCGTGTCGGGTGCGCCGACCAGCTCGTCCAGCGGCACCCCGTGCGCCCTGGCCAGCGGCAGCAGCAGTTCCAGGTTGGCCCGCCGCTGTCCGCTCTCCAGCCGGGACAGGGTGCTCTCGGAGATGCCGGTGGACGCGGCCAGGTCGGCCAGCGTCACCCCGCGCTGCCGCCGGATGGCCCGCAACCTCGGACCGACCGCCCGGAGCACGTCGTCCAACTCGTCCATGCCCACCAGCTTGCCGAACCGGCAAGCCCCGTTGCAACCGGTCCGCGCCCGATCGGGCGCGGACCGGCGGGGTCAGTTCGCGCTGCCGCGCTCGGCCGGCCCGACCGGCTGCAACCGCAGCGCCCGCACCTCCTCGCGCAGCGCCTGCACCTCGGAGAGCACCAGGTGGTCCGGCGCCGGCGGCGGCGCGTCGGAGTCCATCGCGCTGCACACCACGGCGATGAACAGGTTGAGCATGGTGAACGTGCCCACCAGCAGGTAGCAGACGAAGAAGACCCAGGCCAGCGGCTGGTCGCGCATCAGGTCGCGCATCACGTCCGACCAGCCGTCGCCGGTGGTGATCTGGAACAGCGTCAGCACGGTCGAGCCGAGGTCGGCGAACCGGTCGTCGCCGCTGGGGCGGAACAGGTTGATCGCCACCACACCACCCACGTAGAGCAGCAGCAGGAGCAGCCCGGTCAGCGACAGCAGGCCCGGGATCGACTTCACCAGGGCGCTCACCACGCGGCGCATACTCGGCACCATCGCCACCAGCCGCAGCGCGCGCAGGATGCGCAGCGACCGCACCACCGACAGCGGCCCGGCGGCGGGGACCAGCGAGATCGCCACCACGGCGAAGTCGAACACGTTCCACGGGTCGCGGAAGAACGCCAGCCGGTGCGCGTAGAGGCGGGCGGACAGTTCGAGGACGAACACGGTCATGGCGACCCGGTCCACGGCGGACAGCAGCCCGCCGTGCGCGGCCACCAGGGTCGGCGAGGTCTCGCAGCCCAGCGCGATCGCGTTCACGACGATCACCCCGATGATCGCCCGCTGGAACCGCTTGCCGTCGACGGTCTCGGTGACCCGGTCGCGCAAACCCATCAGTCTCGCCACTCCTCGCCGGCCTGGGACACGTCCGGGCCGGCGGACCCGACCGGCCCGCCCGGCGTCCGGCGTGGACACCGACAGGTATCGGCCGGCGGGGGAGACCTCTTGACCAGGTTCACCTGAGCAGGTGATCAAGCGCCAGTGGTCCGGGCCGTCCGATCAGGACTCGCCGGTTGTCCGGGAGCCGTCGACCCGGCCGGGGGCGGCGTCACCGGTCTCGTTGCCGTCGTCCGCGGTCTGCGGGTAGAACGTGATGCTCCCGTCGACCGAGCCGCCGATCTGGACGACGTTGCGGAAGCGCCCGTCGGAGACGTGATTCCCCCGGTGCGCGGCCGGCGGGGCCAGGCGGGCGGTGATCAGCCCGTTGACGATCCGGACCAGCGGCCGGACGTGCGGGATCAGTGCGCCCAGCAGACCCACCCGTACGAGGAACACCCCGATGTCGCTGAAGTAGCCGAAGTCGAACAGCGCGAGCGCGGGCGGCAGCGCGACTGCAAGGAGCGCCAGCACCAGGAACGGCTGGAGGTGCTCCTGGTCCTGCTTGACCCGCACGACGTCCCGCCGCTGGAAGTCGACGTCGTCGTCCTTGTTGAACGACTTGGGCTGCCACTCGCCCAGCTCGCCACCCGCCGTGACGAAGTTGAACGTGACCTCCTCGCCGCGTTGCAGGTGCGCGATGCGGTACTTGCACTGCGGGCGCCCGTCGAGCGACCCCACGTCCACCGGCTCGACGCCGAGTTCAGGATCGGGTCGCGGGGCGAGGTAGTGCTCCATCAGCCGGACACCGCGCGGGAACGAGAACCGCAGCTCGTGGTCCTTGATCACCTGGTTGCCGGTGTTGACGACCTTGCACGTCACGTGGGTCAGGGCTTGGACGGCGGTGCCGTCGTAGGTGACGTGCACCTTGCCCTTGATGTCGCGGCTGACCTCGATGAGGGCCTGCTCCACCACGGCTTCCCAGGAGATCTGCCGGTGCGGTTCCCGCTTGGCCTTCTGCCGGTCCAGCGCGTAGGAGGACAGGAAGCCGAGCACCGCGCCGAGGATTACCAGCAGGACCTTCTCGACCACCGGCGACGCGAGCCAGCTCTCCTGGGCCACGAGGCGCACGGAACAGTCGACACAGGCTGACAGCGGCATCGGTCATCCGTTCCGGTGAGGTGGACGGGCGTGGCGAGGGTAGTCGAGGCGAAGAGCCGAGGACCCCTCACGCCCGGCCCGCGTCGATCGTGCGCGGACCGGGCGGCGACGTCGGTTCTGCGCCAGGCAATCCTTCCCATTCGAGCCAGGCCGGCCAGGACCGTCAGCGCACCGGCCCGGTCGCCGGGTCGACGTTGCGGAGAGGCGCCATCAGAACGTCACGTCGAGGCTCGCCAGCCGGCAGCCGAACGGCGGGCTGAGGGTCAGGTCCGGGGTCTCGTAGGCCGGGCGGAGGTTCGGCAGGCGGTCGAGCAGGGTGCTGAAGCACACGTCGGTCTCCATCCGGGCCAGCGCCGCGCCCAGGCAGTAGAACGCGCCGAGGCCGAACGCCGTGTGCCGGTTGGGTTTGCGGGTGATGTCGAACCGGTCCGGCTCCTCGAACACCTCCGGGTCGCGGTTGCCCGCGAGCATCGCCAGGTACACGACCTGGCCGGCGGGCAGTTCGTGGCCCGCGACCTCCACCGGCTCGGTGGTCACCCGGACGATGGTGTTGGCCGGTCCACTGCACCGCAGCATCTCCTCGACCGCCTGGGGCAGCAGGTCGCGGCGGCTCTTGAGCAGCTCGAACTGGTCGGGGTGGTCGAACAGCAGCACCAGCCCGTTCGCGATCAGGTTGGCCGTGGTCTCGTGGCCCGCGAACAGCAGCAGCACGCAGTTCGCCACGATCTCGTCCTCGGTCACCACGCCTTCGCGCTCGGCGGCGACGAACATGCTCAGCAGGTCCTCGCGCGGTTCGGCCCGCCGCTGCGCCACCAGCCCGCGCAGGTAGTCCTGCATCTCCAGCACGCTGCGCTGGCTGGCCTGGAGCCGCGCGAAGTCGGCCGGCGCGAACAGCGCCAGGATGTCCCGCGACCACGCCTGGAGCCGCTCGCGCTCGCTGGTGGGCATCCCGAGCATCTCGGCGATCACGTTGGCGGGCAGCGGGTAGGCCAGGTCCGCCACGACGTCCATGCGGCCGGACGCCGCCACCGCGTCGACCAGCTCTTCGGCCAGCTCGCGCACCCGGGGGCGCAGCCGGTTGACCGTGGCGGGGGTGAAGTAGCGCTTGAGGAGCTGCTGGAACCGGACGTGGTCGTCCTCGTCGGTGTGGCCCATCCACAGCGCGATCGACTGGAGCACGGGCCGCAGCTCGTCCCGCTCCGCCTGGCTGAGCCGGTCGAGGCCCTGGCCGAGGTTCGCGGTGGCCAGCCGCCGGTCCTTGAGGGCGGCGACGACGTCGGCGTGCCGGGTGATCAGGTAGCCGTTGAGCTCCGGCACCCGGATCAGCGGGTTCTCGGCGCGGATGCGGTGCAGCAGCGGGTGGGGGTCTGCGGCGACGTCCGGCGCGAACAGGTCGTAGGACGGCACCGCGATCGCTGAATCGCTCATGATCGCAGTCTCTCCGAACATCCTTCGCGTTTCTGCGGCCAGATGAGGGAATCCGGGTGCATCCGGCCCAGGCCGGGCACCCGGACCCGCGTGCCGGCTACGGCGACGGCCACAGCTCCGACGCGTGCACCTGCGCCGTCCCGCCGGGCGGCGCGGATCAAGCACGGCCCTCCGCTGGCCGATGCCGGGCCGGTTTGCGAGGCTGTCCGCCATGGCGAAGAAGACCACCAAGCGGTACCCGCGCGAGCTGTACGAGACCGAGCTGCTGCGGTTGCAGGGCGAGCTGGTGCGGATGCAGGAGTGGGTCAAGGCGTCCGGCGCGCGGGTCGTGGTGGTCTTCGAGGGCCGGGACGCGGCCGGCAAGGGCGGCACCATCAAGCGGGTCTCCGAGCACCTCAACCCGCGCGTCTGCCGGATCGTGGCGCTGCCCGCGCCGACCGAGCGCGAGCGCACCCAGTGGTACTTCCAGCGCTACGTCGACCACCTGCCGGCGGCGGGCGAGATCGTCCTGCTGGACCGGAGCTGGTACAACCGCGCGGGCGTCGAACGGGTGATGGGGTTCTGCACGCCGCAGGAGTACCAGCGGTTCCTGCGGCAGTGCCCGATCTTCGAGGAGCTGCTCGTGGAGGACGGCATCCTGCTGCGCAAGTACTGGTTCTCGGTCAGCGACACCGAGCAGGAGAAGCGCTTCCGGGAACGCCTGGACAACCCGCTCAAGCGGTGGAAGCTCTCGCCGATGGACCTGGAGTCGATCACCCGCTGGGACGACTACTCGCGCGCCAAGGACGACATGCTGGTGCACACCGACACCGAGGTCGCGCCGTGGACGGTGGTCGAGGCGGAGGACAAGCGCAAGGCGCGGTTGAACATGATCGCGCACCTGCTCGACACGCTGCCGTGGAAGCCGGTGGAGCGGCCCGCGCTGGTGCTCCCGAAGCGCCCGAAGGGCCGGGGCAACTACGTCCGCCCGCCCCGCGAGGTCGAGCGGGAGGCCCCGGACCACGCGGCGAAGATCCTCAAGGACGCCGGGTGACCCGCCGGCGCGCTCAGCCGTCGGTGTCGTCGGGGTGCTCCGGGGAGTCCTCGCCGTCGCGGTCGGCCCACTCCAGCAGCGGTTCCAGCGAGAACACCGCGTCGTCGATGCCCGCGTGCAGGTCGCCCAGTTCGGCGAAGCGCGCCGGCACGGTGGCGATGGTGAAGTCGCGCGGGTCGACGTCGGCGACCTCGTCCCACCTCAGCGGCGTGGACACGGTCGCCTCCGGTACCCCGCGCACCGAGTAGGCGCTCGCGATCGTGTGGTCGCGGGCGTTCTGGTTGTAGTCGATGAACAGGCTGCGGGGATCGCGGTCGCGTCGCCACCACGTCGTGGTCACGTCGTCGGGCGCGCGCCGCTCGACCTCGCGCGCGAACGCCAGCGCCGCCCGCCGGACGTCGCGGAACCCCCACTGCGGTTCGATCCGCACGTAGACGTGCAGGCCGCTGCCGCCGGACGTCTTCGGCCAGCCGACCGCGCCGATCTCGTCCAGCACCTCCCGCACCACGCCCGCGACCCGCCGCACCCGGGAGAACGGGCAGTCCGGCATGGGGTCGAGGTCGATGCGCCACTCGTCGGGCTGCTCGGTGTCGGCCCGCCGCGAGTTCCACGGGTGGAACTCGACGGTCGACATCTGCACCGCCCACACCACGTCGGCGACGTCGGCGACGCACAGTTCGTCGGCGTACCGGTTGTAGCGGGGGAAGTGCACCCGCACGGTCGGCACCCACGGCGGCGCCCCGCCGGGCAGCCGCTTCTGGTGCACCTTCTCGCCGGTCACCCCGGACGGGAAGCGGTGCATCATGCACGGCCGGTCGCGCAGCGCGCGGACGATGCCGTCGCCGACCGACAGGTAGTACCGGGCGAGGTCGAGCTTCGTCTCGCCGCGCGCCGGGAAGTAGACGCGATCCGGGTTGGAGATCCGCACGGTGCGGTCCCCGACCTCCAACTCCACCGCAGGCGACTGGCCCATGCGGGAAAACCTAACCCGGATCGGCCCGGTCAGCGCGTTCTCGGCACCGCGCGCCCCGGTCGCCGCGCACCGCCAACGGCCTCTTGCCCGTGTGGCCCCGATCACCTACTGTCCAGTAAAAGTGAATCGGATTCGCGTACCTGGGGAGCGGTGGATGCGGTCGAAGCGGTCGGCAGTCGCGTCGGTGGTGGCCTGCCTGGTGGGCGCGCTGGTGCTCGGCGGGCCGCCCGCCGCGCAGGCCGGGCCGGAGCCGTACCTGGTCGGCCGGGGCATCTCCGACATCACCGGCCCGGCCGCCGAGAACGGCATGATGGGGTACTCCAAGTTCGACCAGAAGACCAGCGGCATCCACCAGCGGCAGCGGTCGCGGGCCTACGTCGTGGTCGACCGGGCCGGCGGCAAGCGGGTCGCCTACGTCAACGCCGACCTGGCCATGGTCTTCCGCGCGGTGCAGGAGGCCGTCCTCGCCAAGCTCCAGGCCCGCTACGGCAGCCTGTACACCCGGGACAACGTCCTGCTCTCCGCCACCCACACGCACGCCGGCCCCGGCGGCTTCTCGCACAACCTCGCCTACAACCTGTCCATCCTCGGGATGCAGCGCCAGACCCTGGACGCGATCGTCGACGGCATCACCGAATCGGTCGTCGCGGCCCACGAGGACCTCCGGCCCGGCTCGCTGTCGCTGGGCCGGGGCGAGCTGACCGACGCCAGCGCCAACCGCTCGCGCACCGCGTTCGAGCGCAATCCCGACAAGGGGTTCTTCCCGCTGGGCATCGACCCCGCCATGACCGTGCTGACCTTCCGCCAGAACGGCCGCGAGGTCGGCGCGATCAGCTGGTTCGCCACCCACAACACGTCGATGACCAACGAGAACACGCTGATCAGCCCAGACAACAAGGGGTACGCGTCCTACCAGTGGGAGCACGACGACCACGGCGTGCGCTACCTCGACGGCCGGCCCGGGTTCGTGGCCGCCTTCCCCAACACCAACGCGGGCGACATGTCGCCCAACCTCGACCTGCGCCCCGGCTCCGGCCCCACGCAGGACGAGGTGGAGAACACCCGGATCATCGGCGAGCGGCAGAGCCGCGCCGCGCAGCGGATCTCCGCCGGCCCGCAGACGACCGTGACCGGCAGCGTCGACCACCGGATGCGGTTCGTGGACATGGCCTCGGTCGCCGTCGACGGCCGGTACACCCCCGACGGCCGCCCCGGCACCACCTGCTCCGGCGTGGTCGGCGCGTCCACCCTCGCGGGCAGCGTCGAGGACGGCCCGGCCGTCCCCGGCTTCACCGAGGGCATGGTCACCCCGCTCAAGGCGTTGCTGGAGCCGCTGCACGTCGAGGTGCCGCAGTGGCTCAAGGACTGCCAGTACCCCAAGGCGTCGCTCGTGCCGACCGGGCTGGTGCAGGCCACGCCGAACGTGCTGCCGCTCCAGATCGTCAAGCTGGGCGCGCTGCACCTGGTCGCGGTGCCCGGCGAGGTGACCATCGTGGCCGGGCTGCGCATCCGGCGGGCCGTGGCGGGCGAACTCGGCGTGCCGCTGCCCGACGTGCTGATCCAGGGCTACGCCAACGACTACAGCCAGTACGTCACCACGCCCGAGGAGTACGACGCCCAGCAGTACGAGGGCGGCTCGACCCTGTTCGGCCGCAACACCGCGCCCGCCTACCAGCAGGAGTTCGGCCGGCTCGCGGCGTCGCTGCGCGCCGGCACACCCGCCCCGGCCGGTCCGGAGCCGGGCACGCCGCCGTTCACCGACCTCAACCTGCAGACCGGAGTCGTGTTCGACGACAAGGCGCTGTGGCACGCCTTCGGCCAGGTGCTCACCGAACCCGCCGCCTCCTACCGCCGGGGCGAGACGGCGTCGGCGGTGTTCGTGACCGGCCACCCGAAGAACGACCTGCACCGCAACGGCACGTTCCTGGAGGTGCAGCGGCTCGTGGACGGGCGGTGGGCCCGGGTCGCCGACGACGGCGACTGGTCCACCCGGTACCGCTGGCGGCGCGTCGGGGTGGCGAACTCCGAGGCCACCGTCACCTGGACCATCCCGGCCGGCACGCCGGCGGGCACGTACCGGCTGGTGCACCACGGCGACTGGAAGAGCGGCTGGACGGGCGCGGTCAGCCCGTTCACCGGCACCAGCCGCGCGTTCACGGTGGGGTGAGCGCGTCCCGGGACGGGTCGACCGGGTCCACCACGGCGATCACCACGTTGCCGCGCTTGCGCCCGGTGTCGACGTACCGGTACGCCTCGGCGATCCGCTCCAGCGGGTAGGTCCGGTCGACCACGACCCGCAGCACGCCCGCCTCGACCAGCTCCTTGACCACCGGCAGGGTCGTGCTCTTGTCCACCGACATGCCGACCACGACCTTCGGGCCGCCGCGCACGGCCGTCCACAGCGCCCACAGGTTGTTGGACAGCCCGGTGGTCGGCACGTACTTCCCGCCCGGCCGCAACGAACCGCGCGCCTTGCGGAACGAGCTCTTGGCCACCGTGTCGAACACGACGTCGTAGCGGCTCCGGTCCGCCGTGAAATCGCGCTCGGTGTAATCGATCACCTCGTCCGCGCCGAGCGACCTGACCAGCTCGACGTTGGCCGGCCCGCAGACCCCGACCACCTCCGCGCCGAAGTGCTTGGCGAGCTGGACCGCGTAGGTGCCGATGCTGCCCGACGCGCCGTTGACCAGCACCCGCTGCCCGGCGCGCACGGAGAGCTTGTGGTGCAGGAAGAACAGCGCGGTCGTGGCACCGTCGACGGCGGCGGCCGACTCGGCGAACGTCAGCGCGGCCGGCTTCGGCGCGAGGGACCCGGACGCCGGCACCCGCACGTACTCGGCGTGCGCGCCCACCGCGAACCCGGTGAAGCCGAACACCTCGTCGCCGGGCCCGAACCGGCTGACCCCGGAGCCGACCGACTCGACCACGCCCGCCACCTCCAGCCCGAGCGTCCGCAGCCGCCGGCGCGGCCGGCGCAGGCCGAGGATCACCCGTCCCCACGCGGGTTCTCCCCGGCGCATCGCGCACTCGGCGGAGGTGACGGTGGTGGCGTGCACCTTGATCAGCACGTCGTCCGGGCGGGGGACGGGGACGGGTCTCTCGGTGACCCGCACGACGTCGGGCGGGCCGAACCTGGTGTGCACCGCAGCTCTCATGGCGTGACGGTAGCGGCGGCCCCGGGCCGGGCCGCCCGGTCGTTCCCGCAGTTCCGGGACATCCCGGGGAACCCACCTAGGTGCACCCCCGACGCCGTCCTTAAGCCGTAGGGCGGACTGCCGCGCGCGCCGGCTCGACCGTCTTCAACCGGCGGGGCCGGCATCGGAGGGAAAGCGCCCGACTACCCGGCGGAACCAGTCGCCTACTTTCGTAGGTGGGCGTGCCCGGTTTGCGCGGGCTAGCGTGGCGGCTGCCCGGAGAAATGGCCGGGCACCTGCCGCCCGGGGAACTCCGCAGTTGCCCCGGGCGAATTTCCGCACCGCCTTCCGCATGTCAATTTCGTCAACCCTGCGATGAAAGACGACAAAAAATGAAGATCCGCACCATCGGCGTCCTCGCCACCGTGGGCGCCGCGTTCGGGGCTGCCCTGCTGACCCCGAACGCCTCCGCAGCACCCGAGTACGACCCGGCGATGCTCGCCGCCCTGGCCGCCGACCAGGGCTCCTCGCCCCGCGACGCCGCCGCCCGCCTGGACCGCGAGCGCGACCTGACCGCCGCGCTGGCGGACCTGCGCACGCGGGGCGTGCAGGTCGACGGCGCGTTCTTCGACCACGCCGGCCGGCTGGTCGCCAACACCTCCGACCCGGCCGCCGTCACCGCCGCCGGCCTCACCCCGCGCACGGCCGCGCGCGGCGAGCGCGCCCTCGACGCGCTGGCGGCGAAGGTCGAGCGGGCCATCGGCGCGGACCTCGGCCAGGTGCAGGCGTGGGGCCCGGACGTGGTCGGCGACCGCGTCCTGGTCACCGTCGAGCCGGACGCCACGTCCGCGCTGGTGGCGAAGCTGTCCAGGATGGACGGCGTGGCCGTCGAGCGCGGCGCGGCCCGGGTCGCGCCGCAGGCCGACGTGGTGCCGGGCCGGATCATGGACCTGGTGCCCGGCACGAACTGCTCGCTCGGCTTCCCCGGCACCCGCAACGGGGCGAAGGTGCTGCTCACGGCCGGTCACTGCGTCGAGGGCAACCCGGACATCCTCGACGCCAACGGCACCCACATCGGCAAGGGCATCGCCACCCGGTTCCCGTCCGCCGACATGGGTCTGATGAGCATCGACCCCGAGGACACCGGCCGGGGCTACGTCGACACCCGGATGGGCACCACGGTCGCGGTCAAGGGCCTGTCCAAGGCGGCGGTGGGCGCGACGATCTGCAAGGCGGGCAACACCACCGGCTGGACCTGCGGCAAGGTGTCGGCCTACAACCAGACCGTCCGCTACTCCGGCGAGTCCACCTCCACCAAGGGCCTCGCCCGGTCGACCGTGTGCACCGAGGGCGGCGACAGCGGCGGCGCGTACATCTCCGGCAACACCGCCCAGGGCATGACCTCCGGCGGCCCGGCGGACGGCCACGACTGCGGTTTCAACCAGGGCTCCAACGCCACCGGTTCGTATTCCTACTACCAGCCGGTGGTCGACGCCGCGAACTACTACGGCGTCACCCTGACCACTTCCTGACCCGATCGCGGTGAAATGCGGTGGCGCCCCCGGTGCCACCGCATTTCCGGCATTCCCGGAAATGTCCCGGCCCCTTCGTCCGCCCCGTGCCACGGCCTGCGCCGAACGCACCACCGCCCCTGGGCCGAAGCGCGTCGGGGCGGGGCGCACGGGCGGCGCGGCGACGTCCGCGAGTCGGTCCGGCCACCCTCACGTGACCAGCGGGTTCCTTCTCGGCGACCGGTCGCGCCGAAGGCCGCCTGGGAGCGTTACCCGTGGCTACACTCCCGGTCTTCACAGTTCCGGCGAGGAGGCGTGGTGGCAGCGGCGAGCATCCGGGACGTGGCGTCGAGGGCGAACGTGTCGGTCGGCACGGTGTCCAACGTCCTGAACCGCCCCGAGGTGGTCGCGCCCGCGACCCGGGACCGGGTGCTGGGCGCGATCGTCGAGCTCGGCTTCGTCCGCAACGACGCCGCCCGCCAGCTCCGCTCGGGCACGCCCCGCGCCATCGGCCTGGTCGTGCTCGACGTCGGCAACCCGTTCTTCACCGACGTGGCGCGCGGCGTGGAGGACACGGCCAGCGACGCCGGGCACGCGGTGATCCTGTGCAACAGCGACGAGTCCACCCGGCGCGAGGCCCGGCACGTGGAGCTGCTGGCCGAGCAGCGGGTGCACGGCGTGCTGATCACGCCGGTGGGCGCCGACCTCGCCCCGGTGCGCCGGCTGCGCGAGCGCGGCGTCTCGGTCGTGCTGCTCGACCACCCGACCGACGACCCGCAGCTCTGCTCGGTGGCGGTGGACGACCGGGCGGGCGGCGAACTCGCGGTCGCCCACCTGCTGGCGCGCGGCCACCGCCGGGTCGTGGTGGTCAACGGCCCGTCGCGCCGCCACCAGGCCCGCCACCGGTTCCGGGGCGCGGCGGACGCGGTGCGGCTGGCGGGCCTGGACCCGACGTGCCTGGAGGAGGTCCGGATGCCCGCGATGACGGTGGCGTCGGGCCGGCTGGCGGCGGAGGAGCTGCTGGCCCGCCCGGTGCGCCCGGACGCGGTGTTCTGCGCCAACGACCTGCTGGCGCTGGGGGTGCTCCAGGTGCTGGCGAGGGCCGGCGTCCGCGTGCCGCAGGACGTGGCGGTGGTCGGCTACGACGACATCGACTTCGCGGCGGCGGCGAACGTCCCGCTCACCTCGGTCCGCCAGCCGCGCGAGCTGATCGGCCGCACGGCGGCGAGTCTGCTGCTGGCGGAGTCGATGACGCCCGCCGAGCACGACCACTGCCAAATCCTGTTCGCCCCGGAACTCGTGGTGCGCGAGTCGAGCTGACCGGTCCGCGCCCGGGTCGCCCTACGATGGGCGGGTGGTGGTCTTGGTGACGGGCATGTCCGGCACGGGGAAGTCGACGGCGTTGCGCCTGCTCGGCCGGCGCGGGTACCGGGTGGTGGACACCGACTGCGGCGAGTGGGTCCACTGCGTCCCGCACCCGGACGGCACCGGCGCGGAACGGCAGTGGCACGAAGCCCGGGTGGACGCGCTCATCGCAGACCACGAGCGCTCGGGCGAGCCGCTGTTCATCGCGGGCACGGTGTGGAACCAGGAGAAGTTCTACCCCCGCTTCGCCGAGGTGGTCCTGCTCAGCGCGCCGCTGCCGGTGATGCTCGCCCGCGTGGCGGCCCGCGACGACAACCCGTTCGGCAAGACCGCCGAGGAACGTGAGCGGATCATCGCGGACACGACCGAGGTCGAGCCACGACTCCGGAAGTCGGCCACCCTGGAGATCGACACCCGCGCACCGTTGTCCGACGTGGTGGACCGCCTGGCGGCACTCGTCGCGACGCCACGGGAACAGCCCGGCCGGACCTCGTCGCGTGGCGACCTCGGCTAGTTCGTGCGCTTGGTCGGGAGGTGGCGGCCGATGTAGCCGACGTAGATCTTCCGGGAGCCTTTCACGTCGTCGTAGTAGTGCAGCCTGGGGCTGAACATCCCGTTCTGCGCGATCTTGAAGTGGGCGCCCATGAAGGTCGCCCCGTCGGCGGCCACCTCGACCGGTACGCGCAGCACGCGGGCGGTGCGGTACTTGGCGTTCTTGTGGACGTCCGCGCTCTCGTCCCGCGCGTGCCGTTGTGCCGGGTAGGTGCGGTAGGTGCCCGGTGTCTTGCGGAGGTAGCCGTCGACGTCGGTGTGGCAGTCGCCGTTGAGGGTCGCGGTCGCGTAGTCGTCCAGGGCTTGCAGCACGTCGTAGATCTTGCCGACCCAGATGCCGTTGCGGTCGTGTTCGTCCAGGCCGGTGATCTGGCTCCGGTTCCCGGTGAACACGACGTGGTCGAGGGTGGTGAACGTGTCGAGCAGGGCCTCGTAGTCCTGCGGGCGTTCCTCCAGCGCGGAGTGGTCGGGTTCCGACCAGGCTTCGGCCGCGCGGGAGGTCTGGCTCAACAGCCGTTGCAGGTGCCTGACGGTCGACCGGGACCGGTCGAGTTCCTCGTCCGCGACGAGCTGTTCGAGCTGGCTGTCCTCCAACTGCCTGCGCAGCTCGTCGCGCGCCTCGTGGAGTTCGGCCACCTTCTCCTCGTAGTCGCGCAGCCGCTCGGTGATCTCCAGGTCCCTGGCTTCCCGCTGCCTGCCGACGAGCGCCGCGCGGGTGAGGTCCCGCACGCGCTCGGCGGTGCAGCCGTCCGGCCCGAGCACGTCGCGCAGGGCCTCGACCGCCGTGAGCAACCCGGGCGGCAGGTGCGGTCGGTCGACGGCCCCGGGCGGCACGTCGGTCGGCGTCGTCCCGCTGCGCGTGACCGGTGCGGGGACGGGCCGGGTGTCGGCCAGGGGCGCGACCAGGCGCTGGTCCACCTGCTGTTCGAAGCGCCGGTCGACCCTGATCGCGTGGTTGGGCAGGGGTGCCTCGATGACGGCTTCCCGCGCGCGCCGGCCCAGCATCCCGGCGATCCGGTGGTCGGAGTCCTCCAGGATCCGCCCGGTGCCGAGCGTCCGGTGACGCCCGGCGTCCACCGGGTCGTCGGGTTCGGCACCCGAGCGGAAGGTCCGGACCGTCCACGGGGCCACCGCGTGCATCGGGCCGACCGCGTTGTTGAACTCGCGGGTGGCCTCGGCGTCCAGCACGTACGCGCCCGCGAGCCCCACGGTGTCCTTCACCAGCTTCTCGACGTACTGCGTCCAGCCCCCGAGGTCGATCTGCTCGTCGGCGGCGGCGACGAACAGCAGGCCCCTGCGGCGGGGGTCGCACACCGACTCGACCACCGGCCCGACGTCGGACCTGCCGACCCGCCTCGGCCCGGTGTCCAGCCGGGTGGTGCCGTCGAGGCCCGGGAGCACCTGGAGGAGGTTGCGGGCCAGTCGCGGGATCCCCGGCCGGCGGGCCGCCGAGCACTCGACGTCGAGCCACAGCCACGGCCTGGCGCGCTGGTCACCCCGCACGTGCACGGTGAGCCGCGTGGTCCACCGCTCGTCGGCCCGGTCCTCGACCAGCGTCGTCCGGATCGACCGGGCACCGTTGCGGTCGCGCAGTTCGAGCAGTTGACCCTGGACACCCTCGGCCAGGGTCAGGAACCCGCCGGGCACCAGCACGTCGGCCGCGTACCCCTTGGAGCGCAACCACGCGTGCCACTGCTCGCGCACCAGCTTCTCGACCCGGCCGCCGTCCTCGTCGACCTCGACGAACAATCGGTACCCCAGCATGTGCCCTCCGTCGGCCCCGGGTCCGCGCACGCGGCACCAGCTCCGCGCCCCGGCCGGCCGGGCGTTCCTGGTGCCCGACAACGACTCCCGGCACGCGGGAACGCCGTGCGGCACGACGGCGCGGTGCCTGCTCCCGGTCCTTCATCGCGCACCCCCGCGAGCCCGCTACGGCCGTCCGACCGCCGAAACCGAACCGCAACGTCCGCCACCCGGTCGCCCCCCGGACGGCCGACGATCATGTCCGAAACCGGCCAGACGACCCGGCCACGGGTCGGGCAGGCTGGTGCGCGACCGCGAAGATCCCGTCACCACCACCGGAGTGAACCCGATGTCCCAGCAGGACAAGGCCACCGCCTTCCACGCCCTGCACACCGGCCCCGTCCTGGTCCTGCCGAACGCGTGGGACGCCGCCTCGGCGCGGCTCGTCGAGCACGCGGGTGCCCGCGCGGTCGCCACCACCAGCGCCGGCCTGTCCTGGAGCCTCGGCAGGCCCGACGGCGGCCGGCTCGACCGGGCGACCGCGCTGGCGGCGCTGTCCCGCATCACCGGCGCGGTCGACGTGCCGGTGACCGCCGACATCGAGGGCGGCTACGGCGAGGACCTCGCCGAGACCGTCGCCCTGGTCCTGGGCACCGGCGCGGTCGGCGTCAACGTCGAGGACAGCGCGGACGGCCGCCTGCTCGACGTGCGGACCCACGCCGAGCGCGTCGCGACGATCCGCCGCGCCGCCGAGGCGTTCGGCGTCGACCTGTTCGTGAACGCCCGGATCGACGTCTACTTCTTCGGCGACGCAACGGTGTCCGACACCCTGCGCCGCGCCGAGGCGTACACGGCGGCGGGCGCGGACGGCGTGTTCGTGCCGGGCGTGGCCGACCCGGAGACCATCGCGCAGCTCGTCGAGAACCTCGACGCGCCGCTCAACGTCCTGGCCGGCGCCGGGTCGCCGACCGTGGCCGAGCTGGCGGCGCTGGGTGTGGCGCGGGTCAGCGTGGGCCAGGGCCTCGCCGAGGCCGCGTACTCCGCCGCCCACCGCTCCGCCGTCGAGCTGCTCACCGCCGGCACGTACGCGGTCGGCGGCGAGATGGACTACAGCACGCTCAACCGCCTCCTGGCCACGCGCGCCGCCACCCCGGACCTCGGCTGAGCGGTGCGACCGCCGGGCGTGCCGAGCCGCGAGCCCGACCGCGCAGTTGCGCCGGCACGGCGAGCACCCGCCGATTGGTGTCGTCGCCGGGCGGCAGGTCGAGCTTGGCCAGGATGTTGCCGACGTGCTCGACCACCGCCCCGTCGCTGACCACGAGCCGGCGCAGCACGCCGACGAACTCCTCCACGTCGGCCACCCGGTCCTTGAGCAGGTAGCCGACCCCGCCCGGCGTGTCGCGCAGCTCGACGGCGTCGCCCACCGCCGCGACGACCGGCAGCCCGAACCGGTCGAGCACGCTCGCGAGCCCCTCGCGCAGCAGGACGCCGTCCTCGGCGAGCACTACTCGGATCGGGGACACGGCAGCTCCACGCGCAGCAGGGTCGCACCGCCGACCGGACTCGGCAGCGCCAACCTGCCGTCGACCACCGCGACCCGGCCCGCCAGCCCCTCCGGGCCGCCGCCGGGCACCGCGTCGCCCGGGCCGCCGTCGACCACGAGCCGGCCGCCGCGCGCGGTCGCGGTCACCGCCGCCGGGCCGGTGCCGCTGTGCCGGGCCACGTTGGTCAGCGCCTCGGCCACCGCGAAGTACGCCGAGGACCTCAGGTGCCGTGGCAGCCGGCCGACGTCGGCGTTCCGCGACCGGGAGCGGACTGCGGCCGGCCAGGTCCTCCAGCGCGGCGGTCAGGCCGTGATCGGCGAGCACCCTGGGGTGGATGGATGCCGCGCACCAGCTCACGCAGGTCGGCCATGAGCTGCTCGGCCTGCTCGTGCGCGTCGACCACGTTGCGGTGCGCGGGTGAGTCCTCCGGCACGTCCAGCCGCGCGATGCCCAGCCGCACGGTGAGGCTGACCAGCTTCTCCTGCGCCCCGTCGTGCAGGTCGCGCTCGATCCGCCGCCGTCCGGCGTCGAACGCGTCGACCAGCCGCGCCCGCGACCGGGTCACCTCGAACAGTTCCCGGCCGCCTGGCAGCAGCGCCCGCGCGAGTGCCGCGTGCCCGGTGGCCGGCACCAGCGGCGCGGACGCGTGCACCAGCGGCAGGCCCGCGAGCAGGAACGCGCCGCCGTAGACCAGGGGTGCGAGCGTGACCAGCAGCGCCGTGTAGCCGACCTCCCGCCACGTCGCGGGATCGCGGTAGCCACGCGGCGACGGCCGGCCGGGCGCGCCGGGGTCGGCCAGCCGAGCCGCCACCGCTCGAACCGCGCCAACGCCCGCGCGACCCACGGCAGGCCCAGCAACAACGCGGCCGGCCCGACCACGAACGACACCGCGCGGGTCCCGCCGGACGCGTTGTGGGAGAACACGAAACGGCAACCCGGGCACCGCGACCGGCACGGCCGCCGCCAGGGCGACGAACGGAGTGCCCAGGACGTGCCCGGACGCCCTCCACGGCCACCACCCGAGCGGGAAACGTCGGTGCCGCAAGGAGTCCCACAAAGTCTTGTCCATCACGGCAAGAACGCCAGGCAACGCGCGGCCCGCTGTCTGCGGACCTGTGTGGAGTCCTCACGGTGGGGCCGGCCCCACCTCCGCACGGCGACTCCCCGCAGTGCCCGCCGCTGCCGGGTTTGACACCGGCCGGCCCCGGCACGCAGGATCGGCAGTCCGACGGACCGGGGGTTTCCGTGCTGGACGCGTTGCGGGTCAAGGACTTCCGGCTGCTGTGGGTGGGGCGGACGGCGAGCCAGCTCGGCACCTGGCTGCTGGTGGTCGCGATCCCGGCGCACGTGCTGCACCTGACCGGCTCGGTGATGGCCGCCGGGTTCACCATGGCCGCCGAGTTCCTCGCGCCGCTGCTGCTCGGCCCGGTCGCCGGCGTCGTGGTCGACCGCTGGGACCGCCGCCGCGTCATGGTGTGCGCGGACCTGCTGGGCGCGGTCGCCATCGGCGCGCTGCTGTTCGTGGACGGTCCGGGCGACATCTGGCTGGTGTACGTCGCGCTGCTGGTCGAGAGCGTCGGCACGGTGCTGTTCCGGCCCGCCGCGCAGGCCCACACGCCGGTCGTGGTCGGCACGGGCCGGCTGTTGGCCGGGGCGAACGCGGTGAACGCGGCCACCGACGGCACGGTCCGCCTGGTCGGCGCGCCGCTGGGCGGCGTGCTGCTCGCCCTGGCCGGGTTCGCGCCGCTGGTGTGGCTGGACGTGGTGAGCTACCTGGTCTCGGCCGCCGCGATCGCCGCCACCGCCCGCCGCCCCGCGCCCGGCCGGTCCGGCAGCGGCCTGGCGGACCTGCGGGAGGGGTGGGCGTTCCTGCGGCGGACGCCGGCTCCGAGGGCGCTGCTGCTGGTGATCACCGTGTTCCTGGGCGCGAACGCGGTCCTGGGCAGCCTCTTGGTGCCGTTCGGCGTGCAGGTCCTCGGCGGCACCGGGGAGACCGGCGTGGTGCTCTCCGGCCTGGGCGTCGGGTTCCTGCTGGGCGCGCCGATCACCCGGGGCCTGGTAGACCGCCTGCGCCCGGCGCACCTGATCTCGGGCGCGCTGGCGGGCACGGCGCTCGGGTTCGGGCTGCTGTTCGCGGCCACCTCGGTGCCGTGGGCGGTCGCAGCGGCGGTCGTCGTGGGGCTGACCGGCTCCACGACGCTGGCCGGGGCCCAGACCGCGCTCCAGCGCTGCACGCCGAACGCGGTGCTGGGCCGGGTCGGTGCGGCGATGGTCACGGGCGAGGCGGCGGCGTCCCTGCTGGGCGCGCTGGCCGGCCCGGCGCTGCTGCGGTTCTCGCTCGCGGCGGCGGTCTGGACGGCGTGCGGCGTGACGACGCTGTGCGCCGCGCTCGCCTTGGTCGTGTTGCGCCCAGCCGCAAACACCGACCCGGCGGCCGACGCCCCCGCGCCCCCGCCGGGGAGCGCTCCGGAACCGTCGGCGGAACGGTGATCCCGGCTTCCCGGGCCACCCCGGTAATGCGAAACCGCCGTCCGCGCAGTTCACCGAATCAAGTGCGGACCAGTCCGGAAAATATCCGATCCTTTCTCATGATCTGATCGTGATCGACCGCCGTTCACCTGGAAGGGTGTTACTGCGAGGTTACCGCAGGGTATTCATCGACTCCGTCGGACGGGGTCCGCTAACCTGGCCGTGGTCTTGATCTCCAGGGGAGGGAGTATCGGCCGGCCGGTGAGGCGTGCCTGCGGGGGATTCACGGCAGCGCGTCTCGTGGCGGGGCGGTGGCGGCGCTGTCGCGTGGGCGATTTGTCGTGTTGTGCGAAATCGTCTTTCGATGCCTTCCGGTTCGGGCACCCGCGTGCCCTGACCTGCCCTTGAAGGGTGACCGGGGGTTTTTGTCGTGCATTGTGCGGCGCGGGGAGCCCGCGTTGTCGTCGTGGGGGGATTACATGGATGTGGCTGTCGGCTTGGCGGGGATGGGGCACGCCCTCGGTTCCACCGTGGTGAGCAATGTCGACCTGGCGAAGTCGCTCGGAATGCAACCCGATTGGTTCACCGCGCGCACGGGGATCGAGGAGCGCCGGATCTGCGACGCCGGCGAGGACGTGCTGACGTTGGCGGCGACGGCCGTTTCCCGGGCGTGCGAGGACGCCTCGCTCGACTTGTCGGCGCTCGGCCCGGAAACGGTGCTGATCCACATCCAGAACGGTTTCACCCACTTCACCCCGCCGGCCGGGGTCGTCCTGGGCGGGCACCTGGGCCTGGACGGCGTGCGGGTGCTGGGCCTGGACGGGGTGTGCGCCGAGCCGATCTCCGCGCTGGAGGTCGGCCTGCTGATGCTGCAGGCGCGGCGCTGCGAGCGGGTCATCATCTCCGCCGCCGTCGACCTGATGTCCTACGTGGACCCGAAGGACCCGGACACCGCCGGCCTGTTCGGGTCCGGCGCCGGCGCGCTGGTGCTGTCCCGGGACACCGCGCGCGACGCCGAGGCGCTGGTGAAGGGCCTGCACTGGCAGAGCCAGACGCAGCACTGGCAACTGGGCGAGGTCGAGGTGCTCGACCAGCGCAAGACCGGGCACGGGGTGGAGTTGCGGACCGGCTTCTACCTCATGCGCGGCCAGGCCCTGTACCGCGAGGCGCTGCGCGCGCTGCCGGCGGTCATCGACGCGACCCTGGCGCAGGCGGACTGGAAGAACGAGGACGTCGAGCTGATCGTCATCCACCAGCCGAACGCCCGGATGCTGGAGCTGGGTGCCCGCCGGCTGGGCCTGAACCAGGACATCATGCCGCTGCCGGTGCGCCGGCTGGGCAACATGGGCCCGGCGAGCCTGCTGGTCAACCTGTCGCTGGCCCGCGACGAGGGCCGGCTGACGCCGGGTACCCGGGTGCTGCTGCTGGCCTTCGGCCTGGGGTTCTCCTGCGGTGCCGCCGCCCTCGAGATCTGAGGGGCGGCCGGACGTGGTCCCGCCCGCCGGTGCGCCCCCGGGAGGTCGCGTGCCGCGCCGCGTGCTGGTGACCGGGGGCGATCGCGGGATCGGATTGGCGATCGCGCGGCGCTTCCTGGCCGAGGGCGACACCGTCGCCGTCACCTACCGGTCGTCGCCCCCGCCCCGGGACGTGGCGGGGATCGCGTGCGACGTCACCGACCCGGCGGCGGTGCACGACGCGGTCGCCGAGTTCGAGTCACGGCACGGCACCGTCGAGGTGCTGGTCGCCAACGCCGGCATCACGCTGGACAAGCTGCTCCTGCGGATGTCCGAGGAGGACTTCCTCTCGGTCGTGGACACCAACCTGGCCGGGGCGTTCCGGCTGGCGCGGCGGGTCGCGCTCGGCATGGTGAAGGGCCGGTGGGGGCGGTTGGTGTTCATCTCCTCGACCAGCGCCCACCTCGGTGCCGCCGGCCAGGTCAACTACGCCGCGTCGAAGGCCGGCCTGGTCGGGCTGGCGCGGTCGCTCGCGTGGGAGCTCGCGCCGCGCAACGTCACGGCCAACGTGGTCAGCCCCGGGCTGATCGCCACCGGGATGTCCGCCCGGGTGGGTGCCGACCGGGTCGCCGCGCTGCTCGGCGCGACGCCGCTGGGGTGCATGGGCAGCCCGGAGGACGTGGCGCACGTCGTGCGGTTCGTCGCCTCGGAGGAGGCCCGCTACGTGACGGGCGCGGTCATCCCGGTGGCCGGCGGGCTGGGCATGGGCCAGTAGCCGGCCCACGCCTCGACTGGAAGCGGAGTGGAGCGGACCGATGTGGAAGCGGTGGAGTGCCGTGGCGTCGCGCCGGGCGGGCGCGGTGCTGGCGCTGGTCGCGGTGGTGGTCGCCGTGCTGGCGGTGCTGGGCTCGTCGGCGACCGACGGGCTGGCCAACGGCCTGCGGTCGCTGGAGGACCCGTCGTCGGCCGGCGCGCGGGCGCGGCAGCTGGTCGAGGACGCCACGGGGGCCGGTGCCCAACCCGACCTGCTGGCGCTGGTGCCCCTGGCCGACGAGGTCGGCTCGCCCGCCGGCCGCGCGAGGGTCGACGCGCTCGCCCGCGAGCTGGCGGGGGACCCCCGGGTGGCGGGGGTGGCGACACCGGCGTCCCCGGCGGGGGAGGGCCTGGTCGGGCGGGACGGGCGTGCGGCCGTGCTCGCCGTGACCCTGCGCACCGGCTCGGACGACCAGCGCCGCGACGCCCTGCACCGGCTCTCCGAGCGGCTGGCGGCGGAGCCGGGGGTCCGGGTGAGCGGGCTGGGCGCGCTGGAGCGGACGATGACCGACCAGCTCGACCGCGACCTGACCACCGCCGAGCTGCTGGCGTTCCCGCTGCTGTTCCTGGCGTCGCTGTGGGTGTTCCGCTCGGTCGTGGCCGCGCTGCTGCCGCTGGCCGTGGGCGGCGCGGGGCTGGTGGCGTCCCTGGCGCTGCTGGGCGCGGTCAACGAGGTGGTCGGCTTGTCCTCCTACGTCACCAACCTGGTGATCATGCTGGTCCTGGGCCTGGCGATCGACTACTCGCTGTTCTTCGTCAACCGCTACCGCGAGGAGCTGGACCGGACCGGCGACGTCCGCGCGGCGCTGGAGACGACCCTGCGGACGACCGGGCGCACCATCGTGTTCAGCGCGCTGCTGGTGTCGGCCGCGCTGGGCTCGCTGCTGGTGTTCCCGGTGCAGTTCGTGTACTCGATGGGCGTCGCCGGCGTGCTCGCGCCGCTGCTGGCGGTCGTCGCCGCGCTCGTCGTCCTCCCGCCGCTGGTCGTCCTGCTCGGGCGGCGGATCGGCACGAGCGCGGCACCCCGGTGGCGCGCGGCGCGGCGGGAGGGCCGCCTCGCCGACGAGGGGTTCTGGTACCGGCTGGCGCGGTTCGTCATGCGCCGGCCCGGGAGAATCGCGCTGGCCGCGTCCGCCGCGCTGCTGCTGCTCGGCACGCCCGCGCTCAGCCTCCGGGTCACCGGCTTCACCCCCGAGCAGTTGCCGACCGCCACCGAGGCCCGCCAGGCGCACGACGACCTCGTCCGGGCGGCACCGCACCTCACCTCCGCCCGGTTCTTCGTCGCCGTCGAGTCACCGAATGCCACGCCGGACCAGGTGGCCGACTACGCGCTGCGGCTGGGCGGGGTGCCGGGGGTGACGGGGGTGACCGCACCCCGCCTGATCGGCTCCGGGCTGTGGCGGCTCGACGTCTCCACGAGCACCGGCGACCTGGGCGAGGAGGCACGGCGCGTCGTGGCGGGCCTGCGGTCCGTGCCGGCCCCGGGCACGGCGTCCGTGGGCGGGCTCACCGCCCTGTTCGCGGACGAGATCGACGCCCTGCGCGACTGGCTGCCGCACTCGCTGCTGGTGCTGGTCGTGGCCATGGTGCTGCTGCTGTTCGCCTTCACCCGCTCGGTCGTCCTGCCGCTCAAGACGCTGGTGATGAACGCGGTCACCCTCGCCGCCTCGATCGGCGTGCTGGTGGTGGTGTTCCAGTGGCTGGAGCTGGGGCAGCCACCGGGCGCGTGGTCGGCGCTGGAGGTCAGCACGCTCATCGTCACGGTCACCACGGCGTTCGGCCTCGCCACGGACTACGGCGTCTTCGTCCTCGGCCGGATCGCCGAGGGCCACCGCGCCGGCCTGGGTGACGAGCGGGCCATCGCGGTCGGCATGGAGCGCACCGGCCGGCTGGTGACGTCGGCGGCCCTGCTGTTCGCCATCGCGGTGGGCGCGTTCGCCACCTCGCAGCTCGTGTTCGTCCGGCAGTTGGCCGTCGGGCTGCTGGTCGCGGTGCTGATCGACGCCACCGTCGTGCGCGCGTTCCTGGTGCCCGCGCTGATGCGCGTCCTCGGCGCGGCGAACTGGTGGGCCCCGGCGTGGCTCGCCCGCCCCGAGCCCGCATCCGACGCCGGTGCCGACGCCGGGCCCGGCCACCGTCCCAGTACCGACCACGTCCGGTGAGGAGCACACCATGAGCACCACGCAGGAGCCGATCGCCGTCGTGGGCGGCGGGGCGGCGGGGATCGCGACCGCGCTGGCCCTGGCCGCGCGCGGCCTGCCGTCGCGGGTCTTCGAACGCGCCGGCTCCGCCAACGAGATCGACCGGGGCGACATCGTGCACCCCGGCTCGGTGCCGCTGCTGCACCGGTGGGGCGCGTGGGACGCGGTCACCGCCGCCGGGCCGCTCGACTTCGCCGACTTCCGGGTGGTCGACGGCGACGGGAGCCCGCTGTTCACCGCGAACACCCGCAGCCTGCTGGGCCGGGACTGCCACCTCACCGCGCTGCGGCACCCGGACATCGTGACCGCGTTGCACGCGGCGGCGGCGGGCACCGGACTGGTGGACTTCCACGGCAGCGAGCCGGTCAGCGAGCTGATCACCGAGCGGGGACGGGTGACCGGCGTGCGGACCGGCGGCGGCGCGGAGTACCCCGCCCCGGTGACGGTGGTGGCCACCGGCACGCGGTCCAAGCTGCGCGCGCAGCACTTCGGCGGGCACCGGTCCTACGACTACGGGACGTCGTTCTTCAACGCCCGGATCACCGCGCTGGACGCCTATCGGGGGTGCGGCTACTACGTGCTGGACCGGGAGGGCGTGCTGGTGATGGTCGCCCTGCCGGGTGACGAGATGCGGATCGGCATCCAGTTCGACACCGCCGTGCGGGACGACCGCCCGTCGGCGGCCACCTTCGCCGCGCACGCCCGCCGGATCCTGCGGCCGTTGCGGCGGTACGCGCTGGACTTCATCGAGGGCCACACCTACCGGTTGGAGGGCGTGCTCGCGGACGCGTGGTGGCGGCCCGGCGCGGTCCTGGCCGGCGACGTCGCGCACACCGTGCACCCGACCGGCGGCCAGGGGATGAACCTGGCCTTCGGCGACGCGGAGGCGCTGGCCTCGCGCGTCGCGGCCCTCGACCTGGCCGCCGGGGACGCCGTCGACGCGGCGTGCCGCGACTACGCCGCGCACCGGCGCGCCCGGGTGCGCGCGGTGTTCCGCCGCTCGCACCTGGGCGGCAGGCTCGCCACCCTCCGCCGACCGGCCGCGATCGCCGCCCGCCGTGCGGTCCTGCGCACGGCCGACCACCTGCCGCCGCTCAAGCGGGCGGTCATCCGCCGCCTGGTCGAGGTCCGCTAGCCGAGAAGGGGAGACCATGCCGAGAACAGCAGATCTGCGGCGGTTGCAGTCCACTGTGGACCGGGATCGGGCGGTGATCGCGGACGCGACCCGGACCGCGACCCTGCCCGATGGCTCGACCATCCGCCTGGCCCGGTTCGGCTCCGGCCCGACCGTGGTGTGCGCGCCCATGATCGCGGAGCTGAACTTCGTGTACCTGCCGCACGTCCGAGCGCTGTCGGAGGAGTTCGAGTTCGTCCTCTACGAGCCCCGGATCAGCCGCACCACCCGCGTCGGCGCGGCCGACCGGGCACGCGAACTGCTCGCGGTCGTGGACGCGGTCGGTGCCCGCGCGCACGTCCTCTCGTGGAGCGACGCCGGCTCGGTCGCCTACCTCGCCGGGCTGCGCCGTCCGGAGGCGCTGCGGTCGGTGGTCTTCCTGGGCCTGGCCGACCGCTACACCTTCCCCCCGCCGCTGGGATGGCTGACCAGGGCCCTCGACCGGTGGCCCGTGCAGCGGCTGTTCCCGACCGTGCTGCTGCGCCTGCTGCTCAGCCACTTCCTCGGCGGCGACCGCCTGACGCCCCGGTGGGTGTTCCGGGAGACGGGGAAGATCCCGCGACTGGCGGACCTGTTCAAGCACAGCGTCCTGCCGTGCATGACCGACCACCGGCCGACCCCGGGCCGCTTCACCATTCCGTCCGTGCTCATCGGCGGCGACCGCGACACCCTGGTCACGACGGACCAGATGCGCCGCATGGCCGCCCTCGCCGGCGAGGGCTGCGACTTCGTCCTGGTGCCGGGCGGCGAGCACATCCTCGGCTACGCCGCACCCGACCCCGTGAACACCGCCCTGCGCGAGTTCTACGCCCGCCTGGGCGACCCGCACCCGTGACCGGGCCGCCGCCCTGCCGGTGGTGCCCGCGTGGCGACCGGAACCCGCAGGTAGCCTGCGGCGTGCCGTTCACCTTCGCCCATCCCGCCGCCGTGCTGCCGCTGCGCGGGGTCCTGTGGTTCCCCGGGTTGGTGGCGGGTTCGATCGCACCCGACGTCGCCTACTACCTGCCGGTGCCCGGCGGCCCGGACGGCACCCACTCGCCGGCCGGCGTGGTCGGCGTGGACCTGGTGCTCGGTGCCCTGCTGGTGCTGCTCGGACGGGTGAGCCTCGCGCCGCTGCTCACCCTGGCCCCGGAGGGGTGGCGTGCCCGGGTCGTGCCGTCGGCCGGTCGGTGGCCCACCTGGCGGTCGGGGGTCGTCTCGGTGGTCGTGGGGGCCGCCACCCACCTGGTGTGGGATGCGGTCACCCACACCGGCGGTGCCGCCGTGCGCTGGTGGCCGGTGCTGCGCCTGCCGGTGGTCGGGCCGCACCGCCTGTACAACGTGATCGGCTACGCGTCGTCGCTCGGCGGTCTGCTGCTGCTCGGCGTGGTGGCGGCACGCTGGTACCGCCGCGCTCCCCGCGACAACGCGCACCACTGGCGGGCACTGCCCCGGGCAGCCCGCGCCGCCGTGCTGGGTGGGATCGCGGTCGCCGCCGCAGTGGGCGCGGCCGTGTCCGTGGCGGACCCGGTGAGCCAGGTCAGCGCCTACGACTGGGTGCGCAGGCTGCTGGTCGGCGGTGTCCAGGGTGCCGGAGCGGCGTTGGCGCTGCACGTGGTGTGGCTGCGGGTCGCACCGCGCAGGGCACGTCCCTGAGCCGGTGCACCCGGAGAGCGGTCAGCCGCTCCCGCCGGTCGGGCCGAGGCCGTCGAGCAGTCGCCGGACCCGGGCCGCGTCGTCGTGGCGGCCCTGGTCGCGGTACCGGTTCTCGGCTTCCCGCCAGGTCGTGCGGGCCTGGTCGAGCCGGCCCAGGGCGGCTTCGGGGTGGCCCAGGCGTTCCTGGGTGCCGACGATGTCGTAGGTGTGGCCCAGGCTGCGGAACAGGGTGAGCGCCTGCCGGTAGTCCTCGACGGCTTGCCGGTGGTTCCCGGCCCGGAGCTCGACCAGCCCCAGGGTGTCCAGCGTGTGCGCTTCGCTGTTGGGGTTGTCGTGCTCGCGGTGCAGCACCAGGGCCGCGTGGCAGTGCCGGCGGGCGGCGTCGTGCTCGCCGAGCAGGGCGGCGTACCAGCCCACGGCGCTGAGCGCGTCGGCCTCCATCGACCGGTTGCCCAGGGCGCGGCAGCGGTCCAGGGCGTGTTGCGCGTGGTCGAACGCCTTGCCGGTGTCGCCCCGCTGTTCCCACGCCTGCGCCAGCTCCTGGTGGGCGGCGGCCTGGTGCGCGGTGGCGCCGTGCTGCTCGGCCAGGTCGAGGGCCCGGTGCAGGTGTTCGGTGGCCTGGTCGTGCTGCCCGAGCCTGGCGTGCGCGCGTCCCAGGTGCCGGTGCACGCGCATGGCGGTGGTGGGGTCGGGCAGGTGGGCGGCGGCGTCCAGCGCGACCCGGAACGTGCCGAGGTTGTCGTGCAGGTGCCCGCGCCGCCGGTGGAAGCCGGCGACGTTCATGGCCAGGTGGCAGACGGTCTGGTGGCGGCCGTGGTCGGCGGCGGCGCGCTGGGCGGCGATCAGGTGGGCGTGCTCGGTGTCCAGCCAGGACATCGCCGCCGACCGGTCGGCCGGCGGGCGCGGGGCGACCCCCGGCGCGGGCGGGTCCGGGGTGATCGCGGCGGCCCGGGGTTCGAGCAGCAGTTGCGCGGCGTGGGCGGTGTGCAGGTAGAAGTCGATCGCCCGGTCGAGCGCCGCACGGCGCAGGGACGCGGGCAGGTCGTCCGCGACGCTGGTCGCGTAGGCGCGGACGAGGTCGTGCATGGCGTAGCGCCCGCCCGCGCGCCGCTCGACCAGCGAGGCTTCCTCCAGCGCGTGCAGTGCCCGCCGGGTGTCGGTGAGCGGCTCGGCGACCAGGGAGGCGGCGGCGTGGAGGTCGATGTCGGCACCGGGGGCGATGCCCAGCAGCGCGAACGTGGTCCGCTGCCGGTCGGTGAGGTGGCGCAGGGACCACGACAGCACCGTGGGCAGGCTCGCCGCCGGGTCGTCGTCGTCCATCATGCCCAGCCCCAGCTCGCGCAGTTCGGCGGCGAGTTCGGCCAGCGGGACCCCGGTGCGGGCGGCGGCGTGCCGGGCGGTGATCGACAGGGCCAGGCAGTGGCGCCCGCACAGCGCGATCAGCTCGTCGGTCGCGTCGGGTTCGGCCTCGACCGGTCCGCTGCCGAGCCGCGTGGTCAGCAGGGCGCGGGACTCGGCGGCCGACAGCACGTCGAGCCGCAGGTGACGGGCTCCGTGCCGGTCGATCAGCGAGGCGGGGGTGCGGCGGCCGGTGACCAGCACGGCGCACGTCGGGGTACCCGGCAGCAGCGGGACGACCTGGTCGGCGGAGGCGGCGTTGTCCAGCACGACCAGCATCCGCCGGTCGGCGACCAGGCTGCGGTACAGGGCGGCCTGGGCGTCCAGGTCGACGGGCAGCCGGCCGGGCGGGACGCCGAGGGCGTCGAGGAACCGGCGCACCGCGACCGCCGGGTGCAGGGGTTCGCTGTGCGGGCTGAAGCCGCGCAGGTCGACGAACAGGTGCCCGTCCGGGAAGTGGCGGGCCCGGAGGTGGGCCCAGTGCAGCGCGAGCCAGGTCTTGCCGATGCCGCCCACGCCGCTCAGGGCGGTGATCGGCACCGCCTGGCAGGTCCCGTCGTCGGGGCGCGGCAGGGCGCGGTCGAGGTCGGCGAGGTGGCGCTCCCGGCCGACGAAGTGGGCGGGCGGTCCGGGCAGCTGCCGGGGCGTCACCACGTCGGCGGCAGGTGCGCGCCCCGTCCTGCCCGCCTCGTCGTCGGGGGCCGGTTCGTCGGGCACCGGCCGGTCGAGCACGGCGGGGTCGGCGGGGTAGGGGTGGTCGGGCAGGGCGATCCAGGCGAGGTCCCGGACCTCCTTGACCCGCAGCGGGACCGGCCGGAACGTGCCGGGGTCGAGCACCGCCGAGTGGCGCACGACCTCGTCGAACACCCACCGGGACACGATCAGCCCGACCAGGCCGGGCGAGCCCGCCAGGGCGGTCCGCAGCGCGGGCGCGTCGAGCAGGCGGAACGCCGTGGTCAGCGCGGTGGAGGTGGTCCCGTGGCGGTCGAAGGCGACCTCCCCGGCGTGCACCGCCACCCGCAACCGGGTCCGCTGGGCGGCGGGGCTGGTGTCGTTGTGGCCGCGCAAAGCCTCCGCCAGCGCGCCGGGCAGCACCTCCACCAGCGGTGCTTTGAGGTAGTCCGGCGGCACCAGGACGAACACGCTGTCGCCCCGGTCCTCGTGGTAGCACGCCTCCCACGGCACGCCGGCCGCCCTGAACGCGGCGTCCACCACCCGGTAGAGACCCGCGCGGGTGCCCACCTGGTGCGGCAGGGTCCGTCGCGGGTGACCGAACCCCTCCACGTCGACCACGACGATCGTGCGGTGTACCGCGTGCACCGACTCGACCACGCCACCTCCCGGACCGCGCGCTACGCCAACCGCACCCAGTTCTACCGGTGCGGCTCGCCTGCGATGCGCCATTCGGTGCCGGAAGTCGTTGCGGCACAGACATTCCACGTCGAGCCGCATCCAGGAGCACCCCGGGGTGTCAGATGCCGCAGAACCCTCGTTCGATGGTCGTGATCCACGCGGCGACGATCCGCCGGTCCCGCAGCAGGTTCCGCTTCTCCCGGTGGCGGGTGAGCTTGCGGACCTCGAACCGGCAGATCCAGTGCTCGCCGGCTCGTTCGACCGCGACGGGGGCAGGCGGCTCACTCGTCTTGTCGATCGCGAGCCCACCCCGGTAGACGGTGAGGTAGGCGAGCACGTACCGGGCGAACGCGCGAGCCTCTTCCTCGTCCAGGTGGGCCTTCCCGTTCTTGCGCACCCGCCGCGCGAAACGGCGCACCGCGCTCTTGGCGCCGTCGTAGATGGCGTTGCCGACCACGCCCGCGAGAGCGGCCTGCGCGCCCCACTCCACCGCGCGGGAGATCAGGACGTAGTCAAGTTTCGGCCGTGTTCACGGTTCGTGGTCACCGTCGCACGGTCCCACGGGAACACCGCCGAACGCACCGGACCGCTGCGAGTCCACGGCGGTCCGGTGCGCACCGGACGGAGAGCTACGCCTGGGTGGCCCACCAGCGTCGGCCGGCCTCGCCCAGGGTGGAGATCGGGTCGTAGTACGGGTACCGGCGGTCCAGCGCGTCCGCGTCCTCCAGCTCGATGCCGGTCCGGTAGTTCTTGGTCCAGTACGAGATGCCGCGCTCGCGGTCGTAGTCGGCGAGCTGGTGCACCCACCGCTTGCCGACGTAGGGCACGTCGCACACGATCCTCGGCGTCGCGTAGCCGGGCAGGTAGCCCATGATCGCGTGCTGGAGGTGCTGCGCCTCCCACACCGCGACCCGCCAGTGCTCGGCGTTGGGGATCATGTCGCACATGTAGAAGTAGTAGGGGAGGATGTTCGCCTCGCCCTGCAACGCGAAGCACAGGTCCAGCAGGTCGTCCGGGGTGGCGTTGACGCCCTTCATCAGCACGCCCTGGTTGCGCACGTCCCGGACGCCGACCTCCAGCGCGGTCCGCGCGGCCTCGGCGACCAGCGGTGTCACCGAACCGGCGTGGTTGACGTGGGTGTGGATGGCCAGGTTCACGCCGCGCCGCGCGGCGGTGCGGGCGACCCGTTCGAGGCCCTCGACCACCTTGGGCTGGAGCCAGTGCTGCGGCAGCCCGGCCAGCGCCTTGGTGGCCAGCCGGACGTCGCGGACGGTGTCGATGTCGAGCAGCCGCATCAGGAACGACTCGAGCTGCGCCCAGGGCACGTTGGCCACGTCGCCGCCGGAGACGACCACGTCCCGCACGCCCGGGGTCCGCTTGAGGTAGTCGACCATCTGCTCCTGCCGGTCGACCGGCTTGAGCAGCAGCTTGTGCTTCTGCACCTGCGGGGTGGAGTTGCCGACCAGGTCCATCCGGGTGCAGTGGCCGCAGTACTGGGGGCAGGTCGACACCAGCTCGGCGAGCACCTTGGTGGGGTAGCGGTGGGTCAGGCCCTCGACCACCCACATCTCGGCCTCGTGCAGCGAGTCCCGCGCGGAGTGCGGGTGGCTGGGCCAGTCGGGGTCGCGGTCGGAGCGGACCGGGATCATGTACCGGCGGATCGGGTCGGCGAAGAACGCGTCGGTGAAGTCGGCCGGCGCGGCGTCCGGCGCCATGGTGTTGACCATCTGCGGCGGGACCAGCATCGACATGGTGGCCAGGTCGGACTGGTCGGCCGCGAGCTCGTCGTAGAACCGCTCGTCGAGCAGGTCGCCCATGAGCGCGCGCAGTTGCTTGACGTTCTTCACGCAGTTGACCCGCTGCCACTGGGCGTCGCGCCACTGGGCCTCGGTGACGTCCCGCCACCCCGGGAACCGCCGCCAGTCGGGCTCGACCAGCTCCCTGCGCGCATAGGTGTACGGCTGGAGGTCAGACCGGTGAAGCGCGGGCACGACGTCGTGTAGCGCAGTCATCCATACTCCCTACCGGTGTAGTGGCGTGAAGATATGCTGCCAGATGGCCTCTTCGGCGTAAATATTTCGGCAGGGAGTGTTTTGGCCGGTTCGTTCGTTGAGGGGGTATGCGCGTGTTCGCCGTAGTGCTCATCGGTCTGGCCGTCGAGATCACCGCCCTCGTGGCGGCCTTCGGGGCGTGGGGGCTCCTGCCCACCCTGGGGCTGCTCGTCCTGGGCGGGGTGGTCGGCTCGGTGCTGATGCGCCGGGAGGGCGCGCGAACGATGGCCGCGTTCTCCGAGGCGCTGCGCAACCGCCGGCAGCCGCACCAGGAGATCGCCGACGGCGTGCTCATCGCGGCGGCCGGCTTCCTGATCCTGGTGCCCGGCTTCCTCAGCGACGTGCTGGGCCTGTTCCTGCTGTTCCCGCCCACCCGGCGGCTGGTCAGCAGGCGCATCGCACGGCGCTCGGAGCAGCGCGAGCGCGAGATGGTGCTGAACCTGCGCTACGGCCGCACCCCGACCGCCGGCGGCGTGGTGATCGACGGTGACGTGGTCCGGGGCCCGGCCGGTGACGCGGTCGTGGACGGTGTCGTGGTCGACGTCCGCCCGGACGCCGCCCGCCGCCCCGAACTGCCCTGACCCGAAGGGCTCGCCCTGGGCGACTGCACGCGCCCGCCCCTGCCGGCCCCCGCAACCCTGCTGCCGCCCAACCCCGCCGGCTCGCGCCTACGCGGTGGTCTTGGCGGCGGCAGTGGTGCTGTGGCGCTGTTGCGTCGGCGGTAGCCACAGCAGGTGCGGGATGGTCTCGCCCTGTTCGGTGAACAACCGCAGCGCGTTCTCGGGTTCGCACAGGGTCGCGGTGAAGCCGCCCTCGGTCGAGACGATCTCCGCGCGGTCCGCGAAGGCCAGCCCGTAGGCGGCGATGCAGGCGCCCTCGCCGCCCTCGTACTCCACGGCGACCGCGAACAGGCGGGGTGCCCCCTCGGCGGCGAGGGCGGCGAGGGACTGGGCGGCTCTCGTGTCGTGCCACGGGGAGTCGGTGTCCGGGCGGTCGTGCATGGGCGGTACCCTCCGGAGGTGCCGTGCGGTTTGCGCGACCAGTGTCCGGTTTGCGCAACGCACGTGTCAATACGTCGATCAGGCACTACGTCGATCAGGTGTACCGGGAGGTCCACGTGCCGCACCGAGGCGGGCCCGCATGATCCGCAGCACCGCCAAAGCCATGGCGCTCGGCGCGAAGATCCGCGCGGCCCGCGAAGCCGCCGGCCTGACCCAGCGGGTGGTGTGCCGCAGGACCGGCATCCACCCCGGCACGATGACGCGGCACGAGTCCGGCGAACGCCCACCGGGCGAACCGGCCGTCGCCGCGATCCTGGACGCCATCGGCGTGACGGGCGCGGACCGGGAGGAGATCCTGGACCTGGCCCGCGACGAACCCGCCACCGGCTCCACGTGGGTGGCGGTCAGCCTGCCCGAGCAGCGCGCGCAACTGGAAGCGCTCGTGCAGATCGAACAACTGGCGACCGACGTCGTGGACGTCAGCCCGCTCGTCGTCCCGGGCCTGCTCCAGGTCAGCGGCTACGCCCGCGCGATCATGCGCGGCGGCGCGGTCCCGGAGCACGAGATAGCGACCCGCGTGGCGATCCGCATGGGCCGCCGGGACATCCTGACCAGGGCACGACCGGTCCGCTACCGGGCCTTCATCGCCGAACACGTCCTGCACCAGCGGTTCGGCGACCCCGCCGACCAGGCCGAGCAGCTCGCCCACCTGCTGGCCATGGCACGGCTGCCCCACGTCGAGCTGCGCGTCTTCCGGCTGGACAGCGCGTGGAACGACGCAATGGACGGACCGTTCTCGTTGCTCACGCTCGGTGAGGGCGAGACGATCATCCAGTTGGAGAACAGGGTGAGCACGGTCTTCGCCCAGGAGAAGGCCGACGTGGAGAGGTTCCAGCTCGCGGTCGAGCGGCTCGGGGCGGTGTGCCTGAGCGCAGGCGAGACGGTCGGACTCATCACCCGGTACGCGGAGGAGAGGAAGACAGCGGATGAGCCCAGTTCGGTGGCGTAAGTCCAGCAAGTCCGGTCCGAACGGCAACTGCGTCGAGGTGCGTCAGGACCTGAGTGCGGTCCGGGATTCCAAACGGCCTGGTGGGCCGGAGTTGACGTTCGTGGGGTCGGCGCTGCGGCGGTTCGTGGCCGCGACCCGCTGAGCGCAGTCCCACTCAATCGGCCACCGGGGACCGGACGCCGCCACGACCGGGCGAGGTCCCCGGTGGCCGTTTCGACTCGTAGACCGCCGATTACTTGCGGAAACTCGACAGGTCACGTGAAGATATCCCGGTCCAGACGCTGTCAACCGAAGGATTTCCATGACCTCGCCGTACGGTCTGCACCGAGTCGTCGAGCCCGCCGGCGTGCTGCCGCAGCAGGCGTGGCGGTTGGACGCGACTCCGGAGTGCGGCGCGGACGAGGTGCTGGTCGACGTCGAGCGGGTGAACCTCGACGCGGCGTCGTTCCGGCAGTTGCGCCAGCAGCACGGGCCGGACGTGCGGCGGGCGGTGCTCGACATCGTTGCCGAGCGCGGCAAGATGCAGAACCCGGTCACCGGGTCGGGCGGGATGCTGCTGGGCTCGGTCCGCGCGGTCGGCCCGGACTCGCCGCTGGGCCTGCGGGTCGGCGACCGGGTCGCCAGCCTGGTGTCGCTCACCCTGACGCCGCTGCGCATCACCGACGACCTGGCCGGCTGGGACGGCACCACCGAGCAGGTGCCTTGCGCGGGCACGGCCGTGTTGTTCGGCCGGTCCATCGCCGCCGTGCTGCCCGACGACCTGCCCGACGAGCTGGCGCTGTCCGTGCTCGACGTGTGCGGGGCACCCGCGCTGACCGACCGGGTGGTGCGCCGCCGGGCGGCGGACTCGGTGCTGGTGCTCGGCGGCGGCGGCAAGTCCGGGTCGCTGTCACTGGCCGCCGCGCGCCGGGCGGGTGCCTCCCGGCTGGTGGCTCTGGTGCCGACCGAGGACGAGGCCGCGCGGGTCCGGTCGGCGGGGCTGGCCACGGAGGTGGTCGTCGCCGACGCGCGCAACCCGGTCGCGGTGCTCGACGCCGTGGGCACGCCCGTGGACGTGACGGTGGTGTGCGTCGACGTGCCGGGCTGCGAGCACGGCGCGATCCTGGCCACCGCGAACGGCGGGGTGGTCGTGTTCTTCTCCATGGCGACTTCGTTCTCCGCCGCCGCCCTGGGCGCCGAGGGCCTGGCGGCCGACGTGCAGATGCTCGTCGGCAACGGCTACGTCCCCGGTCACGCGTCGTTCGCGCTCGACCTGCTGCGCTCCGAGCCTGCCGTGCGGGCGCTGTTCGAGCACCGGCAGACTGCTCAGGCGTGACTACCGTGAACGCCGCACCCACCACCCTCCTGGTCGGTGGCCGCATCCACTCGCCGACTTCGCCCGACGCCACCGCGATGGCGGTCACCGACGGCGTCGTGGTGTGGCTGGGCCAGGACCGGGTCGGCCGCGCGCTGCACCCGGACGCCGAGGTCGTGGACCTCGGCGGCGCGTGGGTCGCGCCGGCGTTCGTGGACGCGCACGTGCACGCCACCTCGGCGGGCCTGCTGCTCACCGGCCTGGACCTGACCGGGTGCCGCTCGCTGACCGAGCTGCTGGACGCGGTCCGGGCTGCCGAGGGACCTCTCATCTGGGGGCACGGCTGGGACGAGACGCGCTGGCCGGAGAACCGGCCGCCGACCCGCGCCGAGCTGGACGAGGCGGCCCGGGGCGCGGTGGTCTACCTGTCGCGGATCGACGTGCACTCGGCGCTGGCGTCGTCGGCGCTGGTCGCCCTCGCGCCCGGCGCGCGTGACGCGGACGGCTGGTCGGCCGAGGGCCCGCTGTCGCGCGCCTCGCACCACCACGTGCGCGGCGCGGCCAAGGACGCCATCCCGGTCGCGCAGCGGCGGGCCGCCCAGAGCGCGTTCCTGCGGCACGCGGCGTCGCGCGGGATCGCGTCCGTGCACGAGTGCGCGGGTCCCGACATCTCCAGCCGTGACGACCTGGCCGACCTGCTGGCCGGCACCGAGGGTCCGGAGGTCGTCGGCTACTGGGGGTCGCTGGAACCGGTCGACCTGCCGGTGCGCGGCCTGGCGGGCGACCTGTTCGTGGACGGCGCGCTGGGCTCGCGCACGGCCGCGCTGTGCTCGCCTTACGCGGACGCGGATACCACGGGCGCGCTGTACCTGACGGCGGACGAGATCGCCGCGCACCTTGTGACGTGCACGCAAGCGGGCTTGCAGGGCGGTTTCCACGTGATCGGCGACGCCGCCGTCGACGCCGTGGTCGACGGTTTCCGCAAGGCGGCGGCGGTGGTCGGGGTGCCGGCGCTGGCCGCGCGCCGGCACCGGCTGGAGCACGTGGAGATGATCGACGCCGCGCAGGCCGCCGAACTCGGCTCGTGGGGCGTGGTCGCGTCCGTGCAGCCGCTGTTCGACCACGAGTGGGGCGGCGCGACCGGCATGTACGTGCAGCGGCTCGGCGTGCAGCGCGGTACGGCGCTCAACCCGTTCTCGCAGTTGGCGAGCGCCGGGCTGGTGCTCGCGCTGGGCTCGGACGCGCCGGTCACCGCCGTGGACCCGTGGGCGGCGGTGCGCGCCGCCGTGCACCACCGCACCGACGGCTTCGGGATCTCGCCGCGCGCCGCGTTCACCGCGCACACCCGGGGCGGGTGGCGGGCGGCAGGCGTGGACGACGGGCTCACCGGCACGTTGCAGCCCGGCGCCCCCGCGACCTACGCGGTGTGGGAGGCGGGCGACCTGGAGGTCACCACGCCGGACTCCCGCGTGCAGCGGTGGTCGACCGACCCCCGGGCGGGCGTGCCGGGGCTGCCGTCGCTGGACGAGCCGCCGACGTGCCTGCGCACGGTGCTGCGCGGGCGCACGATCTTCGCGCGGGAGGCGTCGTGAAGGTCTTCATCTCGTGGTCGGGCGAGGAGACCCGGCCGTTCGCGGTGTTCCTGCGCAAGTGGCTGCGCGGGGTGATCCAGGCGGCCGACCCGTGGATGTCGGACGCGGACATCGCCAAGGGCCGGCTGAGCATGGCCGAACTCGGCGCGCAGTTGGCCGACGCCGCGCTGGGCGTCGTGGTGCTGACCCGTGCCAACCAGGCGTCCCAGTGGATCAACTTCGAGGCCGGCGCGATCTCCAAGAGCGTCGGCGAGTCCTCGGTGATCCCGCTGCTGCTGGACCTGGGCAAGACCGACGTGGTCGGACCGCTGAGCCAGTTCCAGGCGGTCGACGCGACCTCGCGGCACGACGTGCTGCGGATGCTCGACTCCATCAACGCCCTGCTGGCCCGCCCCCTGGAGCCGGACGTGCTCGCGCACGTCGCCGGCCGCGAGTGGGCCGGCTTCGAGGCCGCCGTCGCCGGGTTCCGCGCCGCCTGCGCCCCGACCGGCGACGAGCCGGTCCGCAGCGAGCGGGAGGTGCTCGCCGAGATCCTGGAGACGGTGCGCGCGCTCGACCGCAACGCCCGCGCGGACGCCCACCCCGGCCCGAGCCGGGCGCTGCCCACCGTCGCGCAGGCCGGTGCCACCGCGGTCGGTGGCGCGATCGGCTTCAGCGGTGGCGGTGGCGGTGGCGGCGGTGGCGGTGGCGGTGCCGTGATGTCGGGCGGCATGGCCATGATCCCGAGGAGCACGCTGCCGCCGGGCGCCCAGCGCCCAGGCTGGGGGACGCCCTCGTGGGTACCCGAGGAGACCGCCCCGGACTCGACCGGGACCACCCGGGCTGACCAGGGCTGACCCAGCGAAAGGGAGTGACGATGGCGTTGCTCGACCTCGACCCGGCGGTGGTCGCCACGGCGCGCGGTCTCGCGGCCAAGGCGGCCGAACCCGTGGTCGCCCTCGCCAAGGCGCACACGACGGTGGCCGTCGAGCGCGCGACGCTGCGCCTGGCCGGCATCACCGGCGCGGACTCCACCCACCGCGCCGGCGACGTGCCGTGGGTCAACCGGGTCGTCGACACCGTCCGCGAGCACTGCGGGCTCGAACACGGCGTCGCCCTGCCCGCGTTCCACGCGCTCGCCGAGCACGGCCTGGGCTCGCTGACCGAGCTGGCCGAGGCCACCGCCGCCGGGCAGGTCCGCTACGCCGTGCCGACCGGCGAGGACCGCACCCGGGCCGGGAAGCACGCCCGCGCCGCCGTCACCAGGGGCCTGCGCACGGTGGACCGCAACCGGATGCAGCGCGACAAGCTGGTGGCCAGGCTCGGCGACCCGCCCCGGCGCCCGTGGATCTACCTCATCGTCGCCACCGGCGACATCGACGAGGACGTCGTGCAGGCGCAGAACGCGGCCCGCGCGGGCGCGGACGTGATCGCGGTGATCCGCTCCACCGGCCAGTCGCTGCTGGACTACGTGCCCGAGGGCGCGACCCACCACGGGTTCGCGGGCACCTACGCCACGCAGGAGAACTTCCGGATCATGCGCGCGGCGCTGGACGAGGTGTCCAAGGAGGTCGGCCGGTACGTGCGGCTGACGAACTACGCGTCGGGCCTCTGCATGCCGGAGATCGCGGTGCTGGCCGGGTTGCAGCGCCTGGACATGATGCTCAACGACTCGATGTACGGGATCCTGTTCCGCGACATCAACCCGATCCGGACGTTCGTGGACCAGCGGTTCTCCCGCCAGGTGCACGCCCGCGCCGGCATCATCATCAACACCGGCGAGGACAACTACCTCACCACCGCCGACGCCGTGGACGCCGCGCACACCGTCACCGTCTCGCAGCTGCTCAACGAGCACTTCGCGCACGAGGCCGGGCTGCCCGACCACCTGCTGGGCCTGGGGCACGCGTTCGAGATCAACCCCAAGGTGCCCGAGTCGTTCCGGCTGGAGCTGGCGCACGCCCTGCTGGCCCGCGAGCTGTTCCCCGACGCGCCGCTGAAGTGGATGCCGCCGACCAAGCACATGACCGGCGACGTGTTCAACGGCTACCTGCTCGACGGGTTCTTCAACCTGGCGGGCGTGCTCACCGGCCAGTCCATCCTGCTGGTCGGCATGATGACCGAGGCCGTGGTGACGCCGTTCCTGTCCGACCGGGACCTGGCGCTGGCCAACGTCCGCTACGTGCTCGACGCGGCGGGCGGGCTCGCCGAGGACTTCCGGCCCGCGCCGGACGGCCTGATCGTCAAACGCGCCCACCAGGTGCTGGGCGAGGCCGTGGACCTGCTGGCGCGGATCGTGGACGACGGGCTGCTCGACGCCATCGCCGAGGGCACGTTCGGGCTGATGAAACGGCCCCCGGACGCGGGCAAGGGCGCGGAGGGCGTCGTGGAGAAGGCCGAGGGCTACTGCAACCCGGCCTCGGAACTGCTGGAGGCACCGTGACCGGGCACCCCGCCAAGCGCCACGTCCGCCCGTACGGCGACACCACCGGCGACGGGATGGTGCAGACCTCGTTCACGCTGCCGGTGCCGTTCGGGCCCAAGGCCGACGGCGCGGCCCAGCAGTTGGCGAACAAGATGGGCATCGACCCGGCCATGGTCGTGCACTCCCACGCCATCGGCGCGGATTTCACGTTCTTCGTCGTCTACGGGTCGGTCAAGCACGTCGTGGACCTCGACGCCGTGCGCGTGGTGGAGCGCGAGTACCCGCTGCTCTCGCCCTCGGAGATCAACACGACGGTGAAGAAGCTGTTGCGGCGCAAGCTGGTCGTGGTCGGCGGGTGCATCGGCACCGACGCGCACACGGTCGGCATCGACGCGATCCTCAACATCAAGGGGTTCGCGGGGGAGAAGGGCCTGGAGTACTACCGGGAGCTGCGGGTGGTGAACCTCGGCGCGCAGGTGTCGGTGCCCGAGCTGGTGCGCCGCGCACGGGCGGAGAAGGCCGACGCGGTGCTGGTGTCGCAGGTGGTGACCCAGCGCGACGCGCACGTGCTCAACACCCAGGAGATGTCGGCGGCCTTCCGCGAGGCGATGGGCGCCCGCCGCCCGCTGCTGATCGCGGGCGGCCCGAGGTTCGACCCGCTGATGGCGGGGGAGCTGGGCGTGGACCGCGTGTTCGGTCGCGGCACCACGCCCGGCGAGGTGGCCAGCTACCTGGTGCACGCCGTGCAGACGAAGAAGGAAGTGGCAGTGTGAGCTTGACCGAGGGCTTCAGCGTCACCCACCGCCGGTACGTGCCGCACTCGCACGCCCACTACGGCGGCAACCTGGTGGACGGCGCGTACGGGCTGGGCCTGTTCGGCGACGTGGCCACCGAGCTGCTCATCCGCACCGACGCCGACGAGGGCCTGTTCGCGGGCTACTCGTCGGTCGAGTTCGCCGCGCCGATCCAGGCCGGGGACGTGGTCGAGGCGACCGCGACCCTGGTCCGGGTGGGCACCCGGTCGCGCGAGGTCGAGTTCGAGGCCCGCGTGGTGTGCCGCTCGGCCCCGGACCGGGGACCGTCGGCGGCCGACGTGCTGGACCCGCCGGTCGTGGTCACCCGCGCGCGGGGGACGGTGGTGGTCCCGCCGCGCCCGTGACGGCGGCCGGGGGCCCGCCGGGGCCGGCTTCCGGGAGGCCGGCGACCTCGGCGGGCGGCGGGCCGGTGTGGACGACCACGAGCACGTGGGTGGCCCGGGTCATCGCCACGTACAGGTCGTTGCGGCCCCGGGGCGCGGCCAGGACGCCGGCGGGGTCGACCACGACGACCACGTCGAACTCCAGCCCCTTGGCCCGTGCCGGGGCGAGCACCGGCACGGGCGCGTCCAGCGGTTCCGGGGAGATCACGGCGATCCGCCCGTCGTGCGCCGCGACCACCGCCGCGACGGCCGCCCGCAGGTCCGTGGTCCGCACCCGCCACGGCGGTGTCCGGGCCGACCGGACCGAGGTGGGCGGCACGACGCCGGGCAGCACGGCCGCCGCCGCATCCATCACCTCGGCGGGCGTGCGGTAGTTGACGGTGAGCCGTTCGCGCCGCCACCGGTCGCCGACGTGCGGGCCCAGCACGTCCTGCCACGACGTGGCCCCGGCGGGCGTGCCGGTCTGCGCCAGGTCGCCCACCACGGTCATCGACCGGGACGGGCAGCGGCGCATCACCATCCGCCACGCCATGGCCGACAGCTCCTGCGCCTCGTCCACGACCACGTGCCCGTAGGTCCACGCCCGGTCGCCGGCGGCCCGCTGCGCGAGCGTGCCCCGCCCGGTGCCGCCGGGCACGCCCACCAGGGCGGCGGCCTCGTCGAGCAGGGGCACGTCCGACGCGGTCCACCCGCGTGCGGGCGGGAACAGCGCGCCGACGACCTCCTGGGGCGTCAGCACCGGCCAGCGGGCCGCGACCGCCGCCCGCACGCCCCGGTCGGCGAGCAGCCCGGCCCGCAGGTCGGTCAGGTCGTCCTCGGACAGCAGCGCCCGGGGACCGGTGTCGTCCGGGTCGACCACCACGCCGGCCGCCGCGAGCGCCCGCAGGTCCGCCGCGCCCAGCGACCCGTCCGCCGCGCCGCCGTCGAGCGCGTCGCCCGCGTCGGTGAGCACCACCTGCTCCATCCGTTGGGCGAGCCGCCGCGCCAGCACGTCGACCACCTCGCGCTCGAACACCAGCCGCGCCTGGTTGTGCGGCAGCCCGGACCGCCGCGCGCGGTCGGCCGCCCACCGGAACCGCTCGGCCTCCACCGGCACGGTGTGCCCCTCGAACCCGATCTCGACGGTCTCGTCGGGGATGACCACCCGCGCCCGCACCGCGTCGGCGAGCACCTCGGCCATCCGCGCGTCGCCCTTGGCCTCGGCGTCCCGCGCCGACGCGTCGGGCACGGCCACGACACCGGGGTAGAGGTCGGCGACCGTGGCGGTGACCACGCGGTCCTCGCCCAGGCCCGGCAGCACCTGGCCGATGTAGTCGAGGAACACCGGGCTGGGCCCGACCACGAGCACGCCCCGGGCGAGGAGGTTGCGGTGCAGGTAGAGCAGGTGGGCGACGCGGTGCAGGGCGACGGCGGTCTTGCCGGTGCCGGGGCCGCCCTCCACGACGAGCACGCCGGGGTGGTCGCAGCGCACGATCCGGTCCTGCTCGGCGCGCAGCGTCGTGACGATGTCGCGCATCCGCTCGCCGCGCCCGGCGGTGACGGCCGCGAGCAGCGCCGCGTCCCCCGCGAGCCCGTCGGTCGCGGGGTCGTCCGGGTCGGCGAGCAGCTCGTCGTCCAGGGCCACGACCGTGCGGCCGGTGGTGGTGATGCGCCGGCGGCGGCGCACGCCCTGCGGGTCGGCGGCGGTCGCGGTGTAGAACGGCCGGGCGGCCGGGGCACGCCAGTCCAGCAGCAGCGGGTCGTCGCCGTCGAACAGGCCGGTGCGACCGATGTGGAGGCGACCGCCCGGCCCGTCGAGGCGGCCGAAGCACAACCCGTGGCGGACCGCCTCCAGGCGGTCGCGGTCACCGGGGTGCTCGGCGGCCAGCCGGTCCAGGTGCCGGTGCAGCAGGTCGAGGTGGGCCTGCTCCCGGGCGATCTCGGCGGACCCGGCCGGCTCGGCGGTGGGGGTGGAGCGGGGCTCGGCGGCGGGCTTCGTGGGCGGCTCGGTGCTGGGCTCGGGGCGGCGCTCTGCGGTCGGCACGCGGGGCAGAGTGCCGCAGCGCGGCGGCGGGGAACAGTCTTGTTCTTTTCGCGGCCGTCAGCCGGACGGCGTCGTTCTGCTCACCCGGAGTCTCTGCCAGTATCGAGAGCGTGATCAGTCTCGATCCGGTTTCCTCGGTACCGCCCTACGAGCAGGTGCGGTCGCAGTTCGCCCGCAAGATCACCGACCGGGAGCTGGCGGTGGGCAGTCGGCTGCCCACCGTCCGCGCGCTCGCGGCGGAGCTGGGCATCGCGGTCAACACGGTCGCCCGCGCGTACCGGGAGCTGGAGGAGGCGGGTCTCATCGAGACCCGGGGCAGAGCCGGGACGGTGGTCAGCGCGGCGGGGGAGCGCAGCCGGGAACGGGTGCTGCGGGCCGCGCGCGGGTACGCGTCCACGGCGCGCGAGCAGGGCCTGACGGCCGACGAGGCGCTGGAGATCGTGCGGGCGGCCCTGGCGGACTGACCGCAGCGGGCGGGCGGCCGGCAGCGGTGCCGGACGTCCCCCGCCGTCCGGCGGGGCGGCGGGGGAGCGGGTCGGGTCAGTAGTCGCGCTTGGGCATGATCACCCACAGCACGAGGTAGATCACGAACTGCGGTCCGGGCAGCAGGCAGGAGAGCAGGGCGATCAGCCGGACGGTGTTCGGCTGCCAACCGAACCGCTCGGCCAGTCCCGCGCACACACCCGCGATCACCCGCTGGTTACGAGGTCTGGTCAACGTGGTCATGCCTCCACGATGCGCCATCCGGGCCCGTTCCGCATTGGGGTCAACCCTGATCTCCACCCCCCTGCCACCCCTACCCCGACACGGGGCCGGGTGGCCGCCGTCACCCCGGCCTCGGCGCGTGCGGCGGGCGGATCGGTCATGGCGGGGCAAGCCGGGACAAGCGCGGTGCCGGCGCTCGTGGGTTGCGTCGTCTACCGGCGGTCGTCGTCCGGGGCCGTACCCGGCCCTCGTAGGCTGATCGGGTGGTCGCTCCCCCCATCGCGCCGGGTCAGCCCGCCGCCGACAGCCCGTCCTCCCGCCGTCGCCGGGACGTGCGCGGCACCCTGCTGAGGGTCGTGCTCGCGGCGGCCGGCGGCGGCCTGGTGTTCCTCAGCTTCCCGCCGCGCACCGCGTGGTGGCTCGCGCCGATCGGGTTCGCGGTGCTGGGCGTGCTGCTGCACGGCCGGCGGATGCGCGCCGGGTTCGGGTTCGGCGTGGTGTGGGGGCTGGCGTTCATGGCCCCGCTGCTGCGCTGGACCGGCGAGTTCGTCGGGTTGATCGCCTGGCTGCCGCTGGCGCTGCTGTGCGCGCTGCTGATCGGCGTGGGCACGGCGCTGATGGCGCGGGTGTCGACGTTGCCCGCCGCGCCGCTGTGGATGGCGCTGCTGTGGGTGGCCGACGAGCTGCTGCGCGGGGTGTTCCCGTTCGGCGGGTTCCCGTGGGGCAAGATCGCGTTCGGCCAGCCCGAGGGCTGGTACCTGCCGCTGGCCTCGCTCGGCGGGGCGCCGCTGGTCGGGTTCGCGGTGGCGCTGACCGGGTTCGGGCTGGCGTGGCTGGGCCGCTCCTGGCGGCTCGCGCTGCCGCTGGCGGTGCTGCCGCTGGCGGGCGGGCTGGTGACGGCGCCGTTCGTCGGGACCGCGCCCGACCAGGGGACGGTGGTGGTCGCGGCGGTCCAGGGCAACGTGCCGCGCGCCGGGCTGGACTTCAACGCCCAGCGCCGGGCGGTGCTGGACAACCACGTGGACCGGACGCTGGAGCTGGCGCGGGCCGTGGCCGAGGGCCGGGAGCGGCAGCCGGACCTGGTGATCTGGCCGGAGAACTCCTCCGACATCGACCCCTTCCGCAACGCCGACGCGGCGGAGCGGATCGACCGCGCCGCCAAGGCGGTCAAGGCCCCGATCGCGGTCGGCGCGGTGGTGGTGGACCGGTCGGACGGCCTGCCGCGCAACACCGTCGTGCTGTGGGACCCCGAGCGGGGTCCGGTCGACACCTACACCAAGCGGCAGTTGCAGCCCTTCGGCGAGACGATGCCGATGCGCTCGTTCTTCCGGATCTTCAGCGAGGCGGTGGACCGGGCGGGGACGTTCCAGCCGGGCACCGACCCGGAGGGCTTCGCGATGGGCGGGGCGGAGGTGGCGCTGGACACCTGCTACGAGGTGGCGTTCGACGGCGTGGTGCGCGACTCGGTGCTGGCGGGGGCGAACCTCATCGCCATCCCGACCAACAACGCGACGTTCGGCTTCACCGAGATGACCTACCAGCAGTTGGCGATGTCGCGGGTGCGGGCGGTGGAGCACGGCAAGGCCGTGGTGGTGGCGGCGACCAGCGGGGTCAGCGCGATCGTGCAGCCGGACGGCGCGGTGACGCGGCGGACCGGCATGTTCACCCCCGACGCTCTGGTCGCGGAGTTGCCGCTGCGCGGGGAGGCTACTCTGGCCACCCGGTTCGGCGCGTGGCCGGAGTGGGTGATGACCGCTCTGGGCCTGCTGGCCGTGGCGCTCGGCTCGACCGTGCGACGCTTGACAGTGAAACGACGAGGATCGCGTCCGGCCCCTGGTGCGGGGACCGGCGAGGAGGAAACGGATGGCGGACCAGCAGGCGCAGCCTGACCGCGAGCTCGGGCCGGTGCTGGTGGTGATCCCGACCTACAACGAGCGGGACAACATCGGGAAGATCGTGAAGCGGCTGCACGCGGCGCTGCCGAAGGTGCACGCCCTCGTGGTCGACGACGGCAGCCCGGACGGGACGGGGGACCTGGCCGACGAGATGGCCGCCGCCGACGACCGCGTGCACGTGCTGCACCGCACCGAGAAGGCGGGGCTGGGCGCCGCGTACGTGGCGGGCTTCCGGTGGGCGCTGGAGCACGGCTACGACGTCGTGGTGGAGATGGACGCGGACGGCTCGCACGCGCCGGAGGACCTGCCCCGGCTGCTGGACGCGCTGCGCGACGCCCACCTGGTGCTGGGCTCGCGGTACGTGCCGGGCGGCAGCACGGTGAACTGGCCGTGGCTGCGGCAGCTGATCTCGCGGGGCGGCAACGTCTACTCGCAGCTCGCTCTGGGCACGAGTGTGAAGGACATCACCGGCGGCTACCGGGCGTTCCGGGCCGAGGTGCTGCGCCGGCTGAAGCTGGAGACGGTGGCCTCGCAGGGCTACTGCTTCCAGATCGACCTGGCGTGGCGGGCGATCGAGCTGGGCTACCGGGTGGTGGAGGTGCCGATCACCTTCACCGAGCGTGAGCTGGGCGAGTCGAAGATGAGCGGCAACATCGTGCGGGAGGCCCTGCTGCGGGTCACGAAGTGGGGCCTGCGCCGCCGCTACACGCAGCTGCGCGACTTGTTCGCGCCGAAGCCGAGGACCGGGGCGAACCGCTAGCGGCGTCCGGTCCCGGACCTGTCGGGACGTGCGAGGAGGGGCCTGCCGATCCGATCGGCAGGCCCCTCCCGACGTCGGTGGGCGGTCAGGCGGTGCGGGTGCGCCGGCCCCTCAGCTCCTCCAGCCGCTCGTCCAGGAGCTCCTCCAGCTCCGGGATGGTGCGCCGCTCCAGGAGCATGTCCCAGTGCGTGCGCGGCGGCTTGACCTTCTTCGCCTCCGGCTCCGCGCCGTCGATGATCTTGGACTCCGTGCCGTGGAGACGACACTCCCAGGTGTGCGGGATCTCGGCGTCGTCGGAGAACGGGACCTCGAAGTCGTGGTTCTTGGGGCAGGCGTACCGCACCGACCGGCGCGGGGCGAGGTCGTGATTGCGGTCGGTCTCGTAGCTGACTGCTCCGAGCCGGCTACCCCGTAGAACGCGGTCGGCCATGGCGGTGTCCTTTCGCTCGGCTCAGGGCCGGGGCCCAGGCTGGTGCTCACCGAGTGCAACGATCGGACTGCTCCGTTCGTTCCCGGCTTTGCGGTCATGGTCGCCCACAGTGACGTCTTTCACCCGTCAACGAAGGCTTCCTCCTAAGGGATGCAATCGCGGCGAGATCGTGACGCGTTATCAAGCTGTCGGGCTACTTCATCACACTGATGGAGCAGTACCGGCAGAAGGTGTGCGGCTGCGACAGCTTAGACCGAACACGTAGGGCGATGGTGCGGCGGGTTTAACTCGGCGGTAGTGACGGCCGTCATGCTTGCGGTCACGGAACGTTATTTCGGTGCGGTTCGGTCTGGCCGCCACGCTGCGTGCCCGTACGGGCGTGCAGCGTGGTGACCGTCTCCTGGGGTCACCCGTCCGGCTCGCACCCAAACGTTGGTCCGGTCACTTTATTCCAATAATGATTTCAGTGTGGACTTAAAGATCAGCTTCCAGCCCGGTCGACGAGCCGGTCGAGGAAGACCCGCTGGGCCGTGACGAGCTTCGCCCCGGCCTCGGCCAGGGGCACCCAGGCCACCCGGTCGACCTCCGGGTACTCGCGCAGCACGCCCGAGCCCCGGGGCCACTCCAGCTCGAAGGTGCCCGGGACCACGTGGTCGGGGTCCAGGTCGCCTTCCAGCGCCCAGACGTGCACGACCTTGCCGCCGGACTGCCGGACCTCGCCCAGGGCCACCAGCCCGCCGTCGGGGACCGGCAGCCCCAACTCCTCGGCGAACTCCCGGCGGGCGGTGTCCTCCAGCGGCTCGTCGCCCTCCGGCTCGCCCTTGGGGATCGACCAGGCCCCGGCGTCCTTGCGCGCCCAGAACGGGCCGCCCATGTGGCCGATGAGCACTTCGACGCCGTCGGGGGTGCGGCGGTGCAGCAGGATGCCCGCGCTGATCTTCCCTGTCACGCGCACAGTGTGGCGGGTCGGGCGGCGGGGGCGTGGGTCGAGTCCGGTCGGGGCGCACGCCGGTTGGACGTCGCCGCACGCCGCCGGGTCGTGCGCGGCTTCGGTTCCCCGCACGGCGTGGGTCAGGTGAGGCTGAGCTGGCGGCCGTTGACGGGGTGGGGGCCCAGCTCGCCGGTGCGGTAGTGGCGGCGGCACAGGACCTGGTAGCGGACCTCGTCGGCGGTCGGGGCGGTGTCGGCGACCAGCACCGTGTCGCCGGCGCGGACCAGCTCGCCGTCGTGCACGCGGGCGTTGAACCGGCCGGGGTGGCCGCACCAGCACAGCACCTCGACCTGGATGGCGTTGAGCTCGTCGGCGAGCTCGAACAGCCGGCGGGAGCCGGGGAACATGGCGCTGCGGAAGTCGGTGGCCAGGCCGAAGCAGTAGACGTCGACCTGGGCGTCGTCGGCCAGTTCGGCGAGCTGGTCGACCTGGTCGGCGGACAGGAACTGGGCCTCGTCGACGATGACGTAGTCGACCCGGGTGCCCTCGGCCCAGCGCTGCCGGACCACCGCGCACAGGTCCATGTCCTCGTGCACCTCGACGGCGTTGCGGGCCAGGCCCATCCGGCTGGAGATGGTGGGGGTGCCGGACCGGTCGTGGCGGACCAGGAGCAGGCCGCTGCGGCCCTGGCGGGCCTGGTTGTGGTCGATCTGGAGGGCGAGGGTGGACTTGCCGCAGTCCATCGGGCCGAAGAAGAAGCGGAGCCGGCCGGTGGGGGCGACGCCGCGTCGCGCACCGGCGGCCGGCACGGAGGACAGGGCGTCGGTCGGGTCGGTGCTGGGGTTCGTGGGCTCCACGGCGGGCCACCTTAGTGGGGGTGGTGCGGCCGGTCGGCGTGTGGATCTCCGCGTCGCGGCGGGTTCGCGGGGCGGGAGGCCGTGCGGGATTGGTCCGGTCGATGCTGTTTTCGTCGTGGTCCTGGTCGGGAGCCGGTGGGTGCGGGAAAGTCCGGGGTGGCCCGTCGTCGGTTTCCAGGTCGGCCCGGGGGAGTGGGCGCCGCCGACGTCGCGTGGAATTCTCGAAAAGGGAATTCCGGGTACCGGAAAGGGGATTGCCGTGGTGTTGCGAAGATTCGCGGCGGTGGCGTGCGCGGCGGCGCTGGTCGTGGCGCCGGGGGTGGCGTCCGGCCTGGTCGGGGCGGCGTCGGCGGGCGTGGGGGCGGTGCGGAAGGCGGCGCAGCCGAGTTTTCCGTACCGGCTCGTGCCGACGCCGGGACAGGACTTGGAGCTTGTCGTCCCGAATCTGGGGTTTCGGGACTGCCTCGACCTGGAGAACATGACGGGCTCGTACGTCCTGCATTGGCAGTGTCACAGCCAGACGAACCAGCGGTGGCGATTCGTCGATGCCGGTGACGGTTATTGGGCGATCAAGCCGCTGGGGTTCCCGGCGGACTGCGTGGACGTCGAGGGCGTGACGGGGCCGTACGTGGTGCGGTGGCCGTGCCACGGCGGGGCGAACCAGTCGTGGGACATCTGGGTGGTGACCACGAACGCGGCGCGGGTGTCGCCGAGGTCGAACCGGGCCACGTGCCTGGATGCGACGTTCCCCGATGCGCGCGTGGTCGTGCTGCCGTGCGACGACCGCAAGTCGACCCAGGCATGGGGCATCGCGCGCTGAGGCTCCGGCCGGCGGTGGTCGGATGGTCGATCTCTGTTGTCGTGCACTATTTCTTCAGTGATCACCAAGAATAAATCACACACCTCTGGTTGGCGACCATCCCCGCCCAAAACAGAACACGACAGCCCGGAACAGGCTCTGCACGTGGACGAGATATACCGCTTTGCGATATAACCTGCGGCGTGAGAGGTATCTCAGAGCAGGCGTTCCTGGTGCTCACGGCGTTGGCCGAGGAGCCGTTGCACGGGTACGCGATCGTGCGGTCGGTGGAGGTCCTGTCCGAGGGCCGGGTGGTGCTGCGGGTCGGCACGCTCTACGGCGTGCTGGACCGGATGGTCGCCGACGGGTGGGCGGTGCGGGACCGCGAGGAGGTCCACCAGGGCCGGCTGCGGCGCTACTACCGGCTGACCGACGTCGGGGTGCGGGTGCTGTCGGCCGAGGTGGCGCGGCTGTCGGCGAACGTGCGGGCCGCGTCGTCGGTGTTGCGGGCGAGGGAGGCTCGGTGAGCTCGAACCTGGAGCGCCGGTACCGGTCGCTGTTGCGGGTGCTGCCCGGGTGGTACCGGGCGGAGCGGGAGGAGGAGATGGTCGGGCTGTTCCTCACCGACCGGGACGACGACCTGGACCGGGAGCACGGCTGGCCGGGGTGGGACGAGGCGTTCGCCACGGTGGGGTTGGCGGTGCGGGTGCGGTTCCGGGAGCGCAGCCCGGCCGGGGACGCGGCGCGGCTGGTGGCGTTGGTCGGCCTGGCGGGTCACGTGGTGCTGGCGGCGCAGGGCGTGGCGACGGCGGTGCGGTACGGCGGGAGCCCGGCGGTGTGGTTCGACGCGCTGGCGGTGGGGGCGTTCGCGGCGGTGGTGACGGGCCGGTGGGCGTGGGCGCGGTGGCTGGCGCTGGTGTCGGCGGTGGTGGCGGTCGGCTCGGCGGTGCTCGCGCCGGGGGTGTCGTCGTGGTGGGCGGTCCAGTCGGCGCTGCCGGCGGTGGTGACGGCGGTCGCGGTGTGGCTGGGCTTCCACCGGGAGGCTCCGGCGGTGCCGAGGGCGCGGCGGTGGGTCGCGGTGTCGGCGGTGGGCGCGGTGCTGGGCGCGGCGGTGGCGTGGGTGTTCGCGTTGTCGCTGGTGGTGTGGGCGGCGGCGTGGCTGATCACCACGGCTGTGGTGGTGGTGTCGCGGCCGTGGGCCGGTGCGCCGGCGGGTCGTTCGGCACCGGCCGGCTGAGCTTCCCGTACCACGGGGGTGGCCGGCGGACTCCCCGCCGGCCACCCCTGCCGGGTCACACCTTGGCGGGCACCGGGTTGCCGGACTCGGTGATGGCCTTGCGCACCGGCACGAAGATCATCAGCACGAACCCGACGACGAAGAACACGACCAGCGAGATGATCGCGAGCCGGAACGAGCCGGTGGCCTGGCCGACGCCGGCGAACACCAGCGGGCCCAGCCACGAGGTGGAGCGCTCGCCGACCTCGTAGAGGGAGAAGTACTGGGCCTCGCGGCCGGGCGGGATCATCTGGGAGAACAGCGAGCGCGACAGCGCGTTGGTGCCGCCCAGGACGATGCCGATGCCGACGGCGAGCAGGTAGAACTGGACCTGCTGGCCGGCCTGGACGAAGTAGGCCGCGGCGATGACCCCGATCCACACCAGCAGGCTGGTCATGATGGTGCGCTTGGCGCCCCACCGCCGGGCCATCCGGCCGTGGATGACGGCTCCGGCGAAGGCGACGAACTGCACGATCAGGATCGTGGCGATGAGCACGGTCTCGTCGAGCTTGAGCTCGTCGCGGCCGTACTGGGCGGAGACGTTGGCGACGGTGGCGATGCCGTCGGTGTAGATCAGGTAGGTGCCCAGGAAGGCCAGGGTGAGCGGGAAGGTCTTGGCCTGGCGCAGGGTCTGGCGCAGTTCGCGGAACCCGGCGGTGATCACCGACGCGCCGGACTCGCCGCCGTGGGGTTCCTGGTGGCGCTTGAGGCGCTTGAGCGGGATGAGGGTGAACGCGGCCCACCACAGGCCGGACAGGACGAACCCGATGCGCACGGCGACGGCTTCGCCGATGCCGACGGCGTCGTGGCCGATGAACAGGCCGAGCTGGACGGCGAGCGCGAGCCCGCCGCCGAGGTAGCCGAAGGCCCAGCCGCGCGAGGAGACGGCGTCGCGCTCGTCGGGGGTGGCGATCTCGGGCAGGAACGCGTAGTAGACGACGACCGAGGAGCCGTAGCTCATGTTGGCGAGGATGAACAGGGCGATGCCGAGCTGCCAGTTGGTGCCGCCGACGAGGGCGAGGGCGGCGGTGGCGGCGGCCCCGGTGAACGCGGTGCCGGCGAGCATCCGCCGCTTGTTCTGGGTGCGGTCGGCGATCGCGCCCATGATCGGCAGCACGAGCACCTGGACGACGGTGGCGATGGAGAGCAGGTAGCCCCACAGGGACCCGGCCGGGACGTGGCCGCCGAACACCGCGATGTCGCACTGCTGCAGCGAACTGGCGGCGCACGCGTCGGGCCCGTTGCGGGCGACGTCCTCGCGGGCGGCCTCCTTGGCGACGGCGGTGAGGTAGCCGGAGAGGAAGACGGTGATCACGGATGTGGGGAAGACCTGGTTGGCCCAGTCGTACCAGATCCATCCGCGTTGTTCCCGCTTGCGGTCGGTCGCGGGTGCAGGGCTGTCGGCCACGCTCATGGGCGGGGACTGTACTTCCCCGTCCGGGTGGCCGTGGTGATCACCGCCAAGCTGTTGCCGATCAGCCGCCCGCCCACTGCCCGCGCGCCGTGAGCACGTCACGCAGCACGTCGGGCCGGTCGGTGACCAGGCCGTCGACGCCGGTGTCGAGCAGGGCGGTCATGCGGTCGGCGGTGTCGACGGTCCACACGTGGACCTCCAGGCCCCGGTGGTGGGCGGCGCGGACGAACCGGCCGTCCACGACGGTGAGGCGGCCCTGGGTGGCGGGCACCTGGGCGATGCGGCCGGCGACCGGCAGGCGCAGCGCGGGCACCCGTCCGCAGGCCCACAGCGCACCGGCCGAGCGGGGGCCCATGGAGGTCATCAGGTCGGGTCCGGCGAGCGCGCGCAGGCGGGCGAGGCGGGCGTCGGAGAAGGAGGCCAGGCACACCCGGTGCAGGGCCTTGGCGGCGTGCAGCAGGTCGACGACGGGCTGCACGGCGTGGTCGGCTTTGACGTCGACGTTGAGCAGCGCGTCGGGCAGCTCTTCGAGCAGGTCGGCGAGCCGGGTGACGGGTTCGCGCCCGCCGACCTTGGCGCGGGAGACGGCGGACCAGGGTTGGGCGGCGACCGGGCCGACGCCGTCGGTGGTGCGGTCGAGGGTGTCGTCGTGGTGGACGACGACGACGCCGTCGGCGGTGGCGTGCACGTCGGTCTCCAGGTAGCGGTAGCCCTCCCGGGCCGCGCGCCGGAACGCCGCGAGGGAGTTCTCCATGCCGTCCAGGTCGTCGAGGTGCCAGCCCCGGTGGGCGTAGGGCCTCGGGTGGGGTCCGGACAGGTACGGGTGGTTCGCGGTCACGGGTGGAGTCTGCCTTGGCGGCGTGGCGTGGGGGTGACCGGTGGGTAGCGGGATACCGTCGCGCGCCATGGAGCTGGTGACCGGGGCCGTCGCGTCGCGTCGGGAGGAGGCCAGGCATTGCGCCTGGTGTGGCCGTCGGCTGCCCGACAGCGGCCGGATCGGGCGTCCGCGCCGGTACTGCGCGCAGCCGTGCCGGCAGCGGGCCTACGAGCGGCGCGCGGCGGTGCAGCGGGGCGGGCTGCCGGAGGACGCGGTGGTGCTGTCGGCGGCGGAGCTGGCCGACCTGCAGGACCGGTTGTTCCAGGTGCGGTGCGCGGCGGAGGACGTGGCGACGGCGGCGTCGGACGGGGCGGGTGCCGAGGAGCTGGGCCGGTTGGCGCAGGAGCTGGCGCGCACGGCGCGCGGTCTGGAGCGGCTGCGCTGAGCCCGGCCCCGCCGGGCGCCCGGCGGGTTGTCGGCTTGCCCGGTGCGCGCGGGCTCCACCATCATGGCCGGCGGGGTGGCGAGGAGGGTTCGTGGACGGCGACGGCGCGTGGCACCGGGAGGTGCTCGACCGGGCCGGTGTGGGTTTCGGTGTGACCGACGGCGAGGGCGTGCTGCGCTGGGTGAACCCGGCGTTGGCGGAGGTCCTGGGTGTCGCGGTGGACCGCGCGGTGGGCCGGTCGCTGCCCGCGCTGCTGCCGGGTGTGCCCGACCGGCCCCGGCCGGGTCTGGCGCTGCTGGCGCCCGCCGCGTACCGGGAGGGGCACCGGTGGCTGGAGGTGACCTGCCGGCCGTGGGACCGCGACGGCGGGCCCGGCGGGCTGCTGTACCAGGTGGCGGACGTGACGGCGTGGCGGGACCGCGAGATGGAGGCCGCGCACGAGGCGGAGGCGTTGCGCCTGGCGCAGGTGACGGGCCGGATGGGCACCTGGGAGTGGCACATCGCCGAGGACCGGGTCGTGTGGTCGGAGTCGTTGCTGGAGATGTTCGGGTTCGCGCCGGGCACCGTGATGGACCTCGACGCCTACGCGGCGTTGGTGCACCCGGAGGACCTGGCGGCGGTGCGGGCGGTGCTGGAGGAGGCGCTGCGCTCGGGTGCGGGGTTCTCCTTCACCCACCGGATGGTGTCGGCCGACCGGTCCGCGCAGCGCTGGTTGCAGTGCTTCGGCGAGGTGGAGGCGGGCGAGGACGGCCGGCCGGCGCGGATGCTGGGCAGCGCGCACGACGTGACCCGCGCGCGGCGGGTGCACGACGAGCTGCTGGCGCTGGCCGAGCAGGACCCGTTGACGGGGTTGGCGAACCGGCGGGCGGTGACCCGGGAGCTGGAGCGCCGGCTGGGCGCGGGCGGCACGGGCGCGCTGCTGCTGCTGGACCTGGACAACTTCAAGGACGTCAACGACCTGCGCGGGCACGCGGTGGGCGACCGGTTGATGAAGGCGCTGGCGGGCGCGCTGCGGTCGCGGCTGTCGGGGGCGCAGACGATCGGCCGGCTGGGCGGTGACGAGTTCGCGGTGGTGCTGCCGGGCTGCTCGGCGGCCGAGGCGGCGCTGGTCGCGGACGGGCTGCGCGACGCGGTGGCGTCGCTGCCGCTGGTGGCGGCGTCGGCGCGGGTGACGGTGTCGACCGGGGTGGCCGAGTACGGGGCCGGTGACACGTGGGAGCTGGTGCTGGCCAACGCGGACCTGGCGCTGTACGCGTCGAAGGCGGCGGGCCGGGACCGGGTGACGGTGTACGAGCCGGGCCACTACGCCGACACCGCGAAGCGGGTGTCGGTGCTGGACCGGGTGCGGGCGGCGCTGGACGGCGGCGGCCTGGCGCTGCACGCGATGCCGATGGTGCAGCTGTCGACCGGCCGGACGCTGGGCCACGAGCTGCTGCTGCGCCTGGAGGACGGCCAGGAGCCGCGCCTGGGCCCGGCGGAGTTCCTGCCGGAGGCGGAGCGCTCGAACCTGGTGCTCGACATCGACCGGTGGGTGCTGTCCACGGCGATCGACGTGCTGGTCCGCCACCCGCACCTGGACCTGCGGTTCAACGTCAACGTGTCCGGCCGGACGCTGGAGGACGAGGACTTCGGCGGGTTCGTGCTCGACCGGCTGGCCACGGCCGGGGTCGCGCCGGGCCGGCTGGGCCTGGAGATCACCGAGACGGCGGCGGTGACGAACCTCGACGCCGCGCGGGCCCTGGCCGTGCAGCTGCGCGGGTTCGGCTGCCGGATCACGCTGGACGATTTCGGGTCCGGGTTCGGGTCGTTCGTGCACCTCAAGCACCTGCCGATCACCGGGATCAAGATCGACGGCGAGTTCGTGCGCGGGATCGACGAGCGCTCGACGGACGCGGTGCTGGTGTCGGGGATCGTGGAGATCGCGCGGGGCCTGGGGCTCTCGGCGGTCGCGGAGTGGGTGGAGCGCCCGGCGCAGGTCACCACCCTGATCGGCCTGGGGGTGCGGGTTGGGCAGGGCTTCCACCTGGGTCGGCCGGTGCCGCTGGCGCGGATCCTTTCGGCCGACCCGGTGGCTCCGAACGGAGCATTGTCGCCACCGCCGGCAGGTGCGGAGGATGGGGCGCGCTCCTGATCACGTCCGACCCCGCACCGCTCTTGTTTCGCCGTTCCTCCGCCCCTGATCGCCCCGCCGCCGATGGGAACCCCGTGACCGGTCCTTCCAGCAGCCCCGTGCGCGGTGTGCGCCGCGTCGAGCTGACCACCGCCGACCCCGAACCGGTCGCCGACTTCTACGCCCACCTGCTCGGCTGGGTCGTCATCGCCGAACCGGACGGGGTGTTCTCCGGCTGGGTCGGCGACCGGCTGGCCCTGCGGGTGCGGCCCGGTGGCGACGGCTTCCACGTCGTGTTCGCCGGACCGGACCCGCGCGGGCTGTGCGAGGGCGCGTCGGTCGACCGGGGGCGGGTGCTGCACGGGCCGTGGGCGCCGCCGCCGCGCGCGGGCGAGCCGTGCTGGGTGGTGTGCACCGGACAGGCCGGGGACGACGGGGACGACGATCGGGCCGACGACTGGGCCGGGGAGCTGGGGTGGGTCAGCCGCACCCCGGGCGAGCCGTCGTCGGTCTACGACGTGGAGGGGCGCGCGGTCGCCGGGCGCGCGCCGGACATCTCCAGCGGCGGTGCAGCGGCAGGGCGCTGGTTGTGCCACTTCGCGGTGCCCGACGCGGACAAGGCCGCGACAGTCGCGTCCGAGACCGGCGGCCGGGTGCTCACACCGCCGGAGCAGGTGCCGGCCGGGCTGGTGGCCACGCTCGCCGACCCGGCGGGCGCGCGGTTCGCCGTCCTGCAGGACCCGCCCGGCTGGGGCGGCTCCTGGCACAGCACCTGACCCCCGCGCCGCCGGGACGGGGGGAGCGGGAACCCCAGTCCTCCATCCCGGCGGGCCGGAGGTGCCGGCGTCCACCGGCCCTGGTGTCCACCGGCGTTCTTGACGGGCCGGGGTGTCCACCGGTCGGGGGTGCCGGTCACGCGCGGAGCGCCTCGAGCACCCCGTCCCGGTCCAGTGCCGCGCCACGCGCCCACAGCGCCTCGAACCGCTCGTCGCCCAGCACGGCACGGGCCTGCCGCCGCACGTGCGCCACGTCCGGGTCCGGCCCCGCCACCGCGCCGCGCAGCCCCGACGCCGCGCCCGCCAGCAGCGCCGCGCCCCGCGCGTCCCCCTCGGCCAGGGCCAGCGCCGCCCGCGCGTCGGCCGACCGCGTCACCACCACCGGGTTGTTCCACTCCGCGCCCGAGGCCACCGCCCGGTCCAGCGCGGCCCGCGCCCCGGCCCGGTCGCCGTCGGCCAGCGCGAGCCGGGCCAGCGCCACGTCGATCAGCGCCCGCACCTCCTCGGGCCCGAACCACCCCGACGGGCACACCCGCAGCGCCTCCGCGCACCACCCGCGCGCCCCGGCCAGGTCACCCCGGTACCGGCAGACCTCCGCCATCCCCAGCCACACCTCCGCCAGCGTCCCCACCGCGCCCTGCGACCGGGCCAGCTCCGCCGCGCGCTCCAGGTCGGCGCGCGCCGCGTCGAACCCGCCCCGGTGGCACGCCCACTGCGCCCGCCGCACCAGCATGGTCGAGATGTGCTCGGTCGCCCCGAACCCGGCCGACAGCTCCAGCGCCTCGTCCAGGAACACCACGGCCGCGTCGACGTCCCCGTCGCCCTGCGCCAGCTCCGCGAGCTGCGTCAACGCCACCGACGCGCCCCACCGCTCGCCCAGCGCCCGGAACCCCTCCAGCGCCCGCGCGTGCGCCTCCCGCGCCTGCGCCACCCGGCCCGCGTACTGGTACTGCACGCCCATCCCCAGCAGCCCGAGCGCGGCCGACCACGGGTCGGGCCCGAGCAGGGTCCGGCGCGCGTCCAGCGACGGGCCCTCCACGTCCGGCACCCCGTAGGCCATGCCCCACAGCATCGTCAGGTACGGCCGGGTCGGCGGCCCCTGGAACAGCTCCGGCTCCGGCGCGAGCTGCTTGGGCGAGGGCGCGCCCGGCAGCGCCTCCTCGCGCGTGCCGGTCGAGGAGGCGTTCAACGCGCACAGCAGGTACTCCTCGGCCAGGCCCGGGGGAGCGGTCGGGCCGACCGCCGCCACCACCTCCCCGGCCAGCAGCGCGCCCTCCGACCGCAGCCCCCGCAGCCAGAAGTACCAGCCCAGCTCCGCCACCAGCCGCAACGCCAGCGCCGGGTCCGCGCCCGCCGCCCACCGCACGGCGGCGGTGAACTCCTCGTGCTCGGCGGCCAACCGCGCCACCCACTGCACCTGCTCACCGCGCAGCAGGTGCGGCGCGGCCCGCACCGCCAGCTCCAGCAGCCATTCGGCGTGCGCCCGCCGCACCCGGTCGCGCTCGCCCGCCTCCACCAGCCGCCGCGCGCAGAACTCCCGGATCGTGTCCAGCATTCGAAACCGCGTCCCCGACACCTCCACCAGCGACTTGTCCACCAGCGACGGCAGCAGCTCGTCCGTGCCCGCCACCGCGCACACCGCCGCCGCCGACTCCACGGTCGCGCCGCCGGCGAACACCGTCAGCCGACGGGCCACCGCCTGCTCCTCGGCGTCGAGCAGGTCCCACGACCACTCCACCACCGCGTGCAGCGTCCGGTGCCGCGCCGCCACCGCCCGCGACCCGCGCGACAACAGCCGGAACCGGTCGCCCAGCCGGGCCGCCACCTCCGCCAGCGGCAGCGACCGCACCCGCGCCGCCGCGAGCTCGATCGCCAGCGGCATCCCGTCCAGCGCCCGGCAGATCCGCACCACCAGCGGCCCCGACACCGCGTCCACCGCGAACGACGGGTTCACCGCCGCCGCCCGGTCGGCGAACAGCCGCACCCCGGGGGAGTCCAGGTCGTCCACCGGCAGCGGCGGCACCGGCCGCACCGCCTCCCCGGTGATCCCCAGCGCCTCCCGGCTGGTCGCCAGCACCCGCAACCCCGGGCACGCCGCCAACAACCGGCCCACCAGCGCCGCCGCGTCGGCGACCACGTGCTCGCAGTTGTCCAGCACCACCAGCACCCGCCGCTCGGCCAGCGCCGCGACCAGCCGCTCGACCGGGGACGAAGTCGAGCGCAGGCCGTCCTCCCGCAACCCCAGCGCCGCCACCACCGCCCGGGGCACGTCCCCGCCCACCCCCAGCGGGGCCAGGTCCACGAAGAACACCTCACCCGGGTCGGCCGACGCCACTTCCACCGCCAACCGGGTCTTGCCCGCACCGCCCGGACCCGACAGCGTCACCAGCCGGCCCGCCGCCACCGCCTCCGCGACCAGCCGCACCTCCCGCGCGCGCCCCACGAAACTGGTCAGCTGCGCGGGCAGCACGTGCCGCGCCGGCGCCCGCTGCCCGCGCACCACCTCCAGGTGCGCGTCGGCCAGCTCGGGCGACGGGTCCGCGCCCAACTCCTCGGCCAGCACCCGCCGCGTCCGGTCCACCAGCGCCAGCGCCTCCGCCTGCCGCCCCTCCCGGTGCAGGGCCCGCACCAGCCGGGCGACCAGCCGCTCGCGCAGCGGGAACCCCTCCACCAGCTCCCGCAGCACCGCCACCGACGCCACGTCGTGCTCCTCCACCGCCCGCAGCCGCAACTCCTCCCACCGCGCGGCCAGCACGGGCGCGAACGGCGCTTCGCCGACGTCCCGCAGCGCCGGCCCCCGCCACAGCGCCAGCGCCTCACCCGGCAACCCGCGCGCGAGCAGCTCCTCGAACCGCACCGCGTCCACCTCGGAGGGGTCCACCACCAGCCGGTACCCGGCAGCCGACCGCTCGACCGGCACGTCGAGCACCGCCCGCAACCGCGACACCCGCGACTGCACCGCGTTGCCCACCCCCGGCGGCGGCGCGTCCCCGTACAGGGCGTCGACCAGCCGGTCCACCCCGACCACCCGCCCGGCGTCGACCGCGAGCACCGCCACCAACGCCCGCAACCCCGGCCCGCCGACCCGGACCTCCGTCCCGTCGCCGCGCCGCACCACCATCGGACCGAGCACACCGAACCTCACGCGCCGGAATTGTTCCCCACCCACCGGCCCCACCGACGCGGAATCCCCGGCCGGACCCGCCGAACGCGGGACCCGCCGCCGAAGATCACAGCCTCCGGCGCTCCCGGACCGGCGACCCGACCCGCAGGGGGAGTGCGCCCTCAGTCGCGGGTCAGCGAACCGTCCGGCACCGCCCGCGCCATGATCTCGTCCACCACCGCGTTCTTCGCATCCGCGTAGTCCTGCACCGACTCCCACTCCCGCCCCGCCAGCTCGCGCTTGACCGCCTCGTAGCGCGCCCGGTCGCCGGGGTGGGTGCGCAGCCGGTCGCGGAACGCGAGCATCCAGCGCACCTGCGAGTCGCCCGCCGAGAACACGTGCAGGTTCACGTCCGTGTCCGGGCCCTTGAACATCCGGTGCTCGTGCCACTCCGGCTCCCGCACCCGCACCACGTACCCGGCCGCCTCCAGCGCCGGCACGTAGCCGGACTCGTCGGAGGAGTCGCCGACCACCAGCAGCACGTCCACGACCGGCTTCGCCGCCAACCCCGGCACCGACGTCGACCCCACGTGCTCCAGCGCCGCCACCGCCCCGCCCAGCGCCGCCCGCACCCGCGCCGCCTCCCGCTCGAACAACGCGGGCCACGCCGGGTCGTACTCCGCCAACACCACCCGGCCACCCGCGCGCGCCGGCACCACACCCGCCGTCCCCGAACCGTCCACGACCACCCCTCCCGACACCGACACCGCCCACCCGGAAACGGGCAGTCGTCCAGGACAAGGCACTCAACCCGGCAACCGCGCCGGATCGCCCAACGCGAACAGGTCCCCGTCCCGCTCCACCCGCGCCCGCACCTCGTCGGCCACGAACACCAGGTCCCCGGGCGACCGGCACCCCCGCACCTCCGCCCACGTCACCGGGGCCGACACCGACGGCACCTCCCGCGCCCGCAACGAGTACGGGGCCACCGTCGTCTTCGCCGGGTTGTTCTGCGACCAGTCGACCAACACCTTGCCCGGCCGCAACGCCCGCGCCATCGACCACACCACCTCGCCCGGCGACTCCGCCGCCAACCGCCGCGCCACCGCCTCCGCGTACCGCACCGGCCGCTCCGGCGACGACACCCGCACCCGCGCGTACACCTGCAACCCCTTCGACCCCGACGTCTTCACCACCGGCGACAACCCGTCACCCTCCAGCACCGCGCGCACCCGCTCCGCCACCCGGCAGCACTCCACCACCGTCGCCGGCGCACCCGGGTCCAGGTCGAACACCACCAGGTCGGGGGAGCGCCGCGCCCCGCGCGCACCCACCACCCACTGCGGCACGTGCAGCTCCAACGCCGCCGCGTTCGCCAACCACACCAGCGTCGCCAACTCCTGCACCACCACGAAGTCCAGGAACTCCGCACCCCGCGACGACCCCGGCGTCGGGATCCGCACCGTGCGCACCCACTCCGGCACGTGCGACGGCGCGTTCTTCTCGAAGAACGACCCCCCGCCCACCCCGTCCGGGAACCGCCGCACCGTCACCGGCCGCCCCGCCAGGTGCGGCAGCAGCACCGGCGCGATCCGCGTGTAGTAGTCGATCACCTCGGCCTTGGTGAACCCCGCCTCCGGGTAGAGCACCTTGTCCAGGTTGGTCAGCCGCACCCGCCGCTCACCGACCCGCACCACCGTCCCCGACACCGACCCGACGCACCTCCTCCGGCACCCGATCCGGCCGCAACCCCCGCCACGTCGGGAACCGCATCCGCCCCTCCGCCGTCCACTGCCGGTGCACCACCTCGCCCACCAGCACCGGACGCACCCACCGCGCACCCCGCGCCCGCTCCCGGGGCACCTCCGACGCGAACGGCGACCCCGACACCTCCAGCCCCCGCAACCGCCGCGTCAACCCCCGCAGCTCCTCGTCGCCGAACCCCGTCCCCACCGACCCCACGAACACCAGACCCTCCCCGTCCGGCACCCCCAGCAACAACGACCCCACCAACCCCTCACGCCGACCCCCACCCGGCCGCCACCCGCCGATCACCACCTCCTGCGCCACCACCTCGGTGATCTTCAACCACCACGGCGAGCGCACACCCGGCGCGTACGGCGAGTCCAGCCGCTTGGCCACCACCCCCTCCAACCCCTGCTCCCGGCTCGCCGCCAGCACCTCCGCGCCCGCACCCGGGAACGACGGGGGCACCACCCAGTGCCGCCCCGCCAACCCCAACCCCTCCAACAGCTCCCGCCGCCGCCGGTAGGGCAACCCCACCGTCGCCACCCCGTCCAGGTGCAGCACGTCGAACACCAGGAACGTCACCGGCAGCCGCGCCGCCAACCGCCGCGCCTGCGCCCCGCTCGCGTGCCACCGCTGCTGCAACGCCCCGAAACTCGGCCGCCCGCCCGCGAACGCCACCACCTCGCCGTCCAGCAGCACCTGCGTCGACCCCAACGCCCCGCCCAACGCCTGCAACTCCGGGTACACCGCCGTCACGTCGGCCCCCGACCGCGACACCAACCGCACCCGGCCGCCCTCCACCCGCGCGGCCACCCGCACCCCGTCCCACTTGAACTCGAACGCGTACTCCCCGGACCGCGCCGGCAACCCCGCCGCCGCCGTCGCCAACATCGGCGCCACCGCCTCCGGCAACGGCACCCAGTCCGGCCGCGCCGCCTCGTGCCGCCGCCGCACCATCCAGTCCCGCCCCGACGACCCGCGCCGGAAGAACACGAACTCACCCTCCACCCGGGACCCGTGCAGCACCACGTCGACCTCGCGGTCACCCCACTTCACCGTCTCGTACCGACCCCGGTCCCACACGAACATCCGCCCCGCCCCGTACTCGCCCTTCGGGATCACCCCCTCGAACGACGCGTACTCCACCGGGTGGTCCTCCGTGCGCACCGCCAACCGGATCGTCCCCGGCTCCGCCGGCAACCCCTTGGGCACCGCCCACGACACCAGCACCCCGCCCCGCTCCAACCGCACGTCCCAGTGCAGGCTCGACGCGTGGTGCTCCTGGATCACGAACGTGTCGTCGGCGCCGTGGGGGAGCGGACCACCCTCCGCCGGCAACGGCTCCGGCGTCCGCCCCGCCGCCCGCTTGCGCCGGTACTCCGACAAGTCCCCGGACACTGCGCGCCCCCTACGCGGGCTTCGCCTTCTTCTTCGGCGCGGCCTTCCCCGCCGCCTTCCCACCCGACTTCGACCCGGCAGACCCCGACGAGCGCGAGGACCGGGACGACTTCCCACCCGACGACCGCGACGAGGACTTGCGACCCGACTCGCCCCGCGCCGACCGCGCCTGCTCCACGCTGCGCTCCAACGCCGTCATCAAGTCGATCACCTCACCCGTGTCCTCCGACTCCGGCCGCTCCGGCAGCTCCGCACCCTCCGCCTTCGCCTCGATCAACTTCTGCAACGCCCCCGTGTAGTCGTCGGTGAACTCACCCGGGTCGAAGGACCCCGCCATGCTCTCCACCAACGACGACGCCATCCGCAACTCCTGCGGACGCACCTCGATGTCACCGTCGAGGAAGTCGAACTCCGGCTTGCGCACCTCGTCCGGCCACAACATCGTGTGCATCACCAGCAGGTCCTCCCGGGCCCGCAACATCGCCAACGTCTCCCGCTGCCGGATGGTGATCTTCACGACCGCCAACTGGCCCGACTTCTCCAACGCCGTCCGCAACAGCACGTACGGCCGCGCCGCCGCCTTGTCCGGCTCCAGGTAGTAGCACTTCTGGAAGTAGATCGGATCGATCTCCTCCACCGGCACGAACTCCAGCACGTCGATCGCGTGATCGGTGTTCACCGGCAACTTCTCGAAGTCCTCGGCCTCCATCACCACCATCCGGCCGTCATCGAGCTCGTAGCCCTTCGCGATGTCCGCGAACGCCACTTCCTCACCGCACACCTGGCACACCCGCTTGTAGCGGATCCGCCCACCGTCCTCCCGGTGCACCTGGTGAAACCGGAAATCGTGCTCCTCCGTGGCCGTGTACAACCGGACACCGATCGTCACCAGCCCGAAGGAGATCGCCCCGCGCCACACGGACCTCATCCCACGTGCGTACCCGCCCGCACGACATCCCGCACCACCACGTCACCCGAACGGACCAACAGCAGGCACGGCACACCACCCACCGAACCCACCCCACCACCCCCGAACAGCCCAACCCCTACTCCTCCCGGACCCCGCTCACCACCCCCGCCGCCCGCGCCTCGATCAACCCCGCCAGCGCCTCCCGATACCCGTCCGAGAACACCGACAGGTCCAACCCCGCCGTCATCGCATCCACCAACGCCGCCGCCACCCGCACCTCCGGCAACCCCGGCCGCACCACCACGTCCAACACCCCGAACTCCGGCTCCCGCACCTCGTCCGGCCACAACAACGTCTGCAACACCAACACCCGACCCCTCGGCCGCACCACCCCCACCGACTCCCGCCGCCGGATCGCCACCTTCACCACCGCCACCCGCAACGCCCGCTCCAACGCATCCCGCAACAAGCAGTACGACCCCACCGCCGACGGCTCCGGCTCCACGAAGAACGACCGGTCCAAGAACACCGGGTCCACCTCGTCCACCCGCGCGAACTGCACCACCTCCATCGTCCGCGCCGACGCCACCGGCACCCCCGCCAACTCCGCCGACTCGAACAACGCCACCCGCCCGTCCGGCAGCTCGAACCCCTTCACCACCTCCGCCAACGGCACCTCCTGCGCGCACACCCCGCACACCCGCCGATGCCGCACCCGCCCGCCATCGACCCGGTGCACCTGGTGGAACCGGAACCCGTGCGACCCCGTCGCCGAGAACAACCGCACCGGGAACGTCACCAACCCGAACGACACCGCACCACGCCACACCGCCCTCATGACACCTGCGTACACCCGTGCGAACCCGACAACACCCCCGTCACCCGGACAGCCCACACCGACCGGGGGCGGCAAACGTGCGGTACGCGGTACGCAGTGCGGGCGCGACCCAGTGGACCTCCGCCCCCTCGTCCTTCGTCACCAACCAGGCCGCCACCGTCTTCTGCCGACCCACCCACCGAGCGGCACTACTCCCGCCCCGACTCCGACCCACCATCCCGACCCGGCAACCGCGACAACGACACGTACGTCCGATTCCCCGCCACCGCCGCCCGCCGCTCCCGCGCCGTCGCCTCGATGTAGTTCTGCGACGTCGCCAACGACGCGTGCCCCAACAACGCCATGATCTCCGACGCCGACGCCCCGTCCTCCGCCAACCGCGTGGCGAACGTGTGCCGCAACGCGTGCAGGTTCGCCCCCGACGGCACCCGGTCGTGCAACCCCGCCCACCGGAAGCACGACCGCACCAGGTACTCCAGACCACCCCGCCCGATCGGCTCCCCGTGCCGGTCCCGCACCAACGCCGACCCCCGGTCGAACCGCCCCTGCGGGAACCGCGACCGGCACGACCCCAGGTACTGCTCGATGATCCGGTCCATCGCCGGCTCGATCGGCACCGACCGGTCCCGGTTCCCCTTGCCCGCCACGTGCAACCGGCGCTCACCCGGCCGACCCGCCACCGACGCCAACGTCAACGTCCGCATCTCCGCCGACCGCAACCCCGCCACCAACCCCAGCGCCAACACCAGCACGTCCCGCTCCGGCCACGGGTCACGCCCCTGCCGCGCACCACCCGCCGCCGCCGTCAGCAACCGCTCCGGCGTGTCCTCGCCCCGCAACGGCTTCGGCACCAGGGGAGGGGTCTTCGGCCGCGCCACCGCACCCATCGGGTTGCCCGGCACCAGGTCCTCCGCCACGCAGAACGTCAGGAACTGGTTCCACGTCGACCACGCCCGCAACACCGAGCTCTTCGCGTGCGAATCGGCGAACACCCCGAACGCCGCGCGCAGGTTCCCGGCCGTCAGGTGCGCGATCTCCAGCTCGTCCGGGGGAGTGGCGCACACCTCGGCGAGCAGCGCGGTGACCCCCGCCAGGTCGCGCCGGTAGGCGGCCGTGGTGTGGGGGGAGTCCTTCCGAGGGCGGCGGGCGAGGAAGAACGACTCCTGGGCGGCGAGTACTCGCATTGGATCTTCATACCGCACACCACCGACAATCCGGACCGGCCACCGAGCCCGCACCGACCACCGCACCCACCGCACCCGACCGGCACCAACCGCCCTCGTGCCGACACCCCGGTGCTATTCAACGGTTGATGGATAATGCCGATTATCCATCAAATATCGGTCCGGAAGAGGGGCGGCGGGGGTCGGCGGCCGACCGGGGGATGCGACCGCTTCCGGCACCACCGCGAACCTCCGACCGCGTCCCGCCGTGTCGTTCCCGCGTGGCGCGCTCCTGTCGACGTGCTGGGCCGCCGTTGCCGAGACGTTCGCACCGGACGGCGTGGACGACGGCCGGCGGCGAGCCCAAGGACGTGATCATCGGCCGCCGAGGCGGATTGGTCGGCGTTGCGGCGGCATCCGGCCACACCACCGTTGATACGTCACGTGACGTTTCTTGAGCCGGGTCGACTGAGGTCACCGCAACGCCGATAATCGACATTATGTTAAGTAAGTCGTTCCGGGACCGGCCCGGCGCTCCCCTCGGCGGTCCTGCCCCCTGCACTGCCGAACAGTCGGTCCAGGTGCACGTCGACTGCGGCGAGCGCGTCCCGGGGCCCGATCACGCCGAGTTCGATCAGCGTGGTGAAGCCGGTGAGGGCGAGGAGCAGGTCGGTCTCGGTCCCCGGGTCGCGTCCGGGGTCGATGTGCCCGTCGGTGATCGCCTGGCGGATCACCTGCTCGACCAGTGCCCGCCCTTGGACGAGGCCGCGACGTGCCTGCTCGTGCACGGCCTCGTCGTGGAGCGCCTCCAGGACGTAGGCGGCGCTCATCCGGCTGGTGGCGCGGGCGTCGGCGTGCAGGGGAAGCATTTCCGCGAGCGTGAGTCGCAGGACGTCACGGGGATGTGGTCGGTCGCCGAGCTTGTCGAGCCCCCGGTGTACGCGTGCCGAGGTCTGTTCGGAGGCGAGGTCCATGGCGAAGGTGAGCATGGCGGTCCGGGAGGCGAAGTAGTGCTGGAGCTGTCCGAGTGACATGCCCGCCTCCTGGGCGACCACGCGCATCGTCAGTTGTGCGACGCCGCGTTGTTCGACCACGCGCCACAGTGCGCGGGCGATGGCTTCGCGGCGTTCGCGGTGATCCACCTGTTTCGGCATCGGTGGTCCTCCCCCGTGCTCCTGGGAAGTTTCAATACGCTTGACATAATACACCTGACCCATAACGTGGGCTGCCGGCCGGAAGGGGTTGTCATGTCCGATCAGCCGAAGGTGCGGACCACGGAAGGTGTGGTGCAGGGGTGTTGGCGGCAGGGGCACGCGGTGTTCCGCGGTATCCCCTACGCCCGACCTCCGGTCGGAGCGCTCCGCTTCGCCGCGCCCGCGCCGCCACACCGTTGGGAGGGGACGCGGCAGGCGGTCGAGTTCGGCCCCGTGGTGCCGTTGTCCCTGCCGGTCGACGTGCGCCCGCAGGGCACCGACTGGTTGACGCTCGACGTCGGGACTCCGGATCCCGGCGCGGCGGGGCTGCCGGTGCTGGTGTGGATTCCGGTGGGCGGCTACCTGTCGGCGGTGTCGAGCGACCCGGTGTACGACCCGGGTGCGCTGGCCCGTGCGGGTGTCGTCGTGGTGACCATCAACTGCCGCGTGGGTGTGGAGGGGTTCGCGTTCCTCGACGGTGCGCCGCCCAACCGGGGTTTCCTCGACCAGGTCGCGGCGTTGGAGTGGGTGCAGCGCAACATCGCCGCTTTCGGAGGCGATCCCGGTCGGGTGACCGTGGGCGGGGTGTCCGCCGGGGCGGGTTCGGTCGCCGCCCTGCTGACGATGGAGTCCGCGCGTGGGCTGTTCCGGCGGGCCATCGCGCATTCGGTGCCGGGGTTGGTCGGCACTCCTGCGCTGGCGCGGGAGGTGGCTGCGGTGTTCGCGGGCCGGGTCGGCGTGGCGGGTCCGACCGCCGAGGCCCTGCGTGACGTCGACCCGTGGCACTTGGCCGCCGAGCTGACCTCCTTCAACGCCGGCCTCGGTGCGTACCGGGAGCGCTGGGGGCGTCTTGCGGAGGCCGGCACCACGTTCTGCCCGGTCGTCGATGGTGAGGTTCTTCGGGAGACGCCGTGGTCGGCGTTGGCCGGTGCGCGTGTGAGCGGGATCGAGTTGCTGGTCGGCCACGCCCGGGACGAGTTCCGGTACTTCAGCGTCGTGGGTGGCCGGTATGGCACGTTCACCGAGGAGGACGCCCGCGCGGCTCTGGGACTGCTCGCTCCGGAGCCTGGCGGCGCGGGGGCCTACGGGGCTGCGTTTCCGCTGGCGGGGCCGGAGGAGTTGGTGGAGGCGGTGTACTCGGATGCCCTGTTCCGGATGCCGTCTCTGAAGTTGGCCGAGGCGAACGCCGCTGCCGGTGGCACTTCGTACCTGTTCGAGCTGTGCTGGGTCGCTCCGGTTCTGGGTGGCCTCCTGGGTGCCTGTCACAGTCTCGACCTGCCTTTGGCGTTCGGCACGTTGGGCAGTCCGATCGGTGTCGGGCTCCTCGGCGAGGAGCCCGACACCGAGGCTGTCGCGCTTTCTCGTGAACTGCGGGAGGTGTGGGTCCGCTTCGTCGCCACCGGTGACGCGGGTTGGTCGGCTCACCGGCCCGGTGGGCGTCTCACTCGCGTCCTGGACGTCGAGTCGAGGACGGTGCCGTATCCGGAGGAGGCGTCTCGCCGGATCTGGGAAGGCCACTCCCCCGTTCCGTTCGATCTTTCGTGATCGTCGGGGTCGGCTTCTACGCCTCGTGCTCGTCGGTGAAGTGCGTGCCGGCTTTGATGGCGGCGAGGGTGGCGGCGTAGTGCGGGTTGGTCATGACGCCGAGGATGTTGCCGAACGGGTCGAGGACGCCGGCGGTGACGTAGCCGTTGCCGCCGTGGTCCGTGGGTGGCGCGTGCGGGGTCGCGCCGAGTTCGCGGAGGCGTTCGAGGGTGGCGTCGAGGTCGTCGACGGCCCAGTAGATCACCTGGCCGGCCGGTCCTGTGGTGACGTCGTGGTGGGCGTGGGCGCTGTTGATGATGCCCAGTTCGTGGTGGTAGTCGCCGAGGCGGTATTCGAGGTAGCTGCCGGGGACGCGGTAGTAGGGCTCGATGCCCAGCAGGCGGGTGTACCAGTTCTCGGCGGCGTCGAGGTCGGTGGCGTGGTAGCTGACGGTGGTGAAGCCTCGCAGCACGGTGGGTCTCCCCCGGTTCGGTGGTCGGCCGGTGTGGGTGCCGGTCGGTGTGTCGTGGGGTGAGTGTGCGGGGGTGAAGTGCTCATCTGGTGAGCACTTTGTCGGTGAGACTGTGGCTCATGCGTGCGGATCGTCTGGTGGCGGTGTTGTTGTTGATGCAGGCGCGTGGCCGGGTGACGGCGGCGGAGGTGGCGGCCGAGGTGGAGGTGTCGGTGGCGACGGCCCGGCGGGACCTGGAGGCGTTGTCGGCGGCGGGGGTGCCGGTGTACCCGCAGGCGGGGCGGGGTGGCGGGTGGCGGTTGGTGGGTGGGGCGCGGACGGACCTGTCGGGGTTGTCGGCGGCGGAGGCGCAGGCGTTGTTCTTGTTGGTGGGGCCGGCGGCGGCGGTGTCGGGTGAGGTGCGGTCGGCGTTGCGGAAGTTGGTGCGGGCGTTGCCGGAGACGTTCCGGGAGGGGGCGCGGGCGGCGGCGGGTGCGGTGGTGGTGGATCCGGTGCGGTGGGGTGGGCCGGAGGTGGGTCGGTCGGGGGTGGTGGAGGTGTTGCAGGGGGCGGTGGTGGGTCGGCGGAGGGTGCGGTTGTCGTACGCGAAGCGGTCGGGTGAGGCGTCGGTGCGGGTGGTGGACCCGTGGGGGTTGGTGGTGAAGGGGGACCTCTGGTACCTGGTCGCGGGTACGGCGGCGGGGCGGCGGACGTTCCGGGTGGATCGGGTGGTGGAGGTGGTGGTGACCGGTGAGGAGGCGGTGCGGCCGGAGGGGTTCGGGTTGGCGGAGGCGTGGGAGGAGGTGGTGGCGGAGGTCGAGGGCGGGCAGCGGGGGGCGGTGGCCGTGGTGGTGGTGCCGGTGGGGTCGGTGTCGGTGTTGCGGGCGCAGTTCGGGCGGCACTGCGAGGTGGTGGAGGAGGTGGGTGGGCGGGCTCGGGTGCGGGTGTGGGCTCCGACGCCGTTGATGGTGGCGCAGCACTTGGCGGGGTGGGGTGCGGTGGCGGAGGTGGTGGGGTCGGTGGAGGTGCGGGCGGAGTTGGCGCGGTTGGGTGCGGAGTTGGTGGCGTGTCACGGGGTGTGAAGGTGGTCGTGGACGCGGTGGTGGAAGGGCTTGTCGGCGAGGGCTCGGAGGGTGGCTTCGACGAGTTCGCTGAGGGGGTGCGGGAGTTCGGCGTCGAGTTGGCGGGTGGCGGCGTTGGTGGCGTTCCACTCGGCGTGGAGGGTGGGCAGGAGGGTCCGGGTGTGGTCGGTGAGGTGGACGATGCGGTGGCGGGCGTCGGTGCCGGGGCGGAGTTCGACGTAGCCGTCGCGGCGCATCTGGTTGGCGGTCTGGCTGATGGCGGAGTGGGTGACGCCGATGGTGGTGGCGAGTCGGCGGATGGACTGGGGGCCTTGGGTGTCGACGAGTCGGATGATCGGGGTGTAGCGGGGGCGGAAGCCGGGGAGGCCGAGGTCGGCGTAGGTGCGGGTGAGGTCGGCGTCGAGTTGTTCGAGGAGGTGTCGCAGGCGGGTGCCGAGGAAGTCGGTGGTGGGGTTGTCGGCCACTCCCCTAACGTAACAGCGCTGTTGTAAGGGGCTGCCCCGCCGGGCGGGGTGTGGTGGCGGGGTGGTGTGGCGGTGTACCCGGAGATCGAGCCGTTCGAGCACGGGATGCTCGAAGTGGGTGACGGGAACCTCGTGTACTGGGAGGTGTGCGGGAACCCGGTGGGCAAGCCGGTGGTGGTGCTGCACGGCGGGCCGGGTACGGGCTGCTCCCCCGGGATGCGGCGGTTGTTCGACCCGGCGGTGTACCGGGTGGTGTTGTTCGACCAGCGCGGGTCGGGGCGCAGCGTGCCGCACGCGGCGGAGCACGGGACGGACCTGTCGGTGAACACGACGGCGCACCTGGTGCGGGACGTCGAGCTGCTGCGGGAGCACCTGGGGGTGCGGCGGTGGATGGTGTTCGGGGGTTCGTGGGGGTGCACGCTGGGGTTGCACTACGCGGAGCTGTTCCCGCAGCGGGTGACGGAGGTCGTCGTGGTGGCGGTGACGTCGGGCCGGTTCTCGGAGGTCGAGTGGCTCTACGGCGGGTTGGGTCGGTTCTTCCCGGAGGAGCACGACCGGTTCCGGCGTGGTGTGCCGGAGGGGTCGACGGACCTGGTGGCGGCGTACCACGCGTTGCTCGGTGATCCTGATCCGGTGGTGCGGCAGCGGGCGGCGGACGAGTGGTGTGCGTGGGAGGGGGCGATCGTGTCGGCGGACCCGGGGCACCGGCCGGAGCCGAGGGAGGCCGATCCCCGATGGCGGCTCGCGTTCGCGCGGATCACGGCGCACTTCTTCCACCACCGGGCGTGGTTGGCGGACGGGCAGGTGTTGCGCGACGTCGGCCGGTTGCACGGGATTCCGGCGGTGTTGGTGCACGGTCGGTGGGACATGCAGGGGCCTGTGGGGACGGCGTGGGAGTTGGTCCGGGCGTGGCCGGGCGCGGAGTTGGTGGTGGTGCGCGACGCGGCGCACAGCGTGCGCGACGGTGGGATGGCGGCGGCGGTGCTGGCGGCGACGGACGGGTTCGCGTCGCGGCGGTAGGCGTGGGGTGTGTGCGGGGAGGTGCGCCGGGTGTCGGCGGGCCTCCCTTTCGTCGTGGTGGGGCTGCTCCCCTGTCGGTCAGTCGGGTGTCAGGACGTGGGTGGTGCGGTGGTCGGTGCCTTCGAGGTCGTGCGGGACGGGGACGTGGTGGGTGGCGACCTGGTGGAAGCCGTGGCGCGGGCGGTGGGCGCGGTGGGGGTCGCCGACCAGGACGGTGGCGCCGCGGCGGTGGGCGCGGTGCAGGAAGGGCAGGACGCGGGCGGCCATGTCGCGGTCGTAGAAGACGTCGCCGGCGAGGACGACGTCGTGGTGGGTGTCGGTGTCGAGCAGGTCGGTGACGGCGATGTCGAGGGTGACGTGGTTGAGCTCGGCGTTGAGGGTTGCGGCGGTGCCGGCGAGCGGGTCGACGTCGTTGGCGGTGACGGTGGTCGCGCCGGTGGTGGCGGCGGCGACGGCGACGAGGCCGGAGCCGGTGGCGAGGTCGAGGACGTGGCGGCCGGCGGTGAGGTGGGGGTGGTCGAGGAGGTGGCGGGCGAGGGCTTGGCCGCCGGCCCAGGGGAAGGCCCAGAAGGGTGGGTCGGGGTGGCCGGTGGCTTCCCAGAGGGCGGTGACGTCGGTGGCGGTGTGCAGCCGGATGCCGGGGGTGAGCGGGACGGGGCGGGGTGCGGTGTGGTGGAGGACGAAGTCCCGCACGGTCAGGCCGCGCCGGCCTGGCGGGGGTCGTCGAGGTCGCGGCACAGGGCGTCGAGGGAGAGCCCGACGGCGTCGGCGAGGGCGGCGACGGTGAAGAAGGCGGGGGTGGGGACGCGTCCGCGTTCGATCTTGCGGAGGGTTTCCACGGAGATGGCGGCGGCGGTGGCGACCTGGACCATGCTGCGGTCGCCCCGGGCGCGGCGGAGGGCTTCGCCGAGGCGTTCGCCCCGGGCGTGCTCGGTGGGGGTGAGGGGTGGACGCACCATGGTGTGATAGTAATACCGGTATAACTATCACGGTAAGGAGTGCCCGGTGATCGAGCTGAAATCCCCCGCCGAGCTGGACGCGATGCGGGCGGCCGGCCTGGTGGTCGCCGACGCCCTGGCCGCCGTGCGCGAGCACGCCCGGGTCGGGGTCTCGCTGCTGGAGCTGGACGAGGTGGCGGCCGGGGTCATCCGGGGTGCGGGGGCGGGCTCGTCGTTCCTGGGCTACCGGCCGTCGTTCGCCGCCACCCCCTTCCCCGGCTTCATCTGCGCGTCGGTGAACGAGGTGATCGTGCACGGCATCCCCACCGGCTACCGGCTGCGCGACGGCGACCTGCTCGGCGTCGACTGCGGGGCGCACCTGGACGGGTGGCACGGCGACTCGGCGATCAGCTTCGTCGTCGGCCGCGCGGACCCGGCCGACCTCGCGCTGATCGCGACGGCCGAGCGGGCGCTCGCGGCCGGGATCGCCCAGGCCGTGCCGGGCGCGCGGATGGGCGACGTGTCGGCGGCGATCGGCCGGATCGGGCGGGCCGCCGGGTACGGGATGCCGGCGGACTTCGGCGGGCACGGGATCGGGCGGGCCATGCACGAGTCCCCCGGCGTGCCGAACGAGGGCAGGCCGGGTCGGGGCGTGACGCTGCGCGCCGGGATGGCGATCGCCATCGAGCCGATGTTCCACGCGGGCGGGCGCGACGCCTACTTCGAGGCGGAGGACGGCTGGTCGCTGGTCACCGTGGACGGCAGCCGGGCCGCGCACGTGGAGCACTCGGTGGCGATCACCGAGGACGGGCCGCGCGTGCTGACCGCGCCCCGGCTGCCGGCCGCGTCGACCGCGCCCTGACCGCCGGGGGCGGTGGTCACAGGCCGCCGGCGACGCGCAGCACCGCGCCGGTGGTGAAGGAGGCGTCGTCGCCGAGCAGCCAGGCGACGGCGGCGGCGATCTCGTCGGGCAGGCCGGCGCGGCCCAGCGGGATGGCGGGCGCGACCCGGTGCGGGCGGTCGGGTTCGCCGGACAGCTCGTGGATCGCGGTGTGCACGGTGCCGGCGGCCACGGCGTTGACCCGGATGCCGCGCGGTCCCAGTTCCTTGGCCAGGCCGACCGTCATCGCGTCCACGGCGGCCTTGCCGGCCGCGTAGTGCACGTACTCCCCCGGGCTGCCCAGGGTGGCGGCGGCCGAGGACACCGAGACGATCGCGCCGCCCCCGACCAGGTCGCGGGCCGCGCGCCGGGCGCACAGCAGCGCGCCCAGGACGTTGACCTCCAGCACGCGCCGCAGGTCGGGCACGGCGGTGTCGGCCAGCGGGCCGATCGGGCTGGTGATGCCGGCGTTGATCACCACGCCGGTGACCTGGCCGAGCGCGGCGGCGGCGTCGAACAGGGCGTCGACGTCGTCGGGCGAGGACACCTCGGCGCGCACGGCGAGCCCGCCCACCTCGGCGGCCAGTTCCCCGGCCGCGCCGGCCGCCGCGCGGTAGCCGATCACCACGCGGTGGCCCTGTGCCGCGAGCCGGCGCACGGTCGCCGCGCCGATCCCCCGGCTGCCGCCGGTCACCACCGTCAGCCGGTCAGCCACGCCGTGACCTCCGCTCCCACCACGTCCAGCGACGAGACCAGCATGTGCGGCAACCCGGGCACCTCGACCAGCTCGGAGGCGGGCACGGCGGCGTGCAGCCGGTCCTGCACGGGCCGGAACGCCGCGTACTCGTGCTCGCCGCGCAGCAGGAGCAGCGGGGCGGTGAGCCGGTCGGCGCGCGCGGTCACGTCGAGGGGGTCGGCGGCGGTGGTCGAGGCGGGTGTCCAGTCGTAGGCGTCGAGCAGGCCCTCGTCGAGGCAGGCGGCGATGACGGACTGCACGGTCACGGCGGGGTTGAGCGCCGCGACCCGGCGCACCGGCACGGTGCCGGACACGGCGGTCAGCAGGGCGATGTGGCCGCCGGCGGAGCCGCCGACCAGGTCGACCGGGCCGTCGTCGCAGCCCAGGTCCGCGCGCAGGGCGGCCACCACGGGCGCGACGGCGGCGACGCCTGCGGTGACCAGGGGCGCGTACCAGTCGCGGACGGGGTCGCCGTCGACGGGGACGGCGGGCAGCGGCAGGTGGACGCGCCACGCGTCGACGTCGGTCAGCGGCAGTGCCCGCGCCATGTCGGCGGGCGTGCCGGGTTCGCCGAGCAGGTGCCACACCAGCACCAGTCGGCGTCCGGTGCGCGGCGGCAGCGCGACGTAGGGCACGCCGGCGGCAGTCCCAGTGATCATGTGCCCAACCTACGTCCCCTACGCTGTGCTCGTGTCCGGATATACGGAAGCGAGTATTACCGTGGCGAAGCCCTACCGTCGGACGAACCCGCTGGCCCTGGCGGTGCTGGGGCTGCTGTGGGAGCGGCCCATGCACCCCTACGAGATGGCGTCCACCCTGCGCGAACGCCACCAGGAAGGCAGCGTCAAGCTCACCTACGGCTCCCTCTACACCGTGGTGGACACCCTGCGCTCGCACGGCTTCCTCGACGCCGCACCGGCCACCCGCGAGGGCAACCGGCCCGAGCGCACCGTCTACCGGCTCACCGACACCGGCCGCGCCGAGTTGCACGACTGGCTGCGCGACCTGATCGCCGTGCCCACCAAGGAGTACCCCCGGTTCGAGGCCGGGGTCGCCCTGATCGGGCTGCTGCCGCCCGACGAGGCCGCCGCCCTCTGCGACCGCCGCGCCGACACCCTCGACGGGCAGGTCGCCGCGCTCGACGCCGTCAAGGCCGACCTGACCGCGATGGGCCTGCCGCAGCTCGCCTGGATCGAACTGGAGTACCGGCAGGCCGTGCTGCGCGCCGAGCGGGACTGGACCCGCTGGTTCGCCGCCTCCGCCCGCGCCGGGACCCTCGGCGGCCACGACTTCTGGCACGACCTGCACCGGGGCCGCGCCACCGGGCACCTGCGCGACACCCCGCCGGCACCGGACGGGCCGCACCCGGCCCAGGAGGAGGACCCGAGATGAGGACGCTGCTGTTCGAGGTCGCGGGCGTGGTCGAGGCACCCGCCGAGGCCATCGCGCCGTACCTGCCCGAGCCGGTGCAGGGCGGCTGGTGGTACCGGGGCGAGTACCACGCCGAGGACCACCCGCGCGGCACCCGCGTCGTGCACCGCGTCTACAACGTCGCCCGGCGCGGCCGGTGGGCCGTGCCGCCGGCCAACCGGCTGTTCCTCGGCTACCGCGCCCGGCTCGCGCAGGGCATGGCCGCCCGGCTTTCCGAGATCGCCGCCGACCTCGGCGTCGCCCACCACCCCGACCACTGACCCGCGCCCGCCGCCGGGCTCAGGACGCGCGCCGCGACCGGTGCCGCGCGACCTGCAACCGGTTCGCGCAGCGCGTCGAGCAGTAGCGGCGGCGGCCGTTGCGGGAGGTGTCGACGTAGACCACGCCGCACCCCTCGCGCCCGCAGCGGCCCAGCCGGTCCGGCTCCTCGCACACCACGTGCGCCAGGCCCGCCGCCGTGAACGCGCGCACCCGCACCAGGGTCGAGGCCGCCTCGTCCGCGAAGTGCAGGTGCGGCGGCCGGTCGTCGTGCACCGAGATGTAGGGGCGCGCGGCGGTCTCGGCCAGCAGCGCGTTGACGTGGCCCACCCGGTCCACGCCGCCCGCGAACACCGGCTCCAGCCGCCAGGCCCAGTCCGACAGCCGGCGCGCGTCGGCCGCCGACAACGCACCCACCGGCTTGTAGCGCTGCTCGCGCAGCACCGCCAGCAGGACCTCGGCGCAACCGTCCGCACGGGCGTTGACCAGGGCCGCCGCCAGTTGCGCCGCCGTCCCGCCGTAAGGGTTGAAATGCACTGAACCATGACACCACGCTGGGTGGTGTGATCACCAGATGCCCCGGCTGCGGCTGGCCCGCCTCCGACCCCGCCTACCCCGCCTCCACCCACGGCCGCGTCGCCTACGTGCGCTGCGTGTGCGGAATGTGGCTGGTCCTCGACGCCGGCCGGGTGGTGGCGACGGCCGGCCGGCCGAGGTCGGCTAAGGTCCCCTCACCGTGACCAACCGCCGTGAACTGCTGTGCGACACCGTGATCTCCGTCCTGGCCGCCGAGGGCGGCCGAGGGCTCACGCACCGCGCGGTGGACCGGGCGGCCGGCGTGCCCGAGGGCACCGCCAAGAACTACTTCCCCACCCGCGAGGCGCTGCTGCAGGCCGCCGCCGGGAGGATGACCGACCTGCACGCCGAGGCCGTCGCCCGCCTGGCCGCCACCACCCCCGAGGACATCTCCCCCGCCGACGTCGCCGAGCTCTACCCGGCGCTGCTGCGCCGCGCGGTCGCCGACGACCCCACCCGGATGCTGGCCATGGTGGAGCTCTACCTGGAGGCGGTGCGCCGGCCCGGGGTGCGCGCGGCGCTGGGCCGCATGGTCGTGGCCAACGCAGAGGCCGGCGCGCACCTGCACCGCGCCGCCGGGCTGCCCTCCACCGCGCGCGACGCCGGGCTGCTCGACGCCTACTTCCTCGGCGTCGCGGTCTCCCTGCTCGCCCTGCCCGCCGACGCGCTGCACGCTACCGGCCTGGACGACCCCTACGCGCTCGGGCTCGGCCTGTTCACCGCCGCCGTGCCCGCCCCCGACCGCCCCGGGCACCGCGCCGAAGCGGGCTGACCACGCCGGCGCGGCACGCGGTCAGTGCATCACCCGGTGGCCGAAGCGGACCCCGCCGAACTCGGCCGCCTCGCCGATCAGCGCCGAACCGACGTCGGTCCACCCCCGGAACCACGACCGCGAGAACACCGCGTCCTGGTGGAACACCACGTCGCCGAACAGGGCCCGGCCGCCGTAGAAGACCTCCGCGAAGTCCGCCGACCCGCCGAACTCCGCCCGCCGCAGGTCAGCCCGCCCGGAGATCTTCGCCGCCCGCAGCCGCGCCGCCCCCGCCACCTGCACCCCGGCGAACGCCAGGTTCCCGGTGAACACCGCCAGCGCGAACGACGCCGACCGCGCGAACAGCGCGTCGGTGAACACCGCGTGGCGCAGGAACCGGGCCCCGTCGAACCGCGCCTCGCCGGTCACCGTCATCGCCGCGAACCGGGCGTCGCCGACGAACACCGCCCCGGTGAAGTCGACCTCGCCCACCCGGCAGCCCGACAGGTCGAAGTCCACCAGGATCGCGCCCGAGGCGTGCACGGCCATCCCCGGCCAGTAGTCGTCCCCCGGCCGCAGGTGCGCCACCAGCTCGCGCTGCACCGCCGTGCGCCACGGCGAGTCCAGCCCCCGGCTAACCCCGCCGCGCAGCGCCGCCAGCCACGTGTCCACCACGTCCTGGCGGCGGCGCGGCACCGAGCGGCCGATCTCGGCCAGCAGCAGCAGGCCCTCCCGCTCGCCCGCCCGGAACCGGCGGTTGGCCTCCCGCCACACCGACACCGGCGTCGGACCGGACCCGGTGCGGCGGCGCGCGTGCTCGTCGAGCAGGGTGTCGGCCTGCGACCGCCGGTGGTGGCGCACCACCACGGCGGCGACGACCAGCGCGACCGCCAACCACATGACCCACGTCGGCATGACCCCGATCATGCCCTGCCCCGCCTACGTCGGCGGGCGCAGACCACGGCACCGCTTCGGAACGGACGCGCCGGGCCCCCTTGCGCGCGGACCATCGACGGACATGAGCACCCCCGAGACCGTCCGGGCCTCCGACCGCGAACGCGACCACGTCGTCGCCCGGCTGCGCGACGCCGTCGGCGAAGGCCGGCTCACCCTCGCCGAGGCCGACGAGCGGATCACCACCGCCTACGCCGCCGTCCACCGCGCCGACCTCGCGCCCCTCACCCACGACCTGCCCGCACCCGCCGCCACCCGGCAGCCGACGCGCCGGCCGCCGCTGCCCGCCGTGCTCGGCGTGCTGCTGCTGCTCGCCTGGATCGCCTCGCCGCTGCCGTTCCCGTGGCCGGTGCTGCTCGTGGCCCTGCTCGTGGCCCGCCACCGCCGCCGCGCGCGTCACCGGCCGGCCCGCCCCGTCCTGCCCTAGGGTGCGCGCATGGACCTCACCGACGCGTGCTTCGCGGGCGCCGCCCGGCAGGCCGACCTGCTGCGCGCCGGCGAGCTGAGCGCCCGCGACCTCATCGCCGAGTGCCTGCGCCGCATCGACCGGCACGACCGGCGGCTCAACGCCTTCCGCACCGTCTTCGCCGAGCAGGCCCGGCACGCCGCGCGCGAGGCCGACGCCCGGCGGGCGCGCGGCGAGGACGCCCCGCTGCTCGGCGTGCCCGTCGCGGTCAAGGAGGACCTCGCCGTCGCCGGCCTGCCCACCACCACCGGCACCTGCGCCGTCGACCGGCCCGCCGACGCCGACAGCCCGGTCGTGGCCCGGCTGCGCGCCGCCGGCGCCGTGGTGCTCGGCCGCACCCGGATGCCCGAACTCGGCCTGTGGCCCTACACCGAGAGCAGCTGGGCCGGGCCCACCCGCAACCCGTGGTCGGCCGGGCACTCGCCGGGCGGGTCCAGCGGCGGATCGGCCGCCGCCGTGGCCGCCGGGCTGGTCGGCGCCGCGATCGGCACCGACGGCGCGGGCTCGGTGCGCATCCCGTCGGCGTGCACCGGCCTGTTCGGGCTCAAACCGCACCGCGACCACGTGCCGCTCGACGGCCCGGTGTGGGGCGGGCTGGTCGCCGCCGGGCCCATCACCCGGCACGTGCGCGACGCCGCGCTCCTGCTCGACGTCCTGGCCCCCGGCCACGGCCACACCTCCGCCGCCTCCGCCGACCCGCGTCCCCTGCGCATCGCGGTGTCGCTGCGCCCCTGGGGGCCCGGCATCCCGATCACCGGCGAGGTCCGCGACGCCGTGCTGGACACCGCCGGGCTGCTGGCCGACCTCGGCCACGACGTCACCCGGCTCGACCCCGACCTGCGCGAGCTCGCCGGCTCCACCGCCTTCGCCGCCCGCTACCTGCACAGCGCCGCCACCGCCGAGGCCGCCCTGCACCGCCCCGACCGGCTCGACCGGCGCACCCGCCGGGTCGCCGCGCTGGGCCGCGCCCTGCCCGCCCCGGCCGTGCGCGCCGCCCTGCGCCAGGCCGCCGGGCTCACCGCCCACGCCAACCGGCTGTTCACCGGGCACGACCTGCTGCTGACCCCCGTGCTCACCCGGCCGCCGCTGCGGGTGGGCGAGTGGCGGCACCGGGGCACCGTGCCCGCCCTGCTCGCCGCCGCCCGGATGACCACGTTCCTGCCGCTGTGGAACGTCGCCGGCAACCCGGCCGCCGCCGTCCCCGCCGGGCACACCGCCACCGGCCTCCCGCTGGCCGTCCAGCTCGTCGGCCCCGCCCACGACGAGAACACCGTCCTGGCCGCCGCCGCCCAGCTCGAACGCGCCCGCCCCTGGACCGACCGCCGCCCGCCCGCCTACACCGACTGACCGCGCCGGTCAGCAGCCGCGCGCCGCCAACCGCGCCAGCAGCTCGCCCACCACCGCCGGGTCGCCCGTGCGGCGCACCTCGTCCAGCACGTCCGCGCGCACCTGCGGCCACCCGCCGACCCCCGACGCCAACGCGCGCAGCCGGTCGTAGGTCTCCACCGCCGGCCACGCCAGGAACGCCCGCCGGCGCCACCGCACCGCCCGCTCCCGCCACCCCAGCCGCAGGCACTCGTCCACCGCCAGGTCCACCAGCCGGCCCGCCGCGCCCCGGCCGCCGGTCGCGCGCAGCCCGCGCCCCACCCACTCCAGCGCCTCCTCGGTGCGCCCGGCGTCCCGCAGCACCGTCGCCACCTGCACGTAGTGCCACCCCGACGACAGGTCCCGGGTCAGCACCAGCACCTGCAGGTCCACGTCGCCGACGTGCTCGGCCAGCTCCTCCATCACCCGCAGCAGCGCCCACCGCTCCCGGTCGTAGCGGCCGGTCCGGCCGAACGCGATCACCGGCAGCTTCGAGAACCGCGCCACCGCCTCCGCCCGGTAGCGGGCCAGGCCCTCCTCGCCCAGCGCCGCCGCGTACGGGGCCAGCCGCACCTCCGGCGGCTCGGCGAACCCGGTCTGCACGTGCAGCAGCCAGTCCGCCAGCCCGACCGGCGACGGCGGGTCCGACCCGCACGCCACCGCGTGCAGGTCCAGCACCCGGTCCACCAGCTCGGCGAGCGCGGCCCGGTGCGCGCGGTGCCGGGACGTGCCCGCCACCAGCAGCTCCGCGACCTGCTCGGCGACCCGCCGCGCGCCCGGACCGGCCAGGACCAGCGCGGACAGGTCCGCCACGACGGCCGCCAGCCCGTCCCAGCGCTCACCCCACGGCACAGCGGACCGGTCCAACCAGAAATTCACTCGATCGGGTAACGGGGGCACCGGCACATCCAACCGCACCCGGCCCCGCGCCGGCGCTGCTCCACCCCGGTCCCGGCTGTGATCAGCGTTGCGCGAACACAGCGCGGGGCGGCCGGCCCGCACGGCCGACCGCCCCGCCACGCACCACCGCCCGCGCTACGGGCGCGGCGGCTCCGCCCCGCCCGGGTGCGCCCCGCCGTGCCCCTCCACGCCGGCCGGGTCCGCGCCCGGCCCGGCCGGGGCACCCGCGATCCCCGGCACCTCCGCCGCACCGGACAGCCCGGCCCGCTCCCGACCCGGCTCCACCGGCGCGGGCCGGTGCCCGCCCAGCGGGCTGGGCACCTCCTGCCGCGCCACCGCCTCGGCCGCGCGCACCGCCTCGGCCACCGCCGGGTCCGGCGCGGTGTCGAACCACTCCGCCACCGACGGGTCGTCCTCCTCCGGCGCGGACCGGGCCGGCTCGTCGGCGGGCGGCTCGTAGCGGAACACGCCGTCCTCGCCCGGCGCACCCAGCATCCGCGCGAACCCCTCCAGCGCCTTGCCGTAGTCCGAGGGCACCAGCCAGACCTTGTTCGCGTCGCCCTGCGCCATCTGCGGCAGCGTCTGCAGGTACTGGTAGGCCAGCACCTCCGGCGTCGGCTTGCCCGCCTTGATCGCCGCGAACACCTTCTCGATCGCCTTGGCCTGGCCCTGCGCCTGCAGGTAGCGGGCCGCCCGCTCGCCCTGCGCCTTGAGGATGCGCGACTGCCGCTCCGCCTCGGCGGACAGGATCGCCGCCTGCTTCGCGCCCTCCGCCGACAGGATCGCCGCCTGCTTCTGGCCCTCGGCCGACTTGATCGCCGACTCCCGCTGGCCCTCGGCGGTCAGGATCATCGCGCGCTTCTCCCGGTCGGCGCGCATCTGCTTCTCCATCGAGTCCTGGATCGACGGCGGCGGGTCGATCGCCTTGAGCTCCACCCGCGCCACCCGGATGCCCCAGCGCCCGGTCGCCTCGTCCAGCACCCCGCGCAGCTGGTTGTTGATCTGGTCGCGGGAGGTCAGCGTCTCCTCCAGGCTCATCCCGCCCACCAGGTTGCGCAGCGTCGTGGTGGCCAACTGCTCCACGCCCACGATGTAGTTGGAGATCTCGTACACCGCCGCGCGCGGGTCGGTCACCTGGAAGTAGACGACCGTGTCGATGGACACCGTCAGGTTGTCCTGGGTGATCACCGGCTGCGGCGGGAACGACACCACCTGCTCGCGCAGGTCGATGCGCGCCCGCACCCGGTCGAAGAACGGGAACAGGATGTTCAGCCCCGGCGCGGCGGTCGTGCGGTAGCGGCCCAGCCGCTCGATCACCGCGGCCGTGGCCTGCGGGATCACCAGCACCGACTTGACCGCGACGATCAGCACGAACAGCACCAGGACCGCGACGACGATCAACGTGGTGGTCACCTCAAGTTCCCTTCCGCTCAGGACCCGGAGATCACGACGGCGGTCGCGCCCGAGATCTCCACGACAGTGACTTCGACGCCGGGCTCCAGGACGCGGTGGTCCAGCGACCGCGCCGACCACACCTCGCCGCCGATGCGCACCCTACCGCCGTGCGCGTCCACAGTGGACACCACGACGGCGGTGCCGCCGACCAGGGCCTGCGCACCCGACTTCAGCTCGTGCCCGGAGGTCAGCCTGCGCTTGAGCGCGGGCCGCGCACCCGCCACCAGGCCCAGCGCGGCCACCGCGAACGCCACCGCCGCGGCGATCTCGCCCACGCCCAGCGCCGACACCCCGGCCGCGCCCAGCGCCGCGACACCGAGCATGACCAGCACGAAGTCGCCCGACAGGATCTCGGCGGCCACCAGCAGCACCCCGAGCACCAACCAGATCAACGCGGCCACGCGACCATCCTCGCACCCCCGGTGCACGGGAAGGTCACGAACGGTCGAGGTCGGGCTCGGTGACGAAGTCGATCAGCCGCTCCACCGCCCCGATCAGCGGCGTCTCCAGGTCCCGGAAACCGCCCACCGCGGCCAGCACCCGCTGCCAGCCCTGCCAGGGCTCGCCCCAGCCCAGCGCCGCGCACACGCCCTCCTTCCACGGCGTGCCGCGCGGCACCCGGGGCCACGCCGCGATCCCGACCGAGGCCGGTTTCACCGCCTGCCAGACGTCGACGTACGGGTGGCCGGTGACCAGCACGCCCGGGTCGCGGACCGCCGCGACCAGCCGCGACTCCTTGGACCCGGCCACCAGGTGGTCGACCAGCACGCCCAGCCGCCGCCCCGGCCCGGTGCCGAACTCCGCGACCCGCTCGGCCAGCACGTCCACGCCGTCCAGCGGCTCCACCACCACGCCCTCGACCCGCAGGTCGTGGCCCCACACCCGCTCCACCAGCTCGGCGTCGTGCAGGCCCTCGACCCAGATCCGGCTGTCCCGGGCGGTGCGGGCGCGCAGCCCCTGCACCTTCACCGAGCCCGACGCCGACACCGCGCGCGCCGGGGCCGGGGCGGCGGCCGGGCGGACCAGCGTCACCGGGCGGCCGTCGAGCAGGAACCCGGCGGGCAGCAGGGGGAACAGCCGCTCCCGGCCGTGCCGGTCCTCCAGCACCACCCGGCCCTGCTCGAAGCGCACCACCGCGCCGCAGAAGCCCGACGCCGGGTCCTCCACCACCAGGCCCGGTTCGGCCGCCACCTCCGGCACCTTCCGCTTCGTCGCCCCGGCCAGCACGTCGCGCCCGTAGTCCTGTGATCGCACGACCCGCGACGCTAGCCGTTCACCCGGTCGGATCACCCGCAGGCACGCCGTCGGGGCCGAACGCGGGCAGGAACACCTTCAGCGCGTGGCACCACGCCTCGGCCCGCGCGACGTCCACCACGCCCTCCAGCGCCGCCAGGCCGGTCGCCCAGTCCGGGGCGGCGAAGACGAAGTCGGCCGCGTCGAACGCCGCGTCCCCGACGCACGGACGCGGGTCGATCGCCACCAGGCCGCGCGGGCCCGCGTCGAGCACGTTGCGCAAGTGCAGGTCGCCGTGCAGCAGCACGGCCGGCACCGGGTCGCGGGCCAGCGCCGTCGCCGCCGCGTGCGCGGCGGAGTAGTCGCCCGGCCTGGTGCGCGCCGCCAGCCCGTACATGAAGTCCAGCCGCGCGGTCAGCGGGGCGAACCCGCCCGGGTCCGGGACGTGCAGGCCCGCCAGCACCTCCAGGTAGTCCGGGCCGTACGTCGCGGGCGTGCCGGGCTCCAGGCCCTCCAGCAGCAGCGCGCCGGTCGCCGGGTCGTGCTCCAGCAGCGACACCGCCCGCGGGACCGCGTCCCAGGCGCGCAGGGCGGCGGCCTCCTCGGCGGCGACCGCCGGCTCCGGGCAGAGCTTGAGCACCACGGGCGCACCGCCGCGCCGGCACAGCAGGGTGTGCGAGGTGTTGCCGGCCAGCTCCCGCTGCGGGGTCAGCCCCCACCGCGCGCACCGCTCGGCCACCAGCGCGGGCAGGCCCTCCAGCCACGGCCGCACCGCCGGGCCGAACCGCCGCACCAACCGGGTCTCCGGCGTCGAGGTCATGATCCCCAACCTAGGCGTCCAGGCGGAGGATGAACTCCTCGACCTCCTCGCCCCGCCCGTCGGCGTACCCGACGTCCTCGCCGACCGCGACGAACCCGCACTTGTCCAGCACCCGCAGCGACCCCAGGTTGTCCACCGCCGCCCGCGCGTAGAGCGGGCGCACCGGGTCCAGCGCCAGGTACTCGGTCAGCGCCGCCGTGGCCAGGCCCAGCCCCCAGTGGGCGCGGTCGATCCAGAACGTCACCTCCGGCTCGCCGAACTGGCGGAACCGCGCCACGTGCCCCACCACGCGGCCGTCGAACTCGATCGTGCGCACCAGCACCTCGTCGTCGGCCAGGATGCGCGCCCAGCGCACCAGGAACGCGGCCCGGTCGGTCGGGTCCGCCGCGCCGAACGCCGCCATGCGGTTGGCCTCGGGGTCCGCCTGGTGCTCGAAGAACTCCAGCACGTCGGACTCGGTCACCTCGCGGAGTCGAACACTGCTCACCCGGCCGATTAGACCACCGCCGGGGCACCCGCACGGCCGGAACCGGCCGCGCGCCGGGGTCAGAACGCCGGCCAGGGGATCGACGGCCACTTGGCGGAGGGCTCCGGGAACACCCCGGCCGCGAGCAGCTTGTCCACCCGCTCCGCCAGCGCCCGGACCTCCGCCCGGGTCAGGTGCTCGTGCAACTGCCCGCCCAGCGCCCCGTCCAGGCCCGACCGCAGCCGGCGCAGCGCCTCCACCGCGTCCTGCGGCAGCCGCTCGCCCAGCCACCCCCACAGCACCGTGCGCAGCTTGTCGTCGGCGTGCAGGCAGATCCCGTGGTCCACCCCATACACGCCGCCGCCGGTCGCGTGCAGCACGTGACCGCCCTTGCGGTCGGCGTTGTTGACCACCGCGTCGAACGCGGCCATCAGCCGCACCTGCGGGTGGTCGGCGTGCACCAGCACCGCCGGGTCGCCGAACCGGTCGTGCGCGCGCAGCACCGAACGCCACCCGGGCGGCACCCGGTCCACCGGGACGATGTCGACCAGGTCGTCGTCCTCGCGGGTCTCCACCCACAGCTGCACCATGCCCGGCCCGAACGGGCCCGGCCGCAGCACCGTCGGCGGCACCAGCCCGAACCCGGCCGCCTCGGACACCAGGTAGGCGGCGACCTCGCGGCCGGCGAGCGTGCCGTCGGGGAAGTCCCACAGCGGTCGCTCGCCGCGCACCGGCTTGTACACGCACTGCGCGCTCACCCCGTCCAGGCCGATCGCGCAGAACAGCGTCGCGTTGGACGCGTCCACCAGCCGGCCCTCGACCTCGATGCGGCCCCGCAGCAGCAGGTCCAGGGCGCCCTCGTCACCGGGCCGCACGCCGGGGTCAGTCCTCGTCCGCGCGCCGGTAGCCGTTCTGCCGGGGGCAGACGTGGCCCTCGGGGTCCAGCGGCTCCGAGCACAGCGGGCACGGTCTGCGGCCGGCCCGCACCACCCGGTCGGCGCGCTCGGCGAACGCCCGCGCCTCCACCGGGGACAGGAACACCCGGACCGCGTCCGGGCCCTCCTCGGTGTCGTCGAGGACCACCGCCTCGTCGACCTCCTCCTCGGTGATGGCCAGCAGCTCGATCACCACCGCGCGGGACTCGGCGTCCCAGCCCAGCCCCATCGTGCCGACCTTGAACTCCTCCTCCACCGGCGGCGTGAGGGGTTCGGTGTCCCGGAGGTCGTCGGGTACCGCCTCGGGGACGTCCGCGCCGAACCGCCGGTGCACCTCCTCCAGTAGCGAGCCGATGCGCTCGGCGAGGACGGCGACCTGTTGCTTCTCCAGCGCCACGCTGACCAGCCGGGCCTCCTCGGAGGCCTGGAGGTAGAACGTGCGCTCGCCAGGTTGCCCGACGGTGCCGGCGACGAACCGGTCGGGCTGGCGGAATACGTGGATGACCCGTGCCATGACACCGACGACCCTAGGCCACGCGGACAAGATCGGCAGCCCTCCCCCCGGGCATTGCGTCATCTGTGGAACGGGCGCGGCGGACCGATCGGCGCTGACCGGCGCGGCGGGTCGGGTACTAGGGTCGCGTCCGTGGTGAAGATCGCACCGTACGGAACATGGACATCGCCCATCGGGGCGGCCGACGCCGCCGCTGCCGGTGGCGGGCTGCACTGGGTCGACCTGCACCGGGGTCGGGTCTGGTGGGCCGAGGGGCGCCCCGCGCAGGGCGGCCGGGTCGCGCTGGTGCGCGACGGTCACGACCTGCTGCCGCCGCCGTGGAACGTGCGCAACCGCGTGCACGAGTACGGCGGGCGGCCGTGGGTGGTGCTGGACACCCCGCAGGGTGAGCGCGTCGCGTTCACCAACTGGGACGACCAGCGCGTCTACCTGTTCGACCCGGACGACCCCGCCCCGGTGCCGATCAGCCCCGAGCCCGACCGCCGCCACGGCGTGCGCTACGCCGACCTCACCGCCGGGCCGGACGGCGAGGTGTGGTGCGTGCGCGAGACCGTCACCGGCGACGCCCGCACCGACGTGCGCCGCGACCTGGTCGCGCTGCACCCCGACGGGTCGGCGCCGCGCGTGCTGGCCGCCAGCCACCACTTCATGACCGGCCCGAGGCTGTCCCCGGACGGCACCCGGTTCGCCTGGATCGGCTGGAACCACCCCGACATGCCGTGGGACGGCACCGAGCTGTGCGTGGCCGAGGTCGGCTCCGACACCCACCGGGTGCTGGCCGGCGGGCCGCGCGAGGCAGTCTGCCAGGTCGAGTGGGAGCAGCCCGCCGCCGACGAGCCGGACGGCGAGCCGAGCCTGCTCGCGCTGACCGACCCCGACGGCTGGTGGAACCTGTTCCGGATCTCCCTCGACGGCAGCCGGCGCAACCTCGCCCCGTGCGCCGAGGAGCTGGGCGGCCCGATGTGGCGGCTGGGCAACCGCTGGTTCGCCGCCCTGGACCGGGGCCGCTACCTGGTGCTGCGCTCCGGCGCGCTGGCCGTGCTCGACGAGCGCAGCGGCACCGTCACCGACGTCGACGTGGAGCTGCCGGTCTGGCAGGCGCACCTGGCCGTGCACGACGGGGTCGTGGTCTCCGGCGCCGCCGGGCCGCGCGAGGACGCCACCGTGGTCAGCCTCGACCTGTCCACCGGCGAGCTGACCCGGCTGACCGGGCACCCCGCGTCCCTGCCGCCGGCGGACTACCTGCCGGTGCCGCAGGAGCGGGTGTTCACCGGCCCCGACGGGCAGGACGTCCCGGCCTACGTCTACCCGCCGACCAACCCCGGGTTCGCCGGGCCCGACGACGAGCGCCCGCCCTACGTCGTGCACGTCCACGGCGGGCCCACCGGCCGGTCGGTGGCCGCGCTCGACGTGGACATCGCCTACTTCACCAGCCGGGGCATCGGGGTCGTGTCGGTCAACTACGGCGGCTCCACCGGCTACGGCCGGGCCTTCCGCGAGCGGCTGCGCGAGCAGTGGGGCGTGGTCGACGTCAACGACTGCGCCGCCGTCGCGCAGGCCCTGGCCGACGAGGGCACCGCCGACGGCGCGCGCCTGGGCATCCGGGGCGGCAGCGCCGGCGGCTGGACCTCGGCGGCGTCGATGACCGCCGTCAAGACCTACCGGTGCGGCATGGTCGCCTTCCCGATCCTGGACCTGCGCGGCTGGACCGGCGAGGGCGGCGAGACCCACGACTTCGAGTCCCGCTACGTCGAGGGCCTGGTCGGGCCGTGGCCGGAGACCGCCGAGCGCTACGCCGAGCGGTCCCCGTCCAACCGGGTCGACCGGCTCAACGGCCCCGTGCTGCTGCTGCAGGGCCTGGAGGACGAGATCTGCCCGCCCGAGCAGGCCGACCGGTTCGTCGCCGCGCTGGACGGCACCGGCATCCCGCACGCCTACCTGACCTTCGAGGGCGAGCAGCACGGGTTCCGCAAGGCCGAGTCGATCGTGGCCGCGCTGGAGGCCGAGCTGTCCTTCTACGGGCAGGTGTTCGGGTTCGAGCCCGCCGGCGTGCCCGTGCTGGAGCTGCGCACGTGACACCGCGCCCGCTGCGGGCGGGCGACCGCGTGACCGTGGTCAGCCCGGCCGGCCCCGTGCCGGCCGGGCTGCTGCACGCCGGGGTCGCCTGGCTGACCACCTGGGGGCTGGACGTGCGGATCGCCCCGCACGCCCTGGACGTGCACCCCGAGCTGCCCCACCTGGCCGGCACCGACGCCGACCGGGCCGCCGACCTGGCCGGGGCGTGGCACGACCCGGACGTGGCCGCCGTGCTGTGCGCGCGCGGCGGGTACGGCAGCAGGCGGATCGTCGACCTGGTCGACTGGGAGGCCGCGACCCGCGCGCCGAAGGTGTTCCTCGGCTCCAGCGACGCCACCGTGCTGCACGAGCCGCTGTGGCGGGCGGGCGTGGCGAGCTGGTTCGGGCCGATGATCGCCTCCGAGGCGTTCGTGCACGACCCGACCGCGCGTGACCGGCTGCGCCACGCCCTGTTCGGCGGCAGCACCGCCTACCGGGGCACGACCGTGGTCGGCGGACGGGCGCGGGGGACCGCCGTGGGCGGCACGCTCAGCCTGCTGCGCACGCCGCCGCCGGACGGGTCCGTCGTGTGGCTGGAGGACGTCGGCGAGCGGCCCTACCGGCTCGACCGGCTGCTGACCGACCTGCTGCGCGAGGGCTGGTTCGACCGGGTCGCCGGGATCGTGCTCGGCTCGTGGACCGGGTGCGGCCCGCCGGAGGCCGTGGACGCCGTGCTGCGCGACCGGCTGGGCGGGCTGGGCGTGCCGGTGCTGGGCTCGGTGGCGTTCGGGCACTGCGCCGGGCAGCACACCGTGCCGCTGGGCGTGTCGGTGGAGCTGGACGCCGACGCCGGCGTGGTAACAGTGGTGCCGTGAAGATCGACGTCGCGGACGGCGCGTTCGACGCACCCACCTGGCTGCCCGCGTCGGGCGGTGGACCGGGCCTGGTGCTGGTCCAGGAGATCTTCGGCATGGACGACCACCTGCGGTCGGTCGCCGCCGACCTCGCCGCGCTCGGCCACGCCGTGGCGGTGCCCGACCTGTTCTGGCGGGTCGCCCCCGGCTGGTCCTCCGGCCACGACGAGGCCGGGCTCGCCGCCTCGATGGAGGTCTCCGGCCGGTTCGACCCCGGCACGGGCGTGACCGACGGGCCGGCCACCCTCGACGCCCTGCGCCGCGACCACGGCCGCGCCGGCGTGCTGGGGTTCTGCCTGGGCGGCTCGTCGGCCTACGACGCCGCCGTCGCGGCCGACCCGACGTCGTGGTGTCGTTCTACGGCTCCACCGTGCCCGACCGGATCGGCGACCTGCACCGGGTGACCTGCCCGGTCCAGTTCCACCTCGGCGGCCACGACCCCTACATCCCGCCGCAGGCCGTGCAGCGGGTGATCGATGCGGTCGCCGGGCACCCCGGTGCCGAGATCCACGTCCAGCACGACGCGGGCCACGCGTTCCACAACCACGCCGCGCCGATGTTCCACCACCCCCGGGCGGCAGCCGCCGCGTGGGAGCTGACCACGTCGTTCCTGCGCCGGACCTACCCGGCCTGACCGGACCCCGGGCCGGGGTCCGGTCAGGCGCGGGCTAGAGGCCGAAGGCCAGCAGCACGCTGCCGTTCGGGTTGGGGTAGGCGGGCCAGTACCCGGCCTGCACGTACACCATCCCGTTGGACACCACCGCGCCACCGCCGCCGCCGGAGATCGCGCCGCCCCGACCGGGTTTGCCGTTGACCCCGGCGAAGTCGCGGACCGTGTCGTAGGTCCACAGCACCCGGCCGGTGCGGGCCGAGTACGCGCGCAGCTTGCCGTCGTTGCTGCCCTCGTAGACCACCCCCGGGCTCGACGACACCGCCGGGCCGTGCGCCAACGTGCACACCTCCGGGTGCTGCGCCGCGCCGCCGGTGGTGCAGCCGTCCGCCGGGTTCGGCGTCTCCCACAGCACCGCGCCGGTCGCCGGGTCCACCGCGAACAACGTGCCCGGGTCGGCGAAGTAGGTCGCTATGTAGAGCCGCTCCCCGTCGTAGCTGCTGCCCCACTGGATGCCGGAGATGCCGCCGCTGGGCAGCGGCACCCCGAGCTGGCGACGCCACACGACCTCGCCGGTCGTCGCGTCGAACACGTGGTAGACGCCGACCTTCTGGCCGACGCCGACCAGCTTGCGGCCGTTGACCGTGAACAGGTTCGGCGTCGCGCCGATGTCGTAGTCCAGCGCCGAACCGTCCGCCAGCCCCGGGCACCAGCCCTGCGGCGCGGGGTCGTTGCACAGGCCCCGCCACGTGTCGGCCTTCGTCACCTGGTTGCGCCACTTCACCGCGCCCGACCGGACGTCGAGCGCCAGCAGCGTGTCGAAGTCGCCCGCGCTGCCGGTGTAGTTCTGGCCGGTGCCCACGTAGAGCGTGCCGGTGCGCACGTCGATCGTCGGCGAGGACCACACGCCCGCGCCGGACGGCTCGTAGCGGGTCGCGCCCGACGGCCAGGTGCCCACCGCCTGCGGCTCGGGGACGGTGTAGTGCCGCCACACCAGGTCGCCGGTGCGCGCGTCGAGCGCGTCGACGTGGCCCCGGAACGTGCAGCACGGGTAATCGCGCGAACCGGGGTCGAAGTCGGCGTTCTCCCCGCTGGAGGTGCCGACGTAGACCTTGCCGTCGTGCACGACCGGCGAGCTGGTCACCGTCGCCGCCGGGTGCGCGTCGACCTGCTTGGCCCACACCACCCGCCCGGTGCGCTGGTCCAGCGAGTACACGTAGCCCCGGATGTCGCCGAAGTAGACCCGGCCGCCCACCACCGTCGGCCCGTCCCACGGCACCGCCTTGCGCGGGCCGGGCGCGATGCCCGACAGGTCCGTGGTCCACTTCTCCGCGCCCGTGCGGGCGTCCCGGGCGTAGAACCTGCCGTCCGGGCCGCCGAAGTAGGCCACCCCGTCCACGACCGCCGGCTGGCTGCGCACCGGCGCGTCCGCCTTGTCGTAGGCGAACGCCCACTTGAGCTTCAACTTCCCGACGGTGTGCGGCGTGATCCGCCACTCGGCCGCGTTGTGCCGCGACCCGGCCGCGTCCTTCTGCCAGCCGGCCCAGTCGCCGTCCCGCCGGGGCGAGGCGGCGGTGGCACCGGCCCCCAGCAGCGCGACCGACGACGCGACCGCGAGCAGAGCCAGGGCACGCTTGGAAAAGCCCATCACACTCCCCCTGTCGATGGTGCTGTCCCGATCCACCTTGGCAGCGCCCCGCTGCCCGCGCGATCGGCGAAAGGACCGGTTCGCATCGGGAGAAGGTTGACCCGGTCACCGCCGATCGGTTGATCCGCCCCCACCCGCCGACCCGCTACCCTCCGCCGACCGCGCGATCGTCCCGCCACGAGCCGAACGCAGCGGACGTGATCCACCCGGTGAACGGGCGAACCGTCCGAGGGGCTCAGCGCCGGCGGGCGGCGTCCGCGCCCGCCGTGACCGACCGGATCTCGGCCGCCAGCTCCGGGTCGGCGACCCGGTCGGCCGCCGCCGCCAACGGACCCGGCAGCGCCGTCACGTCACCGGACCCCAACGCCTCCCGCACCAGCACGTCCACCACCGCCACCCGGCCGCCCAGGTCCCGCAGCTGCTCGGCGTGCTCCACCGCCCACGCGGCCACCGCGCGCTCCCCGGCCCGCCGCTCCCGCTCCGCCCGCACCCGCCCCTCGGCCGTGTCACCCAGGTCCTGCCGCAACCGCAGGTAGCGCCGCTCCGCCGCCTGCCGGCTGGCCACACCCAGCGCCGGTGCCAGCCGGCCCCAGCTCGTGCCCTGCGCGCGGGCGGCCTCGATCAGCCGGGGCTCCCACCCGGTCAACTCCGCCTTCAACCGCCGCAGCAGCTCCAACGCCGCCAGCACGTCACCCTCGCCGTCGACCGCCTCGCGCACGGTCTCGTAATCGCCGATCACCGGCCTACTGTGGCAGGTGGGGGCGGTGCCCGTCGTCCACCGACCACCCCGACGCCGCCGCACGTACCCGGCCCACACCGCCGCCCCGGGACACCGCACCGGATTCCGGTCGACCGCGCGCCCGCGCGTTCGCCTACGCCTACCGGTTCGACGCCGCCGACTTCCGGCCGCTGGGCGACAGCGCCGTGGTGGCCACCCGCACGGTCACCCCGCTGGGCCCGCCCGAACGCGTCGGCGACCTGTTCGACCTGCACGAACGGGCGGGCATCGAACTGCGGGTGCGCGACACCCTGTGGCCGTTCTGGGACGACGTGCTGGGCCGCACCCTGCGGTTCAGCGGCATCCGGCTGCACAACGCCCGCCCGGCCCCGTGACCCCGACCGGTCAGGCGAACTCGGCGGCGTGGTCGCGGGCCCAGCGCGCGAAGGTCAGGCCGGGCCGGCCGAGCACGCGCTCCACGTCCGGCGACACCCAGCCCAGGTCGCCGCCCTGCCCGCCGATCTCCAGGAACCACTCCACCACCTCCGGCGGGTACACCCCGCGCCAGTGCTCGCGGGCCTGGTCCGGCGTGAGCTCCTCGAACCGCACCGGGCGGCCCAGCGCCTCGCCGATCAGCCGCACCGCGTCCCGCCGCGCCACCGGCTCCGGGCCGGTCGGCCGGTAGGTGCGGCCCGCGTGGCCGTCCTCCAGCAGCGCCCGCACCGCGATCGCCGCGATGTCGTCCTCGTGCACCAGGGCCGTCGTCCAGTCCCCGAACGGTGCCCGCACGACGCCCTCCTCCCGCACCGACGCCGCCCATTCCCGGGTGTTGGCCATGAACTCGCCGGGGAACAGGTGCGTCCACTCCATCCCGGACGCCTCGATCGCCTTCCGGAACTGCCGGTGCCACGACTCGAACGGGTCGTCGTCGACCTTGGACGGGTCGTCGTGCCCCAAATGGGTCACCCGCTCCACGCCCGCCCGCGCCAGCGTCTCCGCGACCTGCGGCCCGTCACCGGCCATGGACACCAGGTGCACCCGCCGCACCCCGCGCAAGGCCGGGACCAGCGAGGACGGCTCGGTGAACGTGCCGCCCACCACCTCCACCCCGGCGGGCAACCGGGCCGAAGCCGGATCGCGGGTCAACGCCCGGACCCGCACCCCCGCCGCCACCAACTGACGCACCACGCTGCCGCCCACGGTGCCCGTCGCACCCGTGACAAGAACAGGATCCATGAATCCGACAAAACCATATCGGTCAAACGCGAACACCGCGTTCACATTTCGGAAAACAATCGGACGGGAATGGCGGAAACCCGGCGCTTGCCCGCATACCGACCGGTCGGTAACCTCGGCGCGTGGCGGAAACCGGGCGGCGGATCGACGCGGTGGTGCTCGACTGGGGCGGCGTGCTGACCGTGTCGGTGCCCACCTTCATCCAGGACTGGCTGCACCGCGAGAACATCGACCGCGAGCACTACCGCGCCACCATGCGCGCCTGGATGGGCCACGACGCCGCGCCCGACAACCCGGTGTTCCGGCTGGAGACCGGTCACCTGCCGGTCGAGGAGTTCGAACGCCTGCTCGCCGCCGAGCTGCGCACCCCCGACGGCCTGGCCATCCCCCCGGACGACCTGCTGCGCCGCATGTTCGGCGCGGCGCGGACCGACCCGGAGATGGTCCGCCTCGTGCGCGACCTGCGCGCCCGGGGCGTGCGGACCGCGCTGCTGTCCAACAGCTGGGGCGAGGGCTACCCGCACGACCTGCTGCTGGAGCTGTTCGACGCGCTGGTCATCAGCGGCCGGGTGGGGCTGCGCAAACCCGACCCGCGCATCTTCGCCCACACCCTGGAGGTCGTCGGCCTGCCCGCGCACCGCTGCGCGTTCGTCGACGACGCCCGCGTCAACGTCGAAGGGGCGCGCGCCGCCGGCCTGCACGCCCACCTGCACACCGACGCCGGATCCACCCGCGCCGCCCTCGACGCGCTGCTGGGAGCCGCCCCGTGACCGCACCGCCCGGCCTGGACCTCGACCGGCTCGCCGCGCACCTGGGCACCGCGCCGCTGACCGCCGACCTCATCCCCGGCGGCCGGTCCAACCTCACCTACCGGCTCACCGACGGCACCTCCCGCTGGGTGCTGCGCCGCCCGCCGCTGGGCCACGTGCTGGCCACCGCGCATGACATGGCCCGCGAGCACCGCGTGATCACCGCCCTGGCCGGCACCGCCGTGCCCGTCCCGCAGACCCTGCACCTGTGCACCGACCCCGACGTGGTCGGAGCGCCGTTCTACCTGATGCGGGAGGTGCCAGGCGTCGCGCTGCGGCACCGCGACCAGTGCCCGTGGCTCACCCCCGACAAGGCCGCCGCGCTGTCGACCCGGCTCGTGGACGTGCTGGCCGACCTGCACGCCGTCGACCCGGCCGAGGTCGGCCTGGGCGACTTCGGCCGCCCGGACGGGTTCCTGCGCCGCCAGGTCGCCCGCTGGGGCACCCAGCTCGACGCCTCGCGCAGCCGCGAGCTGCCCGGCGCCGACGAGCTGCGCGACCGGCTCGCCGCCACCGTGCCCGGGTCCGGCCGCGCCGCAGTCGTGCACGGCGACTACCGGCTGGACAACGTCCTGGTCACCGCCGACCCGACCGGCATCAGCGCCGTGCTGGACTGGGAGATGGCCACCCTCGGCGACCCGCTGGCCGACCTGGGCCTGCTGCGCGTCTACTGGACCGGGCTGGGCGCGGCCGACGACCCGATCACCGGCACCGTGTCGGCGCTGCCCGGCTTCGCCTCCGCCGACGAGCTGGTCGAGCGCTACGCGCGGCGCAGCGGCGCGGACGTGTCCGGCCTCGGCTGGTACACCGCGTTCGCCTACTTCAAGCTCGCCGTGATCCTCGAAGGCATCCACTACCGGTTCACCACCGGCAAGACGGTCGGGGCGGGCTTCGACCGGATCGGCCGACTCACCCTGCCGCTGGTCCGGCGGGGACTCGCCGCGACCGCAGGAGAGCGCTGATGGACTTCGCCCACGACGCCACCACCGAGGAGCTGCGGGGCAGGCTGCTGCGGTTCATGGACGAGTTCGTCCACCCGGCCGAACCCGTCGCCGCCGCCCAGCTCGCCCAGGCCGCCGACCCGTGGGCCCGGCCCGCCGTCCTGGCCGACCTCAAGGCCGAAGCGCGCCGCCAGGGCCTGTGGAACCTGTTCCTGCCCGACCCCGGGCACGGCGCCGGCCTGACCAACCTCCAGTACGCGCCGCTGGCCGAGATCACCGGCCGCAGCCCGCACCTCGCGCCCGAGGCGCTCAACTGCGCCGCGCCGGACACCGGCAACATGGAGCTGCTGGCCATGTTCGGCACCGCGCAGCAGAAGCAGCAGTGGCTGCGCCCCCTGCTCGACGGCGCGATCCGCTCCGCGTTCTGCATGACCGAACCCGACGTCGCCTCCTCCGACGCCACCAACATCGCCACCCGCATCGAACGCGACGGCGACCACTACGTGATCAACGGCCGCAAGTGGTGGTCCTCGGGCGCGATGAACCCCGACTGCGCCGTGCTCGTCGTCATGGGCAAGACCGACCCGGAGGCCGAACGCCACCGGCAGCAGTCCATGGTGCTCGTGCCGCGCGACACCCCGGGCGTGCGGATCGAGCGCGGGCTGCACGTGTTCGGCTACACCGACGCCGCGCACGGCGGCCACGCCGAGATCGTGTTCGAGGACGTCCGGGTGCCCGCCGGGAACCTCGTGGGCGGCGAGGGCGAGGGGTTCGCCATCGCCCAGGCCCGCCTGGGCCCCGGCCGCATCCACCACTGCATGAGGCTGGTCGGCATCGCCGAACGCGCGCTGGAACTGCTGTGCCGCCGGGTCGTCGCGCGCGTCGCGTTCGGCAGGCCCCTGGCCCGCCAGGGCGTGGTCCAGGAGTGGGTCGCCGAGGCGCGTGTCCGCATCGAACAGGCCCGGCTGCTGGTGCTCAAGACCGCGTGGCTGATGGACACCGTCGGCAACAAGGGCGCGCACACCGAGATCCAGGCCATCAAGATCAACACGCCGCTGATGGCCGAATGGGTGCTGGACAAGGCGATCCAGGCGCACGGCGCGGGCGGCGTCAGCCAGGACTACCCGCTGGCCGACCTGTGGGCGCAGGCCCGCACGCTGCGGCTGGCCGACGGCCCCGACGAGGTGCACCGGATGTCGCTGGCCAAACGGGAGCTGGGCAAGTACCTGTAAGGACGTGCGAGCCGAACCCCTGGACAGCAGCCGTCTCCTCCTCGAACCGCTGCGCGTCGACCACGCCGAGGAGATGGCCGACGTGCTGGCCGCGCCGGAGCTGTACGCGTTCACCGGCGGCGGCCCGCCCGACGTCGACCGGTTGCGCCGGACCTACGCGCGGCAGGTCGCGGGCCGCTCGGACGACGGCGGCCAGTGGTGGCTCAACTGGGTGATCCGCCGCCACGACACCGGCCGGGCCGCCGGCTACGTCCAGGCCACCGTGCAGTCCGCGCGGCCGGTCGCGGAGATCGCGTGGGTGGTCGGCGTCGACCACCAGGGCCGGGGCTTCGCGCAGGAGGCGGCCGGGCTCGTGGTCGCGTGGCTGCGCGCGGCCGGGATCGACCGGGTCACCGCCCACGTGCACCCCGACCACGCGGCGTCCGCCGCGATCGCGCGCCGCATCGGCCTGGTCGCCTCGGACACCGTCGAGGACGGCGAGGTCCTGTGGGAGAGCCTGCCCCCGACCCCGTGATCTCCTGAGGACTGCGCGCAGCGCCCGTCCCGCAGATCTCAGGATCACCGCCCGACCCTCAGTGGTCTCTCAGCGTCTCAGCGCACTCACAGGTTGTCACCGGCATCCTCGGAGTCGATCACCGACCCGACCGACCGGACCGAGGACGACTACCATGCACCCGACGCCCACCCGCCGCACCCCGCCAGCCGCCACCCGCACGCCTCGGGACGCACCGCCGCGTGACCGGTGCCGTCCGACGAGCGCCGACGTCATCCGCCCGAAAGACGCCCGCCACCCCGGCCGGGCACCCGCGTCGCCCGGTGGGCAGGGCCCGCCGGGCGATCCCGGTCACCACGACCCTCCGATCAGGACAGCCGCTGTCCTGATCACCTCCTGCGGTGCCGGTTCGACGTCACCGCAGGAAGGACGACCGTCCCATGGCACCCACCGTCCGAACCGGAACCGCCCTGCCCGCCGGGGAGCGCACGCTCAACCCGTTCGCCCTCGTCGACGGGGCAGCCGGCCTGATCACCTTCGTGGAGGAGGTCTTCGACGGCCGCGAGCGCGAGGAGGCCCGCACGCCGATGGCGTCGGGCTCGCTGATCCACGCCGAGGTGGCGATCGGCGACTCGGTGCTGCTGCTCGCCGACCGGCAGCCCGGCTGGCCGCTCGTGCCCGCCCTGCTCCAGGTCTACGTGCACGACGCGCAGACCGTGCTGGACCGCGCCACCGCCCGGGGTGCCGTGGTGGTCACCGAGGTGACCCCGTTCTACGGCGGCGAAGACCTGGCACGCCTGCGCGACCTGTGGGGCAACCTGTGGTGGCTCCACGCCCCGGCGCGGGGCGAGGACGCCGTGCCCCCGTGGGAGGGCAGTTCGACCTACGTCTTCGACTCGCTCGACACGGCCCTGCGCGGCCCGGTCGGCTGACCTCCGGCGGGCCCGGGTCGGGGAGCGGGCCGGTGGTCAGGAGGCCGGGAGCTCGTCGGCGGTCACCAGCCCGTGCACCGGGCCCAGGTCCGCCCGCCCGACCGGGTCCGACTGGTCGACGACCACCGCGCAGCCGACCAGCCGCGCGCCGGCGGCCTCCACCAGCCCGCGCACCGCCCGAGCCTGGCTGCCGGTCTGGACCCAGTCGTCCACCAGCAGCACCCGGTCCGCCGGGCCCAGCGCCGCCCGCTGGACCCTCAGCGAGTGCCGCAGCCCCCGGTAGTCCGGGTCCGCCTCGCGGACCAGCTTCTCACCGGGGAACAGGCCCGCCGCCTTGCGCACCGCCACGAACCCCACGCCCAGCTCGACCGCCGCCGCACCACCGAGGAGGAAACCCCGCGACTCGACACCGCACACCGCCGTGACCCCCGCGTCGCGGAACGGCGACACCAGCGCCCGCACCACCGCAGCGAAGGCGGCACCGTCCCGGAACACCGGCCACATGTCCGCGTGGCCACCGCTCCACCGGAACCGCTCCAGCACCAGGTCACGCGCCGAGGTCGTCACAACGCGCGATCTTCGCGGACCCGGGGCCCGGGGCGCGACCGGATTCCGCTGCACCTGCCGTCCCCCCGCGCGGCGTCCCGGGGGCGACCGGTCAGAGGGCTTCCGGTGGCGCGGCTCGGCCACGGACACGCCGTCATCAGACTCGCCGTCACCGGGCACGCCGCCGGCACCCCGATCCGGTCGACAACCGACCGACCCCGCGCGGGACGTGCCGGAAGCCGACCTGCGCTCGGTACGGTGCAGCCATGAAGATCCTGGTCTCCGCCGACATGGAGGGGGCGACAGGGGTCACCTGGACGGCCGACGTCGTGCCCGGCACCGAGCAGTGGCAGCGGTTCCGGCGGCTGTTCACCGGCGACGTGAACGCCTGCGTCGCCGGCGCGGTCGCCGGGGGCGCGACGGACGTCCTGGTCAACGAGGCGCACTCGGCCCAGCGCAACCTGCTGCTCGAAGACCTCGACCCGCGCGCCCGGCTGCTCACCGGCCGGCACAAGCCGCTGTCGATGATGCAGGGTGTCGACTCCGGCGTGGACGGCGTGGTATTCCTCGGCTACCACGCCGGCGCGGGCCAGGAGGGCGTGCTCGCCCACACCTACCTGGAGAACTCGATCACCGGGGTGTGGTTGGACGGCGTGCCCGCGAGCGAGGGCCGGCTCAACGCCGCGCTGGCCCGCGAGCACGGCGTCCCGGTGCTCGTGGTCACCGGCGACGACCGCGCCTGCGAGGACGCCCGGAGGTACGCGCCGGACGCCGAACTGGTCGCGGTCAAGGAGTGCGTGAGCCGCTACGCGGCGGTGTGCGCGCCGCCGCAGGTCACCGCCGCGCTCATCACCGCCGCGACCGAGAGCGCCCTGCGCCGTGCCGGGCGCGGCAAGACGGCGGTCGCGCCGCACCGCGTGGAGGTCGAGTTCGACGCGACCCACCTCGCAGCGGCTGCCGCCGTCGTGCCCACCGTCGACCTCGTCGGCCCGCGCCGGGTCGGCTTCGACGCCGCGTCCATGACCCTGGCGATGCAGGCGTTCAAGGTCGTCACCGCGATCGCGGCCGGCGCGGTGGAGGGCATCTACGGCTGAGGACGTGGTCGACCTGTGCGCGGCGCTGCTGCGCTTCGACACCGCCGACCACGGCGGCGGCACGGCGGCCGGCGAGCGCGAGGCGGCCGAGTTCGTCGCCGCGCACTGGACGACCTCGGCGTGCCCGCGCGCGTGCTGGAACCCGTGCCCCGCCGCTCGAACGTGCCGCCGTTCGCGGGCGTGGAACGCGACGGCTTCCTGTGGGGCGCGGCGCGGTCGACCTGAAGGACATGGTCGCCATGGTGCTGGCCGTGGTCTGCGGCTGGTCGCGCGTCGACGCGCTCGCCGGATCGCCGCCCTGCGGCACCCGGTGCGGCTGACCCCGACCGTGCGGGCGTTCCTGCGGCGCACTGGGGGCGCGCTGGGCGTCGAGGTCGACCTGTCCGACGTCGACGCCGTCCTCGGCCCGCACGTCACCCGCGAGCCGCTGGAGGACCGGCCGCCGGTCCAGGCCCCGGTCGACTCGCCGTGGTTCGACGCGGTGGCCGACGCGCTGCGCGCCGAGGACCCGGACGCGGTCGTCGTGCCCAACTGCATGGGCGGCAGCACCGACGCCAAGGCGTTCAGCAGGCTGGGCACCGACTGCTACGGCTTCGCGCCCCGCGCCCTGCCCGAGAACTACGACTACCGCGCCATGGCGCACGGCGTGGACGAACGCGTACCCGTCGAGGGGCTGCGGTTCGGCGTCCGCGTGCTCGATCGCTTCCTGTCGTCCTGACCGGGCCCTCCGGGGGCTACAGCGAGGAGTCGGTGATCTCCCGCAGCCGGGTCAGCCCGTCGCGCAACGCCGCCATCCGGCGCTGTCCCAGGTGGGCGGTCCACTCGGCCTCGACGTCGGTGATCACGGCCGCCGCGACCGGCATCGCGGTCAACCCGCGCCGGGCGACCCGCACCAGCCTGGCGCGCGCGTCGGTCGGGTCGGGCGTGCGCTCGACGTAGCCGCCGCGCTCCAACTGGTCCACCAGGAAACCTGCGGTCTGCCTGGTGACCTGGGCGGCCTCGGCGAGTTCGGCCAGCCGCGACCCGTTCGGCCCGACGCGCTGCAGGATGCGCGCCTGCGCGGTGGTGATGTCGTCGAACCCGGCCGCCGCCAAGGCCGCGAACACCCGGTTCTCCAGCTCCCGGTAGGGGATGTGGAGCAGCAGGGCGATGTCGAGGTCCGCCAACACCACTCCTCGGCGATAGTCGGAGAGCCGGGTGGGACGAGTCAGTCTAGGGGGCGGTGCCCGAGGCGGTCCGGGCACGCATCGGCAAGCCCTATGGCACCCTCCGGACCAGCGCCGCGCACCCCCCGGGCAGACGACCCGACGACGAAAAGGCCGGGACGGCAACGAGTTCCGCGCGCTACCGTGGGCGAGGGGGAACCATGTAGGCACTGCCCGCGCCCACCGGACCGCACCCGGTCGGCGTCGCCACGCTGACGTTGCTCGACCCGCTGCGCGCCGACCCGTGGAACGGGGAACCGCGCGAACTCGCCGCCTCGGTCTACTACCCGGCCGTCGACGTCGCCGGGTGTCCCGTCGCGCCGTACACGACAGCCGGGGCCGCAGCCGTGTTCGTGCGGCTCGACGCCGTCTACCTGCACCCCGAGCTGCCCACCGAAGGCGTGGACTGGACGGCCGTGCGCACCCACGCGCACGTCGGCCCGCCGCCTGCCGCCGGGCCGTGGCCGGTGGTGGTGTACTCGCCGGGCGGCGGCGACCCGCGTGCGCTGGCCACCTCGACGGCGGAAGAACTGGCCTCGCACGGCCGGGTGGTGATCACCGTCGACCACCCCGGGGACTCCAGCGAGATCGAGTACCCGGACGGGCGGGTCCGGACCATGGCGGTGACCGCCGACCCGCGCGTCGACCTGCCCACCCTCCGAACCGCCATCACGGCCCGGGTGGCCGACCTCGGCACCGTGCTGGACGTGGTGTTCGCGGCCGGCACGTGGCCCCCGACCGGCGGCACGGTCGTCGTCGGCGGCACCGTGCCCGAAGGGCTGCGGCTCGACCCGGCCCGGGTCGGGGTCATGGGACACTCGGGCGGCGCGACGGCGGCCACCCAGGCGATGCACGACGACCCCCGCGTCCGGGCCGGGGTCAACCTGGAGGGCTACCTCGACTACATCCCGGCCGGGACGGGCGAGCTGCTCCCGGTCGCGCGGGAGGGGCTGGACCGGCCGTTGCTGCTGCTGGGCACGGACGGCTTCCGCGACGCCCGCCTGGACCGGACCTGGCTGCCGCCGGCGCGGCGGGACACCACCGAACTGGTCCCGCAACCCCGGTGACGCGACGGGAGTGACGGCAAGGCTTCGGTGGGCCTGCGCCGCGCGGTCAGAGGCGGATGTGCCGCACGCCCACCCACGTGCGGCGGACCCGGCCCCGCAGCGCGCTGTCGGTGTTCGGCGTCAACGCCAGCCCGGCCGACGCGGCGATCCGTTCGGCCACCCGGGGCACCGCGATGTCGTCGGTCCACACGTGTTCGGCGAACTCCGGGCCGCTGAGCCGGTCCAGGCACCGGTCCAGCGCCCGGACCGCCCAGGTCTCGCGCCGCAGCGCCGAGCCCTGGCCGAGCACCGCGTTGAGCGCGTGCCCGAACACCCGCTCCCGCAGCCGGTCGAGCACCACCTCGCGGGAGGCCAGCAGCGCGAAGTGCCGGACGTCGTGGCCCCGCTCGCGCAACCCGCCCACGACCTCGTCGTAGTACGCGGGCTCGACCAGCGTCATCGGCGCGATCACCGGGCCGTCCTGCCGGGTCAGCACCCGGTCCAGCACCTCGACCACGCCCTGCCGCCACGCCCGGAGGTCCTGGAAGTCGCCGCGCAGCGCCGGCGGCATCATCCGGTGCAGGCCGAACCCGACCATCTCGGGGTCGCAGAGGTGGCTGTGGGGCAACCGCCGCGCCAGCTCGTGCGCCGTCTGGGTCTTCCCGCCGCCGAACGGGCCGTTGATCCACAGGAGCATGACTCCTGGTTATCACGGCCGGGTCGGTCACGGCCGGCGGGCCAGGCGCACCAGCTTGAGCGCCAGGTGCAGCTCCAGCCGCGCCGCGCCGTCCGCCAGCGACCGCCCGGTCACCGCCTCGATCCGGCCCAGCCGGTAGTACAGGCTGGTGCGGTGCAGGTGCAGCGCCCCGGCGGCGGCCCGCGCGTCGCACCCGGAGTCCAGGTAGGTCTCCAGGGTGGTCAGCAGCACGTCGGACAGGCCCGCGAGCACCCCGTCCGGCGACGCGCCCAGCAGCAGCCGGTACGCGCCCAGGTCCGCCCACCGCGCCACCCGGGGCAGCGCCGGGTCCAGCCGGGCCAGCTCGGCGGCGGCCAGCGCCTGCCGGTAGGCGTCGCCGGAGCGGTCGGGCGGGTGCGGGTCGCTCACCCCGGCCGGACCGGGCAGCTCGGGCACCGGGTCGGCGGCCGGCACGGTGCGCACCGAACGCGGCTCCAGCGCCACCACCACCCGGATCGGCGCGCGTTCCCCGACCCGGATCCCGGCCGCCAGCGCGGGCAGGTGCCCCACCACGGCCGCCGGGTCCACGTCGCCGAGCACCCACAGGTAGCCGACGAGCACCCCGTTGTGCCGCAACGGGAAGCCGACCCGCGCCTGGAACCCCAGCTCGTCGTTCGCGGGCACCCGCACCGGCCCGGTCGACGTCGACGCGCCGTGCCGGTCCTGCCACGCCGCGACCTCCGGCGGCACCCGCCGGGTCAGGATCGCGCGCACCCGCGCCGCGTCGACCTCGTCGGTCTGGGCGCTGTGCGCCACCACCCGGCCGGACACGTCGTCCACCGAGACGCCGCGCCCCAGCACCCGGGACAGCTCGTCCAGCAACCCCTGCATTTCGACAAGTGTAGGAAACAATCACGACCTGGCGCGGTCGCCGGCCACCACGGGCGGACCCTAGCGTCGGTCGCGTGACCAACAGCAGGATCGCCCCGTGGGCCTCGCCGCGCGCCCAGCGCCGCCTGTCCGAGGTGGAAACCACCGTGTCCGCCGACCTGAGCGCGGCCGGCGTCACCGACACCGTCCGCAAGGCCCTGGAGGCGCACGGCGCGCAGGTCGACGACGACGGCATCGTGCTCTACGCGGGCACCAACGTGCTCAGCCCCGCCGCGGCCTCCGTGCACCTGCCCTCCGTGTCCAGCCGGCCCAGCATGGGCTGGCCCGGCGAGAAGTACCAGGTGGGCCTGGACCACCTCGACACCCTCGAAGTGCTGGCCCCGCTGCTGGTCGCCGACCTGATGGAGGGCGCGCACGCCGAGGTCCGGCTACAGAGCGCCACCCTGGCCAACCTCGCCGTCTACACCGCGTTCGCCCGCCCCGGCGACAAGATCGCCGTGCTGCCCGAAGCCGCCGGCGGCCACGCCAGCCACCACCCGCAGGGCGTCCCGGCGGTGCGCGGACTGACCGTCGTGGACCTGCCCTACGACCCGGCCCGGCTCGACCTCGACTACGCCGCGCTGCCCGGGTTCCTGCGCGTGCACCGGCCCCGGATCGTGGTGGTCGGCGCGAGCATGATGCTGTTCCCGCACGACGTCGCGGCCGTGCGCGCGGCGTGCGACGAGGTCGGCGCGACCCTGCTCTACGACGCCTCGCACATGGCCGGGCTGGTCGCGGGCAAGGTCTTCCAGCGCCCGCTGCACGAGGGCGCGCACGTGCTGACCTTCTCCACCTACAAGTCGTTCGGCGGCCCGTCCGGCGGCTGCGTCGTGACCCGCGACCCCGAGCTGGCCGAACGCGTCTCCGCCGTCGCCTACCCGGGGCTGCTCGCCAACTACGACGCGGGACGGCTCGGTGCGCTCGCCGTCACCGCCGCCGAACTGGCCGAGCGCGGCGGCGGCTACGCCTCGGCGTGCCTGGCCAACGCCCAGGTGCTGGCCCAGTCCCTGCACGACAACGGGTTCACCGTGGCCGGGCGGGACGGCGAGTTCACCCGCTCCCACCACGTCGCGGTGGACGCGGCGGACCTCGGCGGCGGCGAGAAGGCGGGCCTGCTGCTGGGCGAGGCCGGCGTCTACCTCAGCGGGATCGGCCTGCCCTGGCAGCGCCCCGACGAGGGGCTGCGCGGCCTGCGCATCGGCACCCAGGAGATCACCCGGCGCGGCTTCACCCCCGCCGACCAGCCGGCGATCGCCGCGCTCCTGCGCCGCGCCCTGCTCGACCACGAGGCACCCGACCGCGTCCGCGCCGACGCCGTCGCGCTGCGCCGCGAGGTCAACGACCGGGAGGCCACCCACCGAACGCCGTGACCGGCTCGTCGCGCTCTGGGTGTGCCGTCCTGCGGAACGCCGCCACGACGGTACGCCCCGAGCGCGCGAACGCCTCTCCGGCACGGAACTCCACCCGAACGTGGGCCCCCGACTTTTCGGGATGTCCGGCCGCCACCCCGGTCCGGCACGGTCGTCCCATGCCCCCGACCGAACCGGTGACACCCCCAGGACCAGCCCTCCCGCGCCCGGGACGAGCGACGCAAGCGGATCCGCCGCCGCCGCCGCGCCGCGCACGCGACCTCCCGACCGGACCGGGCTCCGTGAACCCGCTTCCGACCGCACTCCTGCGGCCCTAAGATCCGCGGAGCACGCCGCCTCGCCGACCCGAACCGACTCGGGCGCACCCCGACCGGGCTATGACCGGGGCGGCCACGTCCGCGACGGAGGCACCCGACTTGCTCGCCCACCCCGGCCCCGGCGGCACCCGGTGATCACGCTGCGCGGCCTCAACCGCGCCCTGCTGCACCGGCAGCTCCTGCTGGAGCGCTCCGAGCTGCCCGTGCCCGACGCGGTGGAGCACCTCGTCGGGATGCAGGCCCAGGAACCGCCCTCGCCGTACTACGGCCTGTGGTCGCGCCTGCGCGACTTCACCCCCGACGCGCTGGGCGAGCTGGTGTCGGACGGCCGGGTCGTGCGCGCCCCGCTGCACCGCGCCACGATCCACCTGGTCACCGCCGCCGACCACGCCCGCGTCGAACCCGTCCTGCGGGCCATGGTGCGCCGCCGCTTCACCTCGTCGCCGTTCCGCGCCGTCCTCACCGGGCTCGACCCCGACGACGTGGCCTGCGAGAGCGCGCGACTGCTCGCCGAACGGCCGCGCACCCGCCCGGAGCTGGGCCGGGCGCTCGCCGAGCGGTGGCCGGGGCTGGACGCCGAATCGCTCGGCCACGCCGCCACGTACCTGCTGCCGGTGGTCCAGCTGCCGCCGCGCGGCGTGTGGGGGCGCTCCGGCCGGGCGGTGTGGGCGGACGCCGCGCAGCGGATCGGCGCGCTGGGCGACCAGGAGGACCTGACGGGGTTCGTCCGCCGCTACCTGGCCGCGTTCGGCCCCGCAACGGTCAAGGACGTGCAGCTCTGGTCCGGGCTGACCCGGCTGAAGGACGTCGTGCCGGACATGGGCCTGCGGGTGCTAACCGACGAGGCGGGCCGCGAGCTGTACGACGTGCCGGACGGTCCGCTGCCCGACCCGGACACCCCGGCCCCGGTGCGGTTCCTGCCCGAGTTCGACAACGTGCTGCTCGGCCACGACGACCGGACCCGGGTCATCTCCGAGGAGGACTACCGGCGGGGGATCGTGATCGGCGGCAAGCCGACCCTGCTGGTGGACGGGTTCGTGCACGGCACCTGGAAGCTCGCCCAGGGTCTCGACGTGCAGGTGTTCCGCCCGCTCACCGACGTGCAGCGCGCCGACGTGCTCGCCGAGGGCACCCGCCTGCTGGCGTTCGCCGGCGTCGAGGGGGACGTCCGGATCACCTCCTGAACCACCGGTTTGGACGATCGTCCAGTACGATCGTCCAAAACAGGTGTCGTGGAGGTGGGGATGACCGTCCGGGAACGGCTGCTCGCGGCAGCAGCGGAACTCATCGCGGAGAAGGGCTGGGGCGCGGTCAGCACCCGGCTGCTGGCCGACCGCGCCGGCGTCGGGTCCGGCGTCGTGCACTACCACTTCGCCTCGACCCAGGCCGTCCTGGTGGAGGCCGCCGCCGGCGCGCTGCGCGCCGCCCTCGCCGGGTTGCCCGACCTGCTCGCGCCCGCCACCACCCCCGGCGAAGCGCTCGACGCGGTGCTCACCGCGCTCATCGACGCCGACGGGCAGGAGCTGTTCATCGAGACCTACCTGGCCGCCACCCGCAACGACGACCTGCGCCACGCCGTCGCCGAGGTGCTCGCCGAGTTCCGGCACACGATCGCCCGCTGGCTCGCCGAGCACGACGTGCCCACCCCGGAAGCCACCGCCGCCGTGCTCGCCGCCGCCCTCGACGGCGTCATGCTGCACCGCGCGCTCGACCCCGACCTGACCCGCGCGCTCGTCGTGCCCGTCCTGGGCCGGGTGCTGCGATGAAGGTCGTGATCAGCGGCGCGGGCATCGCCGGCCTCACCCTCGCCGGCCGGCTGGGCGCGCTCGGCCACACCGTCATCGTCGTGGAGAAGGCCGCCGGGCCGCGCCCCGAGGGCTACATGATCGACTTCTTCGGACCCGGCTACGACGCCGCCGAGAGGATGGGCCTGCTGCCCCGCTTCCACGAACTCGGCTACCGCTTCGCCGAGGCCGGCTACCACGACGAGCACGGCCGGCGGCGGGCCGGCCTGGACTTCGAGCGGTTCGCGAAGTCCCTCGACGGCCGGATGACCAGCATCATGCGCCCCGACGTCGAGCACATCCTGCGCACCGCCCTGCCGGCCGGCGTGCAGCTCCGCTTCGGCGCGGCGGTCACCCACGTCGACAACCGCGCCGACGGGGTGTCCGTCCGGTTGTCCGACGGGACGGACCTGGACGCGGACCTGCTGGTCGGCGCGGACGGCATCCACTCGACCGTGCGCGGGCTGGTGTTCGGCGAGGAGTCCCAGTACTTCCGGTACCTCGGCTTCCACACCTCGGCGTTCGTGTTCGAGGCACCGGAGATCCACCGCCTGGTCGCCGGCCGGTTCTGCCTCACCGACACCGTCGGCAGGCAGGTCGGGTGCTACGGGCTGCGCGACGGCCGGGTCGCGGCGTTCACCGTGCACCGCACCCCGGACCCGACCCGCCCGGCCGACCCCCGGGCCGCCGTGCGTGCGGCGTACGGGACGCTGGGCTGGATCGTGCCGGAGGTGCTCGACCACTGCCCGCCGGACCTCTACTACGACCAGGTCGCGCAGATCGAGATGCCTCGGTGGAGCAGCGGGCGGGTGGTGCTGGTCGGCGACGCGTGCGGCGCGGTGTCGCTGCTCGCCGGCCAGGGCGCGTCGCTGGGGATGGGCGGCGCGTTCGTGCTGGCCGAGAACCTGACCGACCTGGCCGGCTACGAGCGGCGGTGGCGTCCGGTGGTGCTGGACAAGCAGCGGGTCGCCCGGTCCGGGGCGCGCTGGTTCCTGCCCGCCACCGAGCTGAGGCTCCGCGCCCGGCGGGTGGCCATGCGGCTGGCGAAGCTGCCGTGGGTCGACCGGAGGATCGCGACGAGCCTGGTCGGCAAGCCCACCGCGCTGGTCGGCGACTAGGCTCGGCCCGCCGGCGGGGCGAGCGGCGGGATACGGGCCTTGAGCAGGCAGAACTCGTTGCCCTCCGGGTCGACCAGCACGTGCCACGGCTCCTGCCCGGTCTGGCCGATGTCCGCCGGTCGCGCGCCGATCCGCAGCAGGCGCTCCAGTTCGGCGTCCTGGTCGCGGTCGGTGGCGTTGACGTCGACGTGCAGCCGGGACTTGCCGCGTTCCGGCTCGTCCCGCCTGCTGAGGATGATCGTCGGCTGCGGGCCGCCGAAGCCCTCACGCGGCCCGATCTCCACCGCGCCGTCCTCCTCGCGGTCGAGCACCACGAAGTCCAGGACCTCGCACCAGAACCGGGCCAGCAGTTCGGGGTCGCGGCATTCGAGCACGAGTTCGCTGATACGACACGCCATTGACGACCCTGCTCCCACGCGGTGACGACGATCATGTGACCGTAGCCGACGAGACCGACGCGGGCGCGCTGGTTCCGGGGCTTCAGTCGCGGAGCTGCTCCAGCGCGCGGTCCAGCTGCGCTTCGGCGCGTTCGGCGCGCGCCAACGTCTGGACCCGTGCCTCCTCCAGCGCCGCGACCCGTTCGCGGGTGACGCGGTCGGCCTCGTCCAGCCGCTGCCGGTGGGCGGCGCGGTCGGCGTCCAGTTCGGCACGGGCCCGGTCCAGCTCGGCCCGTGCGTCGGCAGCGGCCTGCCCGGCGCGTTCGGCGGCGGCGCGGGCGTCGGCCGCCGCCTGGGCGTCCCGCCGGGCCACCTCGGTGATCCGCTCGACCTGGGCGGCGGCCTCCTCCCGGGCGCGGACGACCTGGGCTTCGGCTTCCGCCCGCGCCCGCTGCACCTGCGTGGCCGCGTCCGCCGTTGCGCGGTCCGCCTTCGCGTCGGCTTCGGTGCGGACGCGGTCGACGTCGGCGCGGGCGGTGGTCTGGGCGTGCTCGATCTCCTTGGCTGCCTGGCGGCGGGCGCGTTCGGCGTGCGCCACGGCGTCGGCCTGCGCCTGCTCGACCTGGGCGGCGCACTCCCGCCGGATCTCGTCCACCACGGTCGCGGCCTCGGTCCGGATGGCGGCGATCTCGCTCTCGGCGCGTTCGGCGGCGGCGGTGGCCTCGGTCCGTGCCGCGTCCCGCTGGGCGTAGGCGGTGGCGGCGTCCTGCTCGGCCTGTTCAGCGGCTCGGACCGCGTCCTCGGTGGTGGCCTCGGCGGCGGCACGTGCCTGCTCGGCGGCCCGCCGTCGACGCTCGGCCGCCGCCACAGCGGCTTCCGCCTCGGCAACCCGCCGCGCGGCTTCCGCCTCGGCGGCCTGCACCTGGCTCTCGGCCACGCTCGGATCGGCGATGGCGGTCAGCTCTCCGACGGCCCCGGTCAACGTGGCCGACATCTGCTCGGCCAACACCCGGAACCGCTCGATCAACTCTTCGGCCCTGATCTTGCCGGACGTGATCCCCTGGCCGCTTTTCGTCACGGTGACGACCTCCGAGTCGCCCTCCGCAGCCTGCGCCACCCGCTGCCGCTCCCGCCACGCCCGCCACCGGGTGTGTTCCGGCAGGTCGCAGTACTCGGCAGGCCGCCCCGGCCCACCGTTCCGCAGCACGGGCCGCGCGCAGCCGGGGTAATTGCAGGTCGAGGCGGCGGTATCGGTCGTCGTCACCGCAATATCGTAGCAGAGTAACGTCACTACAAACGTTTTTATCCTAAACGCAACGGAATGAGCCTACGAAGAGGTGACTTCCGATAAGTGAACCTTATCGGAAGTCAACCGGTCACGAAGTTGACCTCAACCGCAGTTGAGCTGGTGACCTGTCCGGCATGGACACCACACCGCTGCGACCCGCCCCGTCATCGACGGTCGCGGACCGCCCGCCCGCCCTGACCCTGCCCGTGGTGCTCGTCGGCGTCGTGCTGGTGGCGATGTCGATCTCGGGAACTGCGGTGGCGCTGCCCCGGATCGGGCTCGACCTCGACGCGTCCGGCTCGGCGCTGAACTGGGTGGTCGCGGGCTACAACCTCGCGTTCGCCGCCATGACGCTGGTCGCGGGCTCCACCGCAGACCGCGCCGGCCGGCGGCGGGTGTTCGTCATTGCGACGCTGATCTTCACCTCCGGGTTCCTCGCCACGGCACTCAGCCCGTCCATCGTGCTCGCCGACCTCGCGCGCATCGTCTCCGGCGCGGGCGGCGCCGGGATGATGGCGGCGGGCGGGGCGATCCTCGCGTCCAGTTACGACGGGGCGGGCCGCCACCGGGCGTTCGCCCTGATGGGCACCATGGCAGGCGTCGGCATCGCGGCCGGCCCCACCCTGTCGGGCCTGCTGATCTCGGCGACCGGCTGGCGGGGCAGCTTCGCGGTGTTCACCGTGATCGGCCTGCTGATCGCGCTGGGCACCACCCGGCTCCGCGAGCACCGCTCGACCGCCGGCCGCACCGACTGGCCGGGCAGCGCCCTCTTCGTCACCGCCCTCACCCTGCTGATGTTCGCCCTGCTCGAAACCCCGTCGCTCGGCTGGACCCACCCGGTGATCCTGGTGACCGCCGGTGCGGGGGTCGTCGCACTGGCGCTCTTCGGTGTTGTGCAGCGGCGCAGCGCCGCGCCGGTGCTCGCGCCCTCGCTGGTCGCCAACCGCGGCTTCCTGGGCTGGAGCCTGGCCACGCTGACCACGTCGACCGGGTTCCTCGGCGTGCTCGTCTTCCTGCCCACCTACCTCCAGACGGCCGCCGGCCTGTCACCGGCCGCCGCAGGCGCCACGATGCTGCTGCTGACCGCACCCGTGCTGGTGACCCCGATGGCCGCCGTCACGCTGGTGAACAAGGGCGTTCCCGCCCGGTTGCTGATCATGGTTTCGCTCGTCCTCGTCGTTGCGGGCAACTTCTGGCTCATGGCACTGGACCCCGGCGACACGGTCGCGATCGTCGCCGCACCCCTGGTGCTGATCGGCGTCGGCATGGGCACGTCGTTCGGCATCACCGACGGCCAGGCCATGGCGCTGGTGCCCGCCGACGCGGTCGGCATGGCCGCCGGCTTCCTCAACACCCTCCGTGGAACTGCGGAAGCCCTCGTGATCGCGGCCTTCAGCGCCTCCCTCACCGCCGGCCTCACCGCCCGGCTCGGCGACGCCGACCACGCGGCTGCGGTGAGCGCGGGACGGCTCACGGCGAGCGAAGGCGCAGCGGAACTCGTCGCGTTCACCCAGTCCTGGCGCACGACCCAGTTCGGTGTCGGCGTTCTCTGCCTCGCGCTGTCGACAGCGGTCGCCACGCTGATCTTCAGCCGCCGGGCACGGCGCGGTTGACCTCGACCTTGGTGGAGGTCCTACCGTCCGTGAACCGTGCGCTTCCACCCGAACGATCACCTCACCATCGCCGAGGTCAGCCGCCGGACCGGCGTTTCGGCCTCCGCGTTGCACTTCTACGAGCGCAAGGGCCTGATCCTCGCGGCGCGGGACACCGGGAACCGGCGACTGTTCTCGCGGCACATGCTCCGACGCATCTCCCTGATCATCGTCGCCAAGCGGCTCGGCATCCCCCTCGCCGACGTCGCCGAGGTCTTCGCCCGCCTCCCCACCGACCAGGCTCCCACCCACGACGACTGGCAACGCGTCTCCCGCACGTGGAAGCGGCAGCTCGAGGAACGACGGCGCGTCCTGGAAAACCTGGAGCACGAACTGACCGGCTGCATCGGCTGCGGGTGCCTGTCCATGAAGGCGTGCCTGCTCCTCAACCCCGATGACGCGCTCCGGGACGAAGGTCCCGGTCCGGTACGGCTGAGGGACGAGGGCCCGGACCGGACCGTCCGCCGGCGACGTCGGCCGGACCGGAGTCAGGACAGTCCCTGAGACTGTGCACTGTGGACATCGGTGGGAACCCCGACCCCCGCCGACTTCCGTCGCTGCTTTTGATGTACTCCGAATTGGTCGTCGGGCTGACGCGGACATCGGGTGCGCGTTGCGAACATTGCCGCGAGCCGTGCGAACGGCGACGAGGAGGAGATTGCTGAAGTGTCGACCATGTTGAAGCGCGGAGCAGTGCTGGCGGTCGGATTGGCCACCGCCGGCACGCTGCTCGCCGCGCCCGCCGGTGCCGCGCCAGTGGACGCGGCCCCCGGGAAGCCGGCCCGCATCACGTTGCCGCAACTCACCGGCCGCCACCACGTCGGCACCACCGACCTGCACCTGGTGGACCGGGCGAGGCAGGACCCGTGGCAACCGGCGGCCAAGCGGGAGCTGATGGTCACCGTCACCTACCCGGCGGCACGCAGCGGCGGCGCGCGGGCGGCGTGGATGCCGCCCGCGTTCGCGCAGTACGTCGAGGACAACTTCAACCCGGAGATCGGGATGCCACCGGGGTCGGTCGACTGGGGCGGCGTCCGACGGCAGTCCCGCGACCTGGCGGCGGTCGAGCGCGGCCGGTGGCCGGTCGTGCTGTTCTCACACGGGTTCGGCACGTCGCGGGAACTCAACACCGTGCTCACCGACGACCTCGCCGGCCACGGCTACGTGGTCGTGTCGATGTCGCACCCGGGCGACGCGATGGCCGTCACGTTCCCCGACGGCCGCCTGGTCTCCAACACCATCGACCCGTCGGACCAGACGGCGATGAAGACCGCCCTGGACACCCGGGTGGCGGACGCGCGGTTCGTGCTGGACGAGATGACCCGGCTGAACCGGGGCGCGAACCCGGACGTCGAGCGCGACGCGCTGCCCCGGGGCATCGTCGGAACGCTGGACCTGTCGGCGGTCGGCATGTTCGGGCACTCCTACGGCGGGTTCGCCGCCGCGGAGACGATGTACCACGACCGCCGGTTCGACGCCGGGATCAACCTCGACGGCGGGCTTGCCGTGGGCGGTGACGGCGAGCCCGGTGAGAGCACGAAGCACGGCGTGGGCCGGCCGTTCCTGCTCGTGGGCACGGACCACGTGAACCCGCAGACCGGGCAGCGGTCGAGCCAGACGCACCTGCCCGCCGACAGCGCGTCGTGGTCGCGGTTCTGGGCCAACCAGCGCGGCTGGAAGCGGGACCTGCACTTCGACCGGGCCGCCCACAGCAGCTTCACCGACTTCCAGCTACCGGGCATGGTCGCGCTCATGCCCGAACCCCTGCGGTCCACCGCCGTCGGCACCATCGACCCGCTGCGGTCCCTGACCGCGCAACGCGACTACGTAGCCGCGTTCTTCGACCTCCACCTCAAACACCGCAACCGACACTTCTTCGACCGCGACAACCCCAAATACCCGGACACCCGGTTCGTTCCATAGCCACCGGCGGCTCCGTTGGTGGAGATAGCACCGACCGGGCAGCGGAGGTCGTCCTCACTGTTGGACGACCGACGCCCCCGGTAGGGACCGGTGCCGTGACCGCGACCCGGTCACGGCACCGGGGCACTACCCGCGACCACGGGTGCGATCCAGCCGGAAGGCCCGGTCAGGTGCGGGGTTCGAAGGTGAAGGTCTGGCCGGACCCCGCCGGGTCGCACGGCAGGTGGAAGACCGGTGCCCAGTCGGCCATCGACACGTCGAGCACGCCCAGGCAGAGGTCGCTGTGCACCGCGCGGAGGCGGAAGCCGGTCGTCGGGCCGTCGACCGGGACCACCCGGAACTCCTCGGCGGCTCCCGTGTCGCAGAAGCCGTCGTACACCGCCGCGCCGGCGTTCGTCGACGCCTTCGGGATGCCCATGCACCCGCCACCGAACTGCGGGTGGTGGGTCAGCACCCGGTAGACGTCGTCGCGCACCCGGTGCAGCGCCGTCGTCGGCATGGCGCGGGCGCACTCGCGCTGGTAGACCCGGCCGCTGTCGTCGGTCGGGTCCTCGGACAGGCACAACGTCGAGTGCGCGAGCCTGATCCGGTAGCCGCCCGAAGGGGGCAGGGCGGCCGGTGAAACGGCGACCGGCTGCGCGGTGGCCGGGGGGTCCGCAGGGGAATCCGCCGCGAGCAGGGCGAGCGCGCCTGCCGCGCACACCGGCACCATGAGCCAGCCGGGGGCGCGGCGCGGGGGCGGTGCAGGCTCGGCACTGCGGCCCACCGGCTCGACACCCGGGTCGACGCGTCGGCTCGGCACCGGCGCGGGCTTCGGCGGCGGGAGCAGGCCGGGGTCGGCGCGGAGGATGCGTTCGTGCAGCTCGCGGACCGGTGGGCTGGGATCGGCACCGAGTTCCTCGGCCAGCCGCCGGCGGAGCCGGTCGCAGTGGGTCAGCGCATCGGCCTGGCGGCCACTGCGGTACAGGGCGAGCACGAGCAGGCCGGCGAGCCGCTCGTCCCACGGGTGGTCGGCGGCCAGCGCGGTCAGTTCGCCCAGCAGCTCCGCGTGCCGACCGTCGTGCAGGGCCCAGTCGGCGCGGTCCACCCGGGCGGTGAAGCGCTCCTGGCCCAGTGCCCGCCGCACCGAGTGCGCCCACGGCGTGTCCAGTTCCGGCATCGGTTCGCCGCGCCACAGCGCCAGCGCGTCGTCGGCGAGCGCGAGGGCGCGGCCGGGGTCGGGCTGCTCGCGCGCGGACGCGAGCAACTCCCGGAAGCGGTGCAGGTCGACGGCACCGGCTGCACCGGACAGGACGTACCCGTGGTGCCGGCGGGTGATCGTCACCCCGGTCGGCGCGAGTGCCTGGCGCAGGCGGGACAGGTAGGTGCGCAGCACGGACCGTGCCGCGCGGGGTGGTTGCTCGCCCCAGACCCGGTCGATGAGGCGGTCGACGGGCACGGCCCGGTCGGCTTCGACGAGCAGCGCGCCCAGCACCCCGCGCTGTCGGGCGTGCCCGAGGTCGACGCGCCGGCCGTGCAGCCGGGCTTCGACGTCGCCCAGAACGCCCAGCGCCACCCGTTCGTCGCCCACCTCCTTTGCTTACCGGGTGCGGGCAACGGCTTCAGGGGCTGTTCGGGCGACAAGCGCCGGAGCAGGCCGTTCAACGAACGCGCAACGGGTTCCCGACGTGCCGCCGGGACGCTCACGGCCGGGTCGACCGACCCCGCCACAGGGAGGAAGCACATGGAACTGCGCAGGACGTTGGCCGCACTCGCCGCCGTCGCCACCGGTCTGGTCTGGCTGACACCGCCGGCGGCGATCGCCGCACCGGGGGCGGACGGGGCGTGGACCGGCGCGGCGTGCCGGCCGCACGCGCACTCGGCGAAGGACAGCTACAACCACGGCCGCCCGTCCAAGGGCAGCGTGCCCGTCCGCTCGGCCGGGCCGTACGCGGACTGCCGGATCGACGGGGAGATCGACGACAGCACCCGGCTGCACTACCACTGCTACACGACCAACGACCACGGCAACACGTGGACGTGGGTGCGGGTGGTCGGCGAGGACATCGCCGGCTGGGTCTGGGACAGCAACCTGGAGGACAACGGCTCGGCCGTGCGCTGCTGATCGACCACCCGCCGGGTGAGCACCGGGCGGACGACTGCCCGAGCGGAGCCACCGCTCGGGCAGTCGTCCATCCGAGCTCGCGAGACGCGCGCGCCGGGGTTGCGCCTGGTGGAGATCCGGGTGTCGACCGGGACGACCGGCGGAGGCCGGCCGCGCACCGCGCGGAGGAGCGGTGTCCGTCCGGTGTCCCGTGGGACGTCGGACGGCGCGGACGGGCGTGCGCTCGTGCCGAAGACGGGGCGTCCGGCACGTGGTTTGGGGGCGGGTGCCGCGCCAACGGCGACCCGCCGTCTCGCTCTCGTGTCCGGGCCACGGACGATCGGAGTCGAGGTGGGGGTTTTCAGCCCCGTGGGCCGAGTGCCTCCGAGTTCAACGATAGGCCCGGCGGTCCGGGGCTGCCAGCGCGCCGGGGACGCGCCACCGGGTCGAAAACTTTGTCCTGGACGAAAACCCGCCCCTGACCTGCGGTCCGGTCGCGGTGTTTCGCTGTCCTGATCGTCCGGTGGACGTCCCGGCGGGGTCACTTCGGTGCGTTTGTCGCCCGTTCCGGCCATCATGGTCCTATTGCGAACGCCACCTCCGCGAGCTGTTCGCACGGGTCACCGATCGGCGCCAAACGGCCGGTGCCCGTGAGCGCGGGGCAGGTGGGTGCGTCGGAGCGTTCGTGTCCGGGCCGGCACATCGAGATCGGAGCGAGTCCCGTGAACCTGTCTTCCACGCCCGCGAGAGCCGGGTCCTTACCGTGCGTCCCGTTGCCCGCCCTGCTGGTGCGGGCGACGGTGGTGGTGGTCGTCTACGTGTTCGTCCTGGTGCTGCTGCGCTGGGGCTACGACACGCAGACCGCGTTGCTGCTCGTGTCGGTGCTGAGCGTGGTGGCGGTGCGGACGGGCCACGGCCTGCTGCGCGCGCCGCGCTCCGGGCCGTCGATCAGCACCTCCCGCTGACCGGGGCCCGCCATGTCCGGTCGGCTCGCGCCCCGAGGGGGCATTTCCGCACTTCTGTCGCCTGGGCGTCCCTCGGTGCCCAGGCCGCCCCGTCCCGCTCCGGCGGCCCACCGCCCGCCGCGTCGGCCGGCGGGACCGCCGGTGGCGGAGGCCGCCCCCGCTCCGCACGACGTCGTGCTGGGCGACTGGCAGCCGCTGTCGCGCGCCCTGTCCACGGCGATGTCCGCGACCACGTTGTCCGGGCTCGTCGCAGCGCTGGACGAGCTGCGCCGCGAGAAGGGCATGTCCTACGCCCGGCTCGGGCGCAAGGCGCACAACGTGCCCGGCATCTCCCGCACCCGCGCGCACACCGTGATCATCGGCAAGCGGGACCTCGACCTGGATCTGCTGCGCGGGTTCCTGGTGGTGTGCGAGGTGTCGTCGGAGGAGCGCCTGCGCTGGCTGGGGGCGTTCGACCGGCTCACCCGCGCGCCCGAGCCGGAGCCGCTGGCGACCCTGCCCGACACCCCGGCCGCGCCTGCTGTCCGCGTGCCGGCCGCGCCGGTCGAGCCTCCTGCGCCGTACCACCACATCGCCTGGCCCAGCCTGGAGAGCGTGCGGCGGGCGCACCCGCGCAAGCCCCGGCGCGCGCCGGACAAGGCGCACCGGCTGCTGCCGTGGCTGCTGGTGCCGGCCGTGGGGGCGCCGCTGTGCGCGATCGTCACGACGCGCCACGCGGTCCCGGTGCCCACGATGCTCGGGTTCCTGGTCATGGTGGCGCTCGGGGTGGCCCTGTGGACCTTCCACCTGCCCGGGATCGACACCGGTCGACGCCGGGAGCGGCCCCACGTGCGGAGGGTGCGGCTGGAAGAGGACGGCAACGTCTTCGGCGTGGACCGGCGGGCCGCACCGCCGGTCATCGGGTTGTAGCCGTGGCCGACTCCTCCGGACCCCGGCGGCCCCGACCGGGCGCGGACGACCTCGGCGCGGAGCGCCCCGCGCCGGGCGTGGGCGACCTGGCGGACCCGCGCGACTTCCTGGCCCTGCTCGACGCCATGCGCAAGAGCAAGCGGCTGTCCTACCGGCAGATCAGCAGGCGGGCGGGCAAGGGCATGTCCAGCAGCACCGCCCAGGCCATGGTCGCCGGGGACGCCCTGCCGCCGCTGGCCAAGCTGCACCTGTTCCTCGCCGGCTGCAACGTGCCGCCCGAGGAACGCCGGCGGTGGATCACCACCTGGCACCGGATCGGCCAGAGCACGTCGGAGGCGGCGGGCACCACGCCCGACGACCCACCGGCCCCCGCACCCCGGGCGATGGTGCCGGAGGTCGTGCCGGCACGCCTGTCCCCCGCACCGCCGGTCCCCCGGTCACCGGACCCGGAACCGGTCGCCGCGCACCCGCGCCGCCGGTACGACCTGGCGCGGGTGCGGTTCGCCCTGCTGGCGCTCACGGCGTTCACGGTCGGGATCGGCGTGCTGACGGCCAGCGCCATCCTGATGTGGCGGAACGGGGTGCCGGTCGAGATCATGTTCGCCGTCTACGGCCTGCTCGCCGTCAGCGTCACCTCGTGGATGCTGGTCGCGCAGCGGTACGTCCCCGACCGCGCGCCGACGCAGAGCGGCCTCGTGCAGGAGGACCCGCGCGTCTTCCTCGACCCGATGCCCCAGGCCGCGAAACCGGTCATCGGCGAATGACCCCCGGCCGGACAACCGGACAACTCCCGACCGGCCGCCACACCCCGACACCCGAGAACGGGAGACCGACCGTGCCCGCACCGCAGACCCCGTTGTTCACCCTCCGGCTCGCGCTGATCCTCCTGCTGGCACTGGCGTGCGGGGGCGTCGCCGGGCTGCTCACCTGGTTGGCCGGCGACAACGTCCCGGCCGCGCTGCTGGCCGGGCTCACCGCCGCCGGGCTGTCCGCGATGGCCTTCCATACCCTGGTCGAGCACCCGGCGGACGACCGGGGCCGGCCCGCGCCCGACTGACCGGCCCCGGCTCTCCCCGAGGTCCGCGCACGCCCGCTCCGCCGGCTTGTTCGAAGGGGTGCAGACCAGCATGGACGACACGTCGCCGAGACCCGCCCGCTCCCGGGGCGGCGCCCCGCCCGCGATCGACGAGGACGCGCTGCGCGGCCGGTACGGGCAGCCGGGCGTCGACCTGGTCGTGCTGCTCGACCGCCTCGCGGCGGAGGGCGGGTTCACCCGCAACGACGCCGCTCGGCAGTGGGCGGACGAGGACCCGGCCGGCGCGCGGCGGCACGGGGTCCTCAAAGCGTCCGGCACCGGCCCGGGGATCATCGAGCGCCGCCGGTTGTCCGAGGCGATGAAGATGTCCAAGGGGCCGGTGCCCGGCGGGCTCGCCGAGGCGTTCCTCGACCTGTGGGCGCGGCGGCACCCGACCGAGGACTTCGCGCCGGTCGCGGCCGAGGTGTCGCGGCTGCGCGGCGAGGTGGCGCAGGCGTGCCGCACCACCACCCGGCCGACGACCGGGGCCCGCACGAGCGCGAAGGCCGCCGAGGTCACCCGGCTCCGTGACGAGCTCCTGCTCGCGCGGCAGGAGCTGGCCGGGGCGCGGCTAGAGTTGGTGGAGGCACAGCAGGAGCTGGTCGAGATGCGACAGGACCTGGTGGAGGCGCGGCGGGGCGAGGACCGGTTCCGGGACCTCTCCTCCGCCCTGTCCCTCGCGCTCCTCGGCCTGCGGGACGCCCACCGCCGCCCGGCTGACGAACCGGTGCCCGAGTCCGCGCCGACCACGGGCGCGGACAACCCCGCTCCGGGCGGGTTCGGCAGCCGTGCCGGACGTCTCGACCCGGAGCCCGTCCAGGACCGGACAACCTCGGACAACTCGGTGAGCAGCGACGACGCCGGCCCGGACGCGGTGGACGACTGGACCCTGCCGCCCTGGGTGCGGCCGGACCGGCCGGCCGGCGGGGCACGGCGGCGATCCGGGTGGCGCAGGGCCGTGCACGCGTTGACCAGGGGCCTGGTCGACTTCGGGGAGAGCCCGGCCGAGGCGCGGGAACGCGAGCTGGTCGCCCGCATCACGCGCCCGTCGGGCGGGTGCCCGGAGATCGCGGTGCTTGGCGTGGACGTCGGTGTCGACACGTCCACCGTCGCCGCCGCCCTGGGTGCCGTGCTGGCCCGCCTGCGCGACGACCCCGCCGTCGGGCACCCCGGCCGGGTGACGGCGGTGGACGTCGGGGGCGAGGCCGGAGCGGTGGCGGACGTGTTGGGCCGTGCGGACTCGCTGGTGCTCGTGTCGACGGCCCCGGTGGACGAAGCGCAGGTCTCGGCGGCGTTGGACTGGTTGCAGGAGCGCGACTACCGGGGCCTGGTGGCCAGTTCGGTGGCAGTGGTGGCCCTGCCTGCGGCCGAGTTCGTGCGGCCGGGGGCGGGCGAGTCGGCGGTGCACCTGGTGCGGCGGTGCCGGGCGGTGGTGCACGTCCCGTTCGACGTGCACCCGGCGGAGACCGGGTGGGACGAGCTGGACCCCGAGACCCGGCCGGCGCTGCTGGAACTCGCCGCCGCCGTGGTCGACGACTTCCCGTCCCCCGGTTCGTTCGCCGACCCCATCGGGTCGGTCACCGGGCCGATCCCCCGGGCCGTGTTCGACGCCATGGCCGCGCCGGCCGGGTCCGAAACCCGGTTCGGGCCCTACAGGGGCACACCGATCCCCTGGCTGGAGAAGGTCGCGATCGCCCGCAGCCTGCTCGCGGCGCGGAGGATGACGCAGGACGAGTTCACGGTGGCACGCGATCTGGCCTACGACTCCGCCGGATTCCCGCACCCCGAGACCGAGCGGGAGTTCCGCGCCGTGATCGACCGCGCCGTCAGCACCCCGGCCGTGCCGGACCCGGTGCCGGCCGAGCGGCTCCCCACCCGCGACCAGGCCGTGCTCGCGCTGGACAGCGCCTGGGCGCAAGGTGCGCTGACGGAGCACGAGTACCACGACAAGCGGTACCGCCTGACGGAACCCGGTCGGCGCACCCCGCAGCAGATCCCGTGCGCGGACGCGATCTACGTGCTGGACGCTCGGCTCGCGCACGGCCTGATCACGCCCCACGAGTACGGCGGGCTCGTGGCGGCCGTGCGGGAACGGCCCGACCTGTACCCGTAGTAACGCGGTGCGCGGGGGTGCAGGCCCCCTCCAGGATGGGAGCCACCCCCACCCCCGGAGGCCGATCGTGTCGTCCGCTCTGCGCGTGGTCCTCCTCGTCGCCGCCGGCCTGCTGGTTGTGGTCGGCGTGGTCGGGCTGGTCACGGACGTCTCGGCGGACATCCCGAGCACGATGGCCTCTACCTACTCCGGTCCGTCCGGCTGCGGCAGCGCGTTTTCCCGGATCGACCGCGGCACCGGCGGGTTGGGCATCCTGTGCGACGACGCGATCGCGGCCCGCCGCGCAGGGTCGATCGCCGCGCTGCTGCTCGGCGTGGTCGGTGCGGTGGTCGTGTTCGCCAAGCGGTCACGCTCGACGGACACGACCGGGGACGCCACGCCGCCTGCCGCCTGACGACCTCGCGCACGGGTGTGCAGCAGTGCCCCAGGCCCGGGTCGAGGCGCGGTGGAGGGGAATCTCCGGGGGTTTTCGCCGGTTGGCGTGGTGCCCTGCCGGTGGCCGAGGTGCGCGCACCACCGCAGTGGTGGGAAGGTGTTGACGGCCGCCGGAATGCAGGATCACCACGCTGGTTCCACCAACCGGGTGGGCACGCCCCTCGGGTGGACCGAAGGGACCACGAGCATCCTCGGGAGCCTCAGTGAGAAGCACCAGAACAGCCCTCGGTGCCCTGCTCATCACCTGGGTCATCGGCCTCTCACCCGCAGCCGCGTCGGCCGCCGCACCGGCACCGACCGACGAGGCCGCGTTCACGCTGTCCAGCACCGCCTTCGCCAACGGCGGCGTCATGCCGAAGGTCCACGAGTGCACCAGCGGCGGCGGCAACGACCCGGCCAAGAAGAACGAGTCGCCGCCCCTGGCCTGGTCGGGCGCACCGGCTGCGGCCCAGAGCTACGCCATCGTGATGCGCGACCTCGACAACGCCAACCTCATCCACTGGGTGATCTACGACATCCCCGTCAGCGCGACCTCCCTGCCCCAGAACGTCCAGCACGTCTACCAGCCGCCGGTGCCGGCGGGGTCCCGGCAGGTCTACTACCGGGGCAGCGCGAGCCTGTACGGCTACCAGGGCCCGTGCTCGCCCTCCACGGTGAACACCTACGAGTTCGTGGTCCACGCGCTGAACCGGGCGTCGTTGACCAACCTGAACTCCAACTCGTCCACGCAGACCGCCGCCAGGGCGATCACCTCGGCGTCGATCGGCTCGGCCAGGATCACCGGGGAGTCGTGACGAACCGTGTGCGCCGCCCGCACGAAGGCGCGGGCGGCGCACACGCCGGCCCTACGGCGTGACCGGGCGGCCGGGCAGCAGGCTCTCGGTCAGGTCACGGGTCGACGCGAGCGCAGACCTGAACTGCCCCACCACCTCGACGGCGAAGTCGCGCCGGGTGGTGCCCAGCGCGCGCAGCGCCGGGCCGTGGTCCCAGCACACCGCCGCCAGCGCGCCGGCCAGCAGCACCCACCAGACCGCGTGCACGGGCCGGGGCAGCTCGCCGCGCAGCCGCAGGCAGTGGAACGGCACGTGGCGGCGCTCGTCGGCCAGGATCCGGCCGGCCACCTCGGACACCAGCGGGTCGCGGGACCCGTCGCGCAACACCCGGTAGTAGCCCAGGGCGACGACCTCCGCGATCAGCAGCACCATCAGTTCCAGCCGCAGCCCCAGCGCCCGCCGCAGCCGCACGAACACCGCGTCGCTCCAGTGGCTGTCGATGGTCCGCGCGCCGGCGGAGCGCAGCAGCAGCGCCAGCAGGCGGGCGTGGTTCTGCTCCTCGGCGACGAACATCCGCACCGCTGCGGCGTAGACGTCGTCACCGGCGCGGGACGCCTTGGCGATCAGGTTCGCCCCGTCGCCGGCTTCCCCGACCTGGAACCGCTGCACGCTGGCCACCACCGCCGGGGGCAAGGCGGTGCCCCGCGCGAAGTCCGGGTCGCCGGTTTCCCGGCGCCGCCGCGCCTCGTCCTCGAAATTGCGCACCCATTCGGTGAACTCGGTCATCTGCGCTCCTCTCGTCACGGTGATGGGACGGGTGGCGCGCGGGCGGCGTTGTCGGCGGCGTGTGGAGATCGGGTGGAGGTTCCGGGGAGGGCTCCGTCGGGCTCGCAGGAGGCGTCCGGAAATGACGAAGGCGAGGAGGTCCACTCCCCGCCACTCCCAACTTATAGCGCAGTGGGGGGCTTGCGGCAAGACCCCGGTGGTGCCGCAGAATCTGCGGCCGTTGCCGGTACCTGCGGAAATCGAGGATTCACCCAGTGCGTTCCTGTGCTCGAAAAGATCGCGCAAACGTCGGCCGGACCGGTCGACGGTGGACGGGGGTCGCGTGGTCGACGTGATCGTGGCCGGTGGCGGCCCGACCGGCACGGTGCTGGCGGCCGAGCTGCGGCTGCACGGCGTGCGGGTGCTGGTGGTGGAGAGGGACCCGGAGCCGACCCGGGTCGTCCGGTCGCGCGGCCTGCACGCGCGCAGCATCGAGATCCTGGACCAGCGCGGGCTGCTGGAGCGGTTCCTCGCCCTGGGCCGCGAGCACCCCCTCGGCGGCTACTTCGCCGGTATCGCCAAGCCGGTCCCGGGCGGGCTGGACACCACCCACCCGTACGTGCTGGCCATCCCGCAGCCGGAGACCGACCGCCTGCTCACCGAGCGCGCCGTCGAGCTGGGCGCCGAGATCCGGCGCGGATGCGAACTGGTCGGGCTGGGCCAGGACGAGCACGGGGTGACCGTCGAACTGGCCGACGGCACCACCGAGCGCGCGCGCTACCTCGTCGGGTGCGACGGCGGCCGGAGCACCGTGCGCAAGCTGCTCGACGTCGGCTTCCCCGGCGAGCCCGGCACGGAGGACACGCTGCTGGGCGAGCTGGAGCTGACCGGGGACCCGACAGAGGTCGCCGCCGTGGTCGCCGAGGTCCGGCGGACCCACGTGCGGTTCGGCGTGACGCCGCTGCCGGACGGCGGGTGCCGCGTGCTCGTGACCGCCGAGGGGGTGGCCGAGGACCGCCGGGCGGTGCCGACCCTGGACGAGGTCCGGCGGCGGCTGCGCGCGGTCGCCGGGACGGACTTCGGCGTGCACTCACCGCGTTGGCTCTCGCGCTTCGGCGACGCCACGCGGCAGGCGGAGCGCTACCGGGTCGGCCGGGTGCTGCTGGCCGGCGACGCCGCGCACGTGCACCCGCCGATCGGTGGCCAGGGGCTCAACCTCGGGCTGCAGGACGCGGTCAACCTCGGCTGGAAGCTGGCGGCCGAGGTCGCCGGCCGGGCCCCGGCCGGGCTGCTGGACAGCTACCAGGCCGAGCGGCACCCGGTGGGCGCGGCGGTGCTGGACAACACCCGCGCGCAGATGCGGTTGACCGCACCGGACGCGGGTTCCCGGGCGGTGCGCCGGCTGCTCGCGGAGCTGATGGACTTCGAGGAGGTCAACCGGCACCTGACCGAGAAGATCACCGCGACCGCAATCCGCTACGACCTCGGCGGCGGGCACGAGCTGGTCGGCCGGCGGCTGCGGGACGTGCGGCTGGGGCGCGGCCGGCTCTACGGGCGGATGCACGCGGGCCGTGGGCTGCTGCTCGACCGGACCGGGCGGTTGTCGGCGGCGGGCTGGGCCGACCGGGTCGACCACGTGATTGACGCCGACGCGGAGCTGGAGGTGCCGGCGGCGCTGCTGCGCCCGGACGGCCACGTGGCGTGGGTCGGCGAGGACCAGCGGGACCTGCTCGACCACCTGCCCCGCTGGTTCGGTGCCGCCGCCTGAACCGCTGCGGGGTGGTCGCACCCGGACGGCCCGCGTCGCAGGCCGGGAAGAGGGGCGGGGGTGGCGGACGGTCTCGACCCCGTCCGCCACCCCCGCGACCGGGGACCCTTACGGGTTCAGCGTCACGCCGTACGCGGACAGCGCTTCCGCGACCGGCTGGTAGTACGAGGTGCCCGAGCCCTTGCCGGAGGTGATGCCCAGGCCCACGCTCCCGGCGAACAGGCACCCGCCGGAGTCGCCCGGGTTTGCCAGCGCGTTGGTCTGGATCAGCTCGCGCACCGCACCCTCGGAGTAGTTCACCGTGACGTTGAGCCGCTGCACCGAACCCGAGGTCAGGCGGGTGGTGCTGCCGCTCTTCTGGATCCGCTGCCCGACCGTCGCCGGCGCGTGGGAGCTGATCTTCTGGCTGGAGCCGTTGTAGAGGCTGACCGCACCCGGGGCGCTGCCGGTGGTGTTGCGGATCAGGCCGTAGTCGTTGGTGGGGAAGCTCGCGCCCTGGGACGGGCCGACGTTCCACTGGGACACCGCGCGCGTGCAGTGCCCGGCGTCGACGATGTAGTTCTGGCCGCCCTTGTTGGTGTTGAAGCCGACCGAGCAGCGGGTGCCGCCGCCGGTGATGGCCTCGCCGTTGAGGATGGCGAGGTGCATCTCGCCGGTGACCCGCTCGACCCGCACGCGGTCGCCGAGCCGGTCGGCGGTGCGCAGCAGCGCGGCGAGGTCGCCGCCGGTCGCGGCGTCGGACACGCTGAGCACGACCTGGTTGGTCTTCGGGTCCAGGCCGACCGAGGTGTGCGTGACCGCCGGCACCGACTCCAGGGTGCTCTGCGCGGACGCGAGCACCTTGGTCGAGTACCGCACGAGCTTGGCCTCGGCGCCCGAGGCGCGGACCTGGTCGGCGGCGGCCCGGTCGAGCACGTTGACCACCGGCTTGCCGTGCAGGTCCAGGTACCCGCCCGCGACGCGGTCGCCGAGCCGGTCGCTGATCCGGCCGAGCGTGCGCACGCTCGCGTCCTGGATGCGCAGGACGGTGGCCGCCTCGGCGGGCGAGAGCCCGTCCCGCGCCGCCATGTCGGCGATCGCGGACTGCGCCACGTCGGTGGCGTAGCCCTCGACACCGGCCGCCGGGGCGGCCGAGAAACCGGCGGCCAGGGCGCCGGCCACGAGGGCGATGGTGGAGCGGGCGACGAGACGCCGCCCCTTGACGATCTTGCGCATACCGGCAACTCACTTTCACAGGGAAGCGCGGGGGGACCGCGCCGATCAGTGGGTTGTGCCGGGCCCGCGCGGGGCGTGCCCGGCACCGGACAATTCCGGCGCATCCCAGCCTGTTCCCGTCCGCCGAAGCCCGGTACCGCCTTTAGCCGCAAAGCGGGCGACTCCATTTCGCGGAAGTCGTCCGGACGGGTCGGAAGAAGTGCTCGTCGTGACCCTGAGCGACCATCGGGGAGAACTGTTAAAATGTAAAGTTTAAACGTTCGGGGGCCAGTTGCCCGAGGTCCACCCGGTGGATGTGCAATGACCCCGGTTCGTGACACCTCGAATGCGGCGGGACATCCGGCGAACTGCGGGTATTCCACCGTCGGGCCGCGCGGAGAATATCCGTGGACCGCTCGGAAAAGCGTCGCAACGGCCATTCCACGGCGAGAGCAGGAGCATGACGGCGGCGGCCGGGGACGGCCGCCGCCGAGGCGGTGGTCAGCAGCAGTGCCGGCCGCGCCAGGTCTCGCGGCCTTCCTTGACCGCGACGGCGGCGATGGCGAGGGCGGCGACGGGGTCGACCCAGGACCAGCCGAGCAGGGAGTTGAGCACCAGGCCCACCAGGAGCACTCCGGACAGGTAGGTGCACAGCAGGGTCTGCTTGGAGTCGGCCACCGCGCCGGCCGAGCCCAGTTCACGTCCGGCGCGGCGCTGCGCGACCGACAGGAACGGCATGACCACCAGCGACACCGCCGCCAAGGCGATGCCGACTCCGGAGTGCTCGGCTTCGACGGCACCGAACAGGGCGCGCGCGGACTCGACGGTGACGTAGGCGGCCAGCGCGAAGAACGACACCGCGATCACCTTCAGCGCCGTCTGCTCGCGGGCCTGCGGGTCGGTGCCGGAGAACTGCCAGGCCACGGTGGCGGCCGAGGCGACCTCGATGATCGAGTCGAGGCCGAAGCCGATCAGCGCGGTGGAGGAGGCGACCGTCCCGGCGGTGACCGCCACGACCGCCTCGACCACGTTGTAGGTGATCGTCGCGGCGACCAGCAGCCGCACCCGCCGGATCAGCACCGCCCGCCGCTGCGGGTCCGACCTCGTGTCCCCGGTGGTCGTGGGTGCGCAGCAGCCGTCCTCCGCCGCTGTCGCCCCGGAGGTGCCGATGCGGTCGTTGTCGGTGCTCATCCGCCCGCCTCCGCCGTGGTCGCGGCGCCCGGCCGCTGGTCGTCGTTGAGGCACGGTTCGGCGGTGTCCACGGCGAGGACGAGCTTGACCAGCTCGCCCAGCGCCCGCGCGAGGTGGGCGTCGGCTAGGGCGTAGCGGACCTGGCGGCCCTCGTAGGTGGCGACCACGAGGCCGCAGCCGCGCAGGCACGCCAGGTGGTTGGACACGGTGGAGCGGGTCAGGCCCAGGTGGTCGGCGATCCGGGCGGGGTAGCTGACGCCGTCCAGCAGGCCGATCAGGATGCGGCAGCGGGTGGGGTCGGCCAGCGCCTTGCCCAACCGGGCGAGTGCGTCCTCCCGCGTCTCACGCTTCACCATGCCCGCAACAATACAGCGAAGGCTGTACTGAATGGCGTGTGGCCACCTCACCGCGCACCCGTGGCCGCACGCCCGGATCCCGGGTTCGCCGAAACCGATCACGGGCGGCGGAGGGCCTGCTAGGGTCTCCCCCGTGACTGCCGGGTCGGCCTTGGGCCACTACCGAGACGGGCACCCGGCTCAGGTTTGAGCACCGGGCGGGCCAGGGGCCCGCCGATCCCTCCGGACACCGCGCCGAGCACGCGGACGACGTTCGTCACAGTCGATCCGGAGGGAAAAGCACTTATGGCAGTTGATTTCAACCAGCAGGTCGTGGACGAGTTCCGGGCCAACCGGGGCAAGGTGGGCGGGTACTTCGAGAACGCCCGGCTGATCCTGCTGACCACCACCGGGGCGCGCAGCGGCCGGCCGCACACGAACCCGTTGGGCTACCTGCCCGACGGCGACCGCATCCTGGTCATCGGGTCGGCCGGCGGGTCGGACAAGCACCCCGACTGGTACCACAACCTGGTCGCCGACCCCGTCGCCACGGTCGAGGACGGCGTGTTCACCTACCAGGCCAAGGCCACCGTCCTGACCGGCGAGGAGCGGGACCGGCTGTTCGCGCGCGCGGTCGAGTCCGACCCGGGCTGGGGCGAGTACCAGGCCAAGACGCGGCGGGTGATCCCCGTGGTGGCGCTGGAGCAGACCGTCCCCGGGCCGCCGGACGTGAAGAGCATGGGCGAGGGGCTGCGCGTCGTGCACGACGCGTTCCGCCGCGAGCTGGCGACCATCCGCGCCGAGGTCGCGGCGGCCGGTCCCCGGCTGGGCGCGCAGCTGCGGGTGAACTGCCTGACCTTCTGCCAGGGCCTGGAGTTCCACCACCGCGTCGAGGACGGCGGGATGTTCCCGGCGCTGGGCGAGCGGTACCCGGAGATCGCCGACGTGCTCGGCCGGCTCGGCGCCCAGCACGAGCGGGTCGCGGAGCTGCTCGCGCAGCTGCGGGAGGTCGTCGGCGGCGACGGGGACGGCCTGCTGGAGCGGGTCGACGGGCTCATCGCCGAGCTGGAGGAGCACCTGACCTACGAGGAGGAGCAGCTGATCCCGCTGTTGGACGGCTGACCTCGCGGTTAGAGTGCGACCCTTCGCCTTGGGGGGTCGGTTGTCCGGGAACGCGGTGGTCGAGCTGGACCTGTCCGACGACGACGTCGCGCGCGCCGTGCACCGGGTCGGCCTGCGGGCCTACGCGGTGGAGGCGGCGTTGCTCGGGTCGACCGCGATCCCGGCGCTGTCCGAGACGTGGCAGGAGATGCGTGCCCGGCCGCTGCGGTGGCTGGGCACGCACGTCGCCGGCGTGCCGGTCGCGTTCGCGGCGTGGTCGAGGGTGGACGGGGTGCTCGACATCGCGCGGCTGTGCGTCGACCCGGCCCACTTCCGGCGCGGCCTGGGCCGGGCGCTGGTGTCGGCGGTGCTGGCCGGGGGCGGTCCGGCGACGGTGTCCACAGGCGCGGCGAACGCGCCCGCGATCGCCCTGTACGAAGGGGCGGGCTTCCGGCGGGTGGGCACGGTCGAGGTGGCTCCCGGCCTGCTGCTCGCGGAGTTCGCCCGGCCGGCGACCGGCGCGCACCCCGAGGTCGAGAAGCGCGGCCGATCAAGGACGGGAACTGTCCGGGAAGGTCTCTAGCCTGGGTCCGTGACCGAGATCCGACCGAGCGACACCCCCGCAGCCCGACCGCCACTGCGCCGCAGCGGGCCGGTGAACGTCGTCGCGCGCAGGATGGCCCGGCACGCGCTGACCGTGCCGGGCACCACGCCCGCCGAGGTGGTGCGCGCGATGTGCGGTGCGCACGCCCAGGTGATGTCGGCGGCGGAGCTGTCCATCGGGCTGCGCATCCCGGGGATCACCCGCGAGCAGGTCCGCGACGCGCTGTGGGTGGACCGGTCGCTGGTCAAGACCCGGGGCCCGCGCGGGACCGTGCACCTGCTGCCCACCGAGGACCTGCCGATGTGGCTGGGTGCCCAGGAACCGCTGCTCGACCGGACGCCGCTGTTGACCGACGCGCAGGTGGACGAGGTGGTGGCGGCGATCGCGGACGCGCTGCGCGACACCGAGCTGACCGCCGACGAGCTGACCGGCGAGGTGGTGGCGCGGACCGGGCCGTGGGCGGGCGAACGGGTGATGGAGGCGTTCCAGGACAGGTGGCCGAGGTGGATGGCCGCGATGGTCCCGGCGACCTATCGGGGCGCGATGTGCTTCGCGCCGAACAAGGGCCGTAAGACCGCCTACACCAGTCCGCAGCGGTGGCTGCCCGGTCTCGTCCCGGACCCGGACGGCGCGGTGCGGCTGCTGCACCGCTACCTGCACTCCTACGGTCCGGCCACGCCCGCGCACTTCGCGCGGTGGCTGAGCGCGCCGCAGCGGTGGGTGAACGACGTGTTCGCGCGCGCCGACGTGGAAGAGGTGCCGGGCGGGTTCGTGGTGCGCGGCGACGTGGAGTGGCCCGACGAGCCGGTGCGCGGTGTGCTGCTGCTGCCCTACTTCGACGCGTTCGTCGTGGGCAGCCACCCCCGGGAGGACCTGTTCCCGGGGCGCGCGGGGCAGCGGGCGCTCAATCGCGGGCAGGCCGGGAACCACCCGGTGCTGCTGGTCGACGGCGTGGTCGCCGGGGTGTGGCACCAGAAGCGCTCCGGCCGGCGGATCACCGTGACGGTGGAGGCGCTGGGCGACCTCACCGCCGTGCAGCGGCGCGGGCTGGACGCGGCGGTGGAGCGGATCGGCGAGTTCCTGGAGGGTCGGCCGGAGCTGGTGCTCGGCCCGGTGACGGCGGGCCCGCACGCGTAACCCGTGCGGGTGATCATGGCCGGCGAGCCTTTGTTCTAGTGCTGGAACTTTGTTCTAGTGCTAGAGTAGTGCGCATGGTCGAGCTGACGCCCGCCGAACTGACCTTGCTCGGCCTGCTCGTGGAGCAGCCCCGGCACGGCTACGAGCTGGACGAGGTGATCACCGGGCGCGGGATGCGGGAGTGGACCGAGATCGGCTTCAGCTCGATCTACTACCTGCTGGGCCGGCTGCGCGATCGCGGACTGGTCGCGGAGACCGGGCCGGAGCGCGGCCCCGGTGCCAGGCGGCGCAAGGTCTTCGCCGCCACTGCCGAGGGCCGGGCGGCGTGCGCGGCGGCGGCCGAGGAGGCGATCGCCGTGCCCCGGCCGGTGTTCCCGCCGGTGCTGGTCGGCCTGGCGAACCTGCCGGTCGTGCCCCGCGACCGGCTGCTGCCCGCCCTGGAGCGGCGCGCGGCGGCACTGGCCGAGCGCGAGCGCGAGGTGCGGGCCGCCGCCGCCCGTCCCGCGCCGGACTTCGTGCGCGCGATCTTCGACTACACCCTGGCCCAGCTGGCCGCCGAGCAGGACTGGCTGGCCGGGTACCGGGCCGCGTGGGCTACGACGGTGCCGCCGACCGGGGTGTCGACAGCGCTGCCGGCCGCTCCGGCGGAATCGCCAGGGGTCACATCGCCGGTCACGCCGGCGGACTCGCCGCCGACCGCGCGGGCGAAGTCCCCGCCGGTTGTGCCGACGACTCCCCCGACAGCCCCGCCGGCGGAGTCGTCGGGTTCGAGAACAGTCCCCGGCACGGGCCGGGAAGCAGGAGGACGTTGATGCCGCCCTATGACGTCAAGCGCGCGCTCAAGGAGTTCTACGCGCCGAAGAACACCACTTGGGCGTTGGTGGAGGTGCCCGAACAGCGGTTCATCGCGATCAGCGGGACCGGCGACCCCAACACCGCGCCCGCGTACGCCGAGGCGGTCCAAGCGCTCTACGCCGTGGCGTACACGCTGAAGTTCGCGGCCAAGCGCGAGGGGCGGGACTTCGTCGTCGGTCCGCTGGAGGGCCTGTGGTGGGCCGACGACCCGGCGGCGTTCACCGTGGGGGCGAAGAACTCCTGGCACTGGACGCTGCTCATCGCCCAGCCGGACAGGACCACGCCGGCCGAGGTCGAGGACGCGGTCCGGGCGGCGGCGGAGAAGAAGGGCCTGCCCGCGATCGCCGACGTGCGGCGGCTGGCGCTGCACGAGGGTCGCAGCGCGCAGGCCCTGCACCTCGGCCCGTACGACGACGAAGCGCCGCTGCTGGCCGACCTGCACGACCGGTTCCTGGCCGAGCACGGCCTGACCTTCGGCGGGCTGCACCACGAGGTCTACCTCGGCGACCCGCGCCGCACCGAACCCGCCAAGCTCAGGACGGTGCTGCGCCAGCCCGTTCGATCGTTGGCGTGACCAACAAGTGACTAGACTCGGCGGCATGGATCCCAGGGGTGCACCCGCGCGGCTGCGCGGCACGCCGAGCTGGTTGCTCAACCAGACGGCGGCGGTGGCGCAACGGCTGGTGGCGGACGGGTTCGCCGCGCACGGCGCGCGCCGCTACCACTACTCGCTGCTGGCCGCGCTGGAGGAGTCCGGGCCGGCCAGCCAGGCGGACCTGGGCCGGCGCGGCGGGGTCGACCGCAGCGACGTGGTGGCGACGGTGAACGAGCTGTCCGAACGCGGTTTCGTCCAGCGCTCCCCCGATCCGCACGACCGCCGGCGCAACGTCGTCACGCTCACCGAGGCCGGGGCGGCGCACCTCCGGCACCTGACCGGCGTGCTGGCCGACGCGCAGGAGGCGTTGCTGGCGCCCCTGGGCGACGAGGAGCGGGAGGAACTGGCGCGGCTGCTGACCGCAGTGCTGGACCACCACTCCTAGCGGGGGCGCCGGCCGGGCTGCGTGGCCGGCCGCCTGATCTCACGGGCGGGCCGGGAGGGACGCGGTGAGGCGGTCCCGGCCGTACCGCCTGACGAGTGCGTCGCCGATCGAGGCCAGGTGGTCCCGCACACCCGGAGGGCCGGTCACCTCGAGCCACTCGACCAGTCCGGCGAGTTCGCCGGCGAGCACGTCCTCGTCGTGGCCTCGGATCAGGACCTCGATGCGGCCGTCGGTCGTGGACCCTCCCACGTCGAGTCGGCTGCCGAACCCCATCCGGAGCGGGCCGATCCAGTGGGGCACGCACACCGCTTGGACCTGGACGGGCATCCGCTTGCGGTCGATCTCGTCGGCGATGTCGTGCCAGCTCTCGGCGAGGTCGAAGTCGTCGGGCCGGTGCACGGGATCGCCGGTCGGGTCGGCGGACGACACGCGGTCGACCCGGAAGGTCCGCCGGCCGGCGTCGGTGTCGGAGACGAGGTACCACGACGGGCCCTTGGCGACGATGCCCAGCGGGTGGACGGTCCTCTCGGTCGCCGCGCCGGTGCTGTCGACGTAGCGGAGGCGCACCTGGACGCCGCGGATCACCGCGTCCTGGAGTTGGTCGAGGAAGCGAGGGGGTCGGTGCTCGACCCGACTCGACCCCCACCGCTGCGGGTCCACCACCAACGACGCCGCCGCCGCCTCGGCCTGCACCCGGAAGGGCTCCGGCAGGGCGTGGACGAGCTTGCGCAGGGCCGCTTTCACCGCCGGCGTCGCCGCCGAGGCCGGGCCGGCGACCAGGAACAGGGCGCGGGTCTCGCTCGCGGTCAACCCGGACAGGTCGGTGCGGGCACCGCCCACCAGGCGCCAGCCGCCGCCCCGGCCCCGCACGGGGTACAGGGGCACCCCGGCCATCGCCAGGGCGTCGAGGTCGCGGCGGGCGGTGCGCTCGGAGACCTCCAACTCCCGGGCGACCTCCGCCGCCGTCACCTGCTCACGCCGTTGCAGCAGGAGGAGGACGGCCACCAGCCGGTCGGTTCGCACGCCGGCAACAATTCCACAGGAAACCGGTCATGAGGTGACCGGTTTCGGTCGGCAGGATGACGCCGTGAACTCACCGATGAGCCCTGCTTCCACTCCAGCCGATTTCCCCGAGCCCACCGTTGTCCCCGTCAACGGCGTGGAACTCGAAGTCTTCGAAGCGGGCCGGCAGAACGCCGGGAAGCCCGTCGTGCTCTGCCACGGCTGGCCGGAGCACGCCTTCTCCTGGCGTCACCAGGTGCCCGCGCTCGTCGAAGCGGGCTACCACGTCCTCGTCCCGAACCAGCGGGGTTACGGCAACTCGTCCTGCCCCGCCGACGTGGCGGACTACGACATCGAGCACCTGACGGGCGACCTCGTCGGACTGCTCGACCACCACGGGTACGAGGACGCCACCTTCATCGGTCACGACTGGGGCGCGATGGTCGTCTGGGGACTGGCCCTGCTGCACCCGGACCGCGTGGACAAGGTGGTCAACCTGAGCCTGCCCTACCAGGAGCGCGGGGCACGGCCGTGGATCGAGGTGATGGAAGACGCGCTGGGCGGCGACTTCTACTTCGTCCACTTCAACCGGCAGCCAGGCGTCGCGGACGCCGTGTTCGAGGAGGACACCCACCGGTTCCTCCGCAACCTGTACCGGAAGAACGAGCCCCCCGCAGAGCCTCGGCCGGGCATGGCGCTGATCGATCTCGCCAGGGCGGAAACGCCACTCGGCGAGCCCGTGATGAGCGACGGCGACCTGGCCGTCTTCGTCTCCGCGTTCGAGAAGACGGGGTTCACGGGCAGTGTGAACTGGTACCGGAACCTCGACCGCAACTGGCGCCTGCTGGCGGACGTGGACCCGGTCGTCCGGCAGCCCACGCTGATGATCCACGGCGCCCGGGACGCGGTCCGGCGGCCGGACGAGCCGTCGGAGTTCGTGCCCGACGTGGAGGTGGTCACCCTGGACTGCGGCCACTGGATCCAGCAGGAGCTGCCGGAGGAGACGAACCGGGCGATCACGACGTGGCTGGCGAAGCAGGACGCCGTCTAGCGGCTCGTGATCCGCAGGCGGGCACCCTCCGGGGTGCGCGGTCAGCGCAGTCGGCGGACCAGTTCGGCGACCTCGGCCGGCGTGAAGTCGTCGGCCGTCACGCCGATGCTCAGCTCCAGCGCGCACCGGTCGGGCACGCCCGTCGCGCGCAGGTGCGTCGGCAGCTCGATCCCGGTCTCCTCCAGCAGCCGGCGCGACGCCGCCGACGCGACCTCGCGGGAGACCGGGAGCAGGACGTGGAACAGCGGCGTCTGGGGCACCTCGGGACGGGTCCGGGCGTAGCCGTCGGCGTTGATCGCCGCCGCGATCGCCCGCGCGTGGTCGAGGAAGCCGGCCATCCTCGGCAGGGTCTCGTCCAGGCCGACCAGCGCGGCCACCGCCTCGGGCCAGGCGTCGGGCAGGTTGCCGCCCAGCCGGGTGCGCCACACCGACGCCTCGCCGACGACGTCCTCCGGGCCCGCGAGGACCGCGCCGCGCACCCCCTCCAGTCCTTTGTAGAGGGATACGTACGCGGTGTCGGCCAAGGCGGCGATCTCGGCCACCGGCCGGTCGTAGAACGGCTGCGACTCCCACAGCCGCGCGCCGTCGAGGTGGACCGCCGCGCCGCGCTCGCGGGCCCACGCGGTCTGGGCGACCAGGTCGTCCCACTCGGGCAGCAGGCCGCCGATCTCGCGCTGCGGCAGCTCCAGCAGCAGCGCCGACAGCGGTTCCCGGACCCGGCGCAGCTCGTCGAGGGTGATCAGCTCGTGCGGGTCGCCGACCGGCCGGTGCACGAGGTGGTGCACGGTGGCGGGGCCCTGCGCCTCCCACAGCGCGAGGTGGGTCTGCGGGTGGGCGGCGAACGTGCGGCAGTGGCGGCGGTCGGCGTGCACCCGCAGGGCGGTCTGCTGCGCCATCGTCCCGGACGGGAAGAACAGGGCGGCGGGCTTGCCCAGCAGCCCGGCGACCCGGCGCTCCAGCTCGGCGACCGGCTCGGTGGGCGCGGTGCCGGGCGGCACCCGGTCGAGCATCCGGCGCAGCACGGCGTGCGGGTCGCGGCGCGTGCGGGAGTGCAGCAGCAGGGAGCGGCGGATCTCGGGTGCCATGATCGGCCAGTCTCGCGCCGGCCGGGCCGCGTGGCAACGAATTTCCCGCCGCCGGCGTCCGCGACGTGGGATGACCAGCGCTTTCGGCTCGGGCGCGGGTGATACTGGCGGCATGGGCAAGGTCTACGAACGGATCGACGGGCGGTTGCGGGCGTTCATCGAGGCGCAGCCGGTGTTCTTCACGGCCAGCGCGCCGCTCGCGGCGGACGGGCACGTGAACGTCTCGCCCAAGGGCCGGGCCGGGTCGCTGCGGGTGCTCGACGAGCGGCGGGTGGCGTACCTGGACTTCGGCGGCAGCCACGCCGAGACGATCGCGCACCTGCGCGAGAACGGCCGGATCACGCTCATGTGGTGCGCGTTCGAGGGGCCGCCGAAGATCGTGCGCGTGCACGGCACCGGCGAGCCGGTGTTCCGCGACGACCCGCGCTTCGCCGCCCTCGCCGCCGGGTTCGGCGACGCGGACGGACCGGCGCTGCGCGCGGTCGTGGTCGTGACGGCGAAGCTGGTCAGCGACACGTGCGGGTACGCGGTGCCGTTCATGGACTACCGGGAGGAGCGGACCCTGCACGCCGATTACTTCGGCCGGAAGTCGGAGGAGGAGTTCGCCGAGTACTGCGAGCGCAAGGACCACAACGCCGCGAGCATCGACGGCCTGCCCGCGATCCCCCTCCCGCTCCCGGACCGCGCTCCCGTCGCACGACCCGGGGCTCCCGTGGTCTAGCCGAGGAGAACGCTGGTCGGCCATCAGGAGGGATCGGAGCAAGATCAGCGCTGATGTTCGCTCTTGCTGGTTGTTGCCCCATGACGGTTTCGTGTAGCACTCGCGGGTCGGGGATCTGACGACTCGAGGTCGTCGAGTTGTCGTCGGACACGTTCGACATCGGTGTCACGGCCCTGTTCCCGGTACAACTCCAGAGCATCCCGCCATGCTGCACAGGCCTGCTCGTGGTGTCCGAGGGCGGCGTGTGGATGGCCCACGCTGTCGAGCGCGCCGGCAACCAGGTAGGTGTTGCCGAGGGCGCGGAACAGGCTGAGCGCTTGGTCGTAGTGGTCGACGGCCTGTCGGTGATCGCCGGTGCGGTGGGCGATCAACCCGAGGCTGTCCAGGGTTGCCGCCTCGCCGTCGGGGTCGTCATGACGCTGGTACAACGTGAGGGCGGCGTGACAGTTGTCGCGGGCGGTGTCGAACTCGCCCAGCCGTGCGGCGTACCAACCCACCCCGTTGAGCGCCTCGGCCTCCTGGACCGGCTGGTCGAGGGTGCGGTGAAGGTCCAGTGCGTGTCGGGCGTGGGCCAGTGCCCGCCGGTCGTCACCTCGTCGTTCCCAAGCGAGTGCAAGTGCGTGGTGGGTGTGTGCCTGCTCGGCGGCGTCGTTGTGGCGCACTGCCAGGTCCAGGGCCTGGCCGAAGTGCTCGGCGGCTTCGACGTGGAGACCGAGTCGTGAGCAGGCGTTGCCCAGGAGGCGGTGTGCGCGGACGCGGGTGGCGAAGTCGGGCAGGTGGGCCGCGGCATCGAGAGCGATCCGCCACGCGGTGAGCGCGTCGTGCCCGTGGCCCCGCCGGAAGTGGAAGGTCTCCATCGTCCAGGCGAGGTGCCATACGGCTTGGTGGCGGCCAAGGGCGGCGGCGACGCGTTGGGTGGCGAGCAGTGTGGTGTGCTCAGCCTCCAACCAGGCCACAGCAGCCGGGACGTCGGTCAGGGTGAGCGGATGGACGCCGGGTGCCGGCGGCTCGGGTTGCACCAGAGAGCCGTGGGGGGCCAAGTGGCGCTCGGCGGCGGAAGCGGTGTGGAGATGGAAGTCGATCACCCGTACGAGGGCGGCCTCCCGAACCTCGTCCGGTAGGTCGTGGGTGGTTGTGGCGGCGTAGTCGCGGACCAGGTCGTGCATTGCGTACCGGCCGTGTGGCCGCCGTTCGAGGAGGGATGCGTCCTCCAGTGCCGACAGCGCCCTGCGCGCGGTGGTCGGGGGTAGGGCAGTGAGTGCGGCCGCAGCGGGCAGGGTGGTGTCGGGGCCGGGGGCGATCGCCAGTAATCCGAAGGCGGTGCGCTGTTGCTCGGTGAGCCGGCGGAGGGACCAGGACATGACAGCGGGCAGGCTCGCGGCGGGGTCGGTGTCGTGGTCGAGTACCTCCAGTCCGAGTTCTCGCAGCTCGGCGGCCACTTCGGCCAGGGGGACGGTGGGACGGGTGGCAGCGTTGCGGGCGGTGATGGTCAAGGCCAGCGGGTAACCGCCGCACAGCCCGACCAGGTCGTCGACGGCGTCTGGTTCGGCCACGACGCGGTCGGTGCCGAGGCGTGCGATGAGCAGTGCCCGAGCCTCGGTTCGGGTGAGGATGCCGAGGGTGAGGTGGCGGGTGCCGTACCGGTCGATCAGGGAGGCGAGCCGATGTCGCCCGGTGACCAGCACGGTGCAGGACGGGCTGCCCGGCAGCAGCGGGACGACCTGCTCGCTCGTGGCGGCGTTGTCGAGCACGATCAGCATCCGCTTGCCCGCGACCAGGCTCCGGTACAGGGCGGCCTGCTCGTCGGGGTCGGGCGGAACGCGTTCGGGCTCGACGCCCAATGCGCCGAGGAAGCCCCGCACCGCCACCGCCGGGTCCAGCGGCTCGCCTGCCGGGCTGAAGCCGTGCAGGTCCACGAACAACTGCCCATCGGGAAACCGCTCCGACCAGCGGTGCGCCCACGTCAACGCCAGCGATGTCTTACCGATCCCTCCGGCTCCGACGAGGGCGGAGACCATCACCGTCGTGGCGGTGCCGGGTTCGGCGGCGGCCAGGGTGCGGTCCAGCAGGGCCAATTCATCCGCCCGGCCCGCGAACAACCCCGGCGCGGCAGGCATCTGGCGGGGCACGACCGGTGCGTGGTGTGGGCGGACGTGCTGCTCGACGGTGACTGTGGCATCCCGTCCCGCCTGCACCACTGTGGCGGTCGAGGTGGCCGTCACCCACTGCCCGACCGACCCGCCACCGTCCGACGGCCCACCCGCCACACGCGTTCCCTCGTCGCCGACGCGGTCGGGCACGGTGTCGCGGGCGGGAGGCTCGGAGTTGTCCGGCCGTTCAGTCTCGGGCACCACCGGAATCTCCTCCCGGTTACCGGCCACAGCGCCGCCAGCGTCGCACTGCCTCGCCGCTTCGCAGGTCGATGGCGGCAGGGTTTCACCCGACCGGCTGACGCCCACCGCACACGGGCGGACACCGATGGTCCGGGGCACCGAGTCGCCGGGTCGGTGGCGGAAAGGCTTGGTCCAGCCCTCGCTCCACCGCTCGATCCGACCGCGCCACCGGACGGGCCGTCACCCGGTCTTCTCCGCGCGGGTGAAGCCCGCCTGGGTGGGCTGCGCCGCGCCGCCCGCGCGGGCGCGGACCAGGTCGGGGTGCGGGAGTGGGCGGCCGTAGCGGGTGGCCACGGTGTCGGCCGGGATGTCCTCGGCGGTCCAGCCCCGGTCGCGCAGGGTGGTGGTGAGGTCCGTGCGCGGGCCGGTGTGGACGATCTCGTCCATCCGGACGCCGAGGCGGTCGCTGCCGTCCTCGAGCGCCTGCCGGTCGGGCACGGTCATCGCGCGTTCGACGGTCAGGGTGCTGCCGGGCGCGGACAGCCGGTCGACGGTGTCGACCAGGGCCCGTTCGGCGTCCGCGTCGAGGTAGTGCAGCAGCCCCTCGGCCAGCCACGCGGTCGGCGTGCCGGGGTCGAACCCGGCCGCGCGCAGCGGGGTCGCCCAGTCGCCCGCCAGGTCCACGGGCACCGGCACGCGGGTGCAGCGCGGCGGCGCGGTGAGCACGCTGTCCTTGAAGGCCGGCACCTCCGGCTGGTCGAGCTCGTACGCGGTGGTCCCGGCCGGCCACGCCAGCCGGAACGCCCTGGTGTCCAGCCCGGCCGCGAGCAGCACGACCTGGCGGCCCGGGTCGGCGAGGGCGTCGTCGAAGAACCGGGTGCGCAGGCCGACGTAGTTCGCGCCCAGCAGCAGCAGGACCTGCTGGTCGGTGAGCGCGGCGAGGTCGTCGGGCCAGCGGGTGGGCAGCGGGCGCGGCGTGGGCGCGGCGCGCACGAACGCCTCGGCGAACGGGTCCTCGACCAGCCGGTCCGGGCGGCTGCTCTCCACGGCCCTGGCCGCCGCGACGGCCACGGCGGTGAACGCGGTGCCGGCCGGGAGCGGCGTGGTGCGGGACGGGGCCGCCCGGCGCAGTGGTCGTCACCCCGGCGACGGTAGCCCCACGGTGGCGTGCGGAGCGACCCCCGCGCGGGGCTCGGGCAACGGGTTCTTCAGTACCGGACTTCGGCCGATCCGCAGGTCTGGTCGGCGGGCGGCGCGGTGACGGCGGCGTCGCCGCCCCAGTCGCGGTAGTCGGTGGTGTCGGTGACCGGGGTGCCGTCCTGCGCGGCGCGGTCGACCTCGACGCGGACCGGGAGCGCGCGGTCGTCCAGCCACAGGCGGTGGACGCGGCCCTGGTGGTCGAGCGTGTAGCGGGTGGTGTGCTCGCCGTCGAGCGGCTGGTCGGACCGCTCGGTGAGGGTGACCTGCCCGGCCGCCGCGTCCAGGCCCCGGGTCGGCGTCCACAGCGCGCGGAGGGCGTCGTGCAGCGCGTCCCGCCCGGCGGCGAACCGGTCGGTGGCCCCGCGCTCGGAGCGCACCCAGGTCTTGCCCGGCGGGAGCGTCACGTCCGTGGTCGGCGGCAGCCGGTCGTAGAGCACGCCGTCGAGCAGGACGGTGGTGCCGCCCGCGCTGTCGGTGCTCACGCCCAGGTCGTCGCCGTCCCAGCGCAGCGCGCCCGTGGTGGACGGCCGGTGGTCGGTGTCGTCGGACCGGCGCGAGGTGAACCGGACCGTCCCCGCGTCCCGCATCCGCTGGGGCAGGTCGCGCAGCAGTTCGTCCTTCGTCACCGGCAGCGCGACCCGGTCCGGCGCGGCCGTGCAGCCCGCCGCGAGCAGCGCGGCGCACACCATGATCACTCGCATGACCGGCAGGACGCGCGGAGGTGCCCGGGGTTGCCGCCGGGTTCGGCGTGCCTTCGGGGAAACGGCGTGGGCGTGCGGGGTGGTCGTCTGCGATCGTGGGGCGCGTGACGGAGTTCGTGTTCTTCTGGGGCCACACGCCGAGCAGGCCCGGCGTGCTGGGCAAGGAGTGCCTGAGCCAGTGGTGGGAGGGCCGGTTCGAGGTCGACGGCCGCGCCTACCCGACCGCCGAGCACTTCATGATGGCGGCCAAGGCGGACCTGTTCGGCGACGCCGAGGTGGCCGGGCGGGTGCTGGCCGCGCGCACGCCGGGCGAGGCCAAGGCCCTGGGCAGGCAGGTCCGGGGGTTCGACACCGCGACCTGGGAGGCGCATCGGCTGGACGTGGTGGTGCGCGGCAACCTGGCGAAGTTCCGCGCGCACGACGCGGCGCGGGCGTTCCTGCTCTCGACCGGCGACCGGGTGCTGGTCGAGGCGAGCCCGGTGGACCGGGTGTGGGGCATCGGGCTGGCCGCCGACGACGAGCGCGCCGGCGACCCGGCCGCGTGGCAGGGCCTCAACCTGCTGGGCGAGGCCCTGATGGAGGTGCGCCGCCGGCTCGCGGCGTGACCGGGCGCGGTCAGGGCACGACGCGGTAGTGCGTGGTCAGCCGGCCGCCGTCGAGCACGTGGAAGGCGAGCGCGGGCGGCAGGTCCAGGTCCATCACCGCGTCGGACTCCCACGGCAGCACCAGCGTCGAGACGACACCGGGCGCGACCAGCACCGGTCGGCCGGCGAACGTGGACGCCGCCCCGGTGTGGGCGTGGCCGCACAGCACGGCCAGCGCGTTGTCGTGCCGCGACAGCACCTCGGCGAACCGGTCGGCCGCGCCCAGCCGGATGCGGTCGAGGGTGGGCTCGTGCAGCGCGACCGGCGGGTGGTGCAGGCACACCAGCGTCGGTGCGCCCTCCGCCAGCACCTCGTCCAGCCAGGCCAGCGTCGCGTCGTCGAGCAGCCCGTCCGCCCGGCCTGGGATGCAGGAGTCGCACAGCGCGAACACCACGTCGCCGACCTTCGCCACCTGGTTGACCGGCCCGTCGCCGGGCGGCCCGCCCAGCAGCACCTCCCGGAAGTTTCCCCGCGCGTCGTGGTTGCCCGGCAGCAGCAGCACGGGCACCGTCGTGTCCGCCAGGTGTGCGCGGGCCAGTTCGTACTCGGGGGTGAGGCCGTGGTCGGCGATGTCACCGCTGACCAGGATCGCGTCCAGCGGTCCGGGCAGCGCGTCCAGGTAGTCCAGCACGCGGCGGGCGCGCGCGGTGGCGCGCGGGCCGCCGTCGAAGTGGGTGTCGCTGAGGTGGGCGATGACCATCACGGCGTCGAGCGTAGTTACGCGGTCGCGGGACCACCCGCCGAGTCGCGCGAAGCGGCACCCCGCACCGCACCGACGATCTACGCTAACGGGGCGGCGGGTGGTGCCGATCACTCCGGAAAGGAGGCGGTCGTGCTGGTCGGAGCTGCGCGGAACCGGAATGCGGTGAGCCGGGTGACCGGGCTCGCCCGCAGCACGCCGGGCCGGTTGAGCCTGTTGGCGCTGCTGCTGATCGCGGCGACGCTGCTGGTGGGGGCCTTGACGGCGGTGTCGGTGCAGCGCCGGTCGGACGCGCTGGCGGCACTGGCCGACCGCAGCGAGCCGCTGGCGTACGCCGCGCAGGAGGTCTACCGGTCGATGGCCGACGCGGACGCCTCGGCGGCGGGCGCGTTCCTGTCCGGCGGGGTCGAGTCGCCGGAGCTGCGCAAGCGGTACGAGCTGGACGTGGCACGCGCCTCGGCGGCGCTGTCCACCGCGACCGGCGAGATCGCCCGCTCCCCCGCGCTCGCCCGTTCGCTGTCGGAGCTGTCGGGCAAGTTCCCGGTGTACACGGGCCTGGTGGAGACCGCGCGGACGCACAACCGGCAGGGCAACCCGGTGGGCGCGGCCTACCTGCGGGAGGCGGCGCAGCTGATGCGCGAGGCGCTGCTGCCCTCCGCGCAGCAGCTCTACCAGACCGCGACCGAGGGGGTGATCGACGACCTGGAGGACGCGGGGAGGTGGCCGTGGCTGGAGTTCCTGCTCGGCGCGGCGCTGATCACCGCGCTGGTGCTCGCCCAGCGGTACCTGACCCGCCGGACGAACCGGGTGTTCAACGTCGGCCTGGTGGCGGCGACGGCGGCGTGCCTGGTCTCGCTGCTGTGGGCGGTGATCGCCTCGGCGGTGGTGGTCGGGCACGCGTCGGCGGGCGAGCACGACGACGCGATGGCCAAGATCACGGCCCGCGCCCGGATCGCAACCCTCGCCGCGCGGGGCGAGGAGACGCTGACCCTGGTGGCGCGGGGCAACGGCGGAAACTACGAGCAGCGGTTCAAGGACGGTGCCGAGGTCCTGGGCATACTCCTGGCCGGGGCGGAGACGAGGGAACCCTCGCCGGTGTTCACGTCCGCCAAGACCCACTTCGAGGAGTGGCAGCGGGCGCACGCCAAGGTGCGCGCGGCGGACGAGGGCGGCGACTTCGCGGCGGCGGTCGGGCTGGTCCTGGGCAGCGGTGAGGCGGCGGTCGCGTTCGCCGCGCTGGAGGGGGACCTGGTGCAGGCGATGGACCGGTCGCGCGCGGAGCTGACCGACACCGTCGCCCGCGCGCGGGGCGTGCTGTCCGGCGCGGTGCCGGCGGTGGTCCTGCTCGCGCTGGTCGCGGCGGTGGCGTCCACGGCTGGGTTGTGGCAGCGGCTGAAGGAGTACCGATGACGGGGCGGTGGGTGCGCGGCCGGACGGCGGCCGGCGCGGTGCTGGCGGTGCTCGCGCTGGTGGCCGGGTGCGGCGCGGTGCCGGGCAACGCGCCGAAGATCGGCGGGACCTCGGTGTCGCCGGCCCGCCCGGCCGGGGTGGTGGAGCTGACCGCGCCGCCGAGCGCGGCGGTCGTGGCGGCCCCGCCGTGCGACGCGACCGCGAGCCTGCGCCCGTCCGGTCCGCTGCCGGCCGCCGGGCAGGTGCCGGCCGGGTCGACCATGGCGCGCATCCTGGCCAAGGGCCGGCTGACCGTCGGCGTGGACCAGAACACCTACCTGATGGGCTTCCGCAACCCCTTCTCCGGCGAGCTGGAGGGGTTCGACGTCGACATGGCCCGGGAGGTCGCGCGGGCGCTCTTCGGCGACCCGTCGCGGATCACCTTCACGGTGCTCACCTCCGACCAGCGCATCCCCGCGCTGGAAAAGCGCGAGGTCGACCTCGTGGTGCGCACCATGACGATGAACTGCGAGCGGTGGCAGAAGGTGGCGTTCTCCTCGGTCTACTACCAGGCCGGGCAGCGGGTGCTGGTGCCCAGCACGTCGGACGCGACCGGCATCGAGTCGCTGGGCGGGCGGAAGGTGTGCGCCACCAAGGGGTCCAGCTCGCTGGTCAACGTCGCCAACGCGCCGTCCCGGCCGATCGCGGTGGCCGTGCAGGACTGGACCGACTGCCTGGTCATGCTCCAGCAGGGCCAGGTGGACGCGATCTCCACCGACAACACGATCCTGGCCGGGTTCGCCGCGCAGGACCCCTACACCAAGGTGGTGGGCCCGCAGTTCACCGCCGAGCCGTACGGCATGGCCTTCCCCAAGCAGGACGAGGACTTCGTGCGCTTCGTCAACGCGCTGCTGGAGCGGCTGCGCGCGGACGGCACCTGGGCGTCGATCCACGGCCGGTGGCTGGGCGAGCCGCCCGCGCCGCCGGCAGCGGTCTACCGGGACTGAGCGTGGACGCGGGTCTCGACGGCGACGCGGAGCTGGCCAGGCTGCGCGCGGAGAGCGACCGGGTGGCGCAAGCGCTGCTGGCCATGGACGACCACCCGGGCCACCGGCTGCTGCGCGGCACGACGCTGTCCGGCGCGACCGCGCGGCGGTGGGAGTCGGCGAACGCGGCGATGGTGGGCCTGTGGGAGTGGTTCGACGCCTACCGGGCGGTGCTGGCGCAGGCATCCGCGACCCGGGACGCGGCGGAGCGGCGGCGGCTGCTGACCGGTCCGGAGGTGGTGCTGGCGGCGGCGGTCCCGGCGCGCACGCTGACCGGCCCGGCGGTGGCCTCGGAGCGGATCACGCTGACCGAGCTGGTCACCCGGATGAAGGGCCGGTACGCGGAGCTGACGGCGCTGTTCGACGAGGTGCACGGGGCGTGGTCGGCGCGGCTGGCGGTGCTGGACCCGGCGGCGGCCCGGCTCGCCGGGCTGGCCGGTGCGCCGCCGGTCGAGCGGCTGCGGGCGGAGGTCGCGGCGGCGCACGCGCGCGCGGTGGCCGACCCGCTCACCCCGGACCCGGCCGCCGCCGACCTGCCCGACCGGGTGGCCGGTGCGGCGGCGCTGCTGGAGGGGTTCGACGCGCGCGCGGCCGAGGCGGCGGCCACTGTGGCGCGGGCGGAGGCGCTGCGCGCCGAGGTGGTCGCGCTGCGGGCCGTCGTGGTCGCCGAGATCGCCGGCGAGCACCCCGCGACACCGGAAGTTTCCGGCCCGGCGGGGGCACTGGCGGCGCTCCGGGTGCGTTTCCCTGACGTGCGGGAGCAGGACCTGGCCGAGGTGGAATCGGCAGCGGGGGCGGTGCTGGAGCGGATGAAAGCGGTGGCGGAGCAGTTGGCCGGGTCGGTGGCGCGGCGCGCGGAGCTGCGGGGGCGGTTGGACGCCTACCGGGCGAAGGCGACCGCGCGCGGGCACGCCGAGGACGCCGCGCTGTCCGCGCTGCACCGGCAGGCCCGCGACGTGCTGCGCGCCGTGCCGTGCGACCTGCGGGCCGGCACGGTGGCGGTGGCGCGCTACCAGCGCGCGGTGCGGGACCGGACGGAGGCTGCGCGATGAGCGCGACGAGGACCTGCGCGCGGGCGGCGTGCGGCGGCGGGATCGAGGCGGACGGCTTCTGCGACCGGTGCGGCCTGGAGGCCCCGCCGCAGCCGGGCGCCCCCACGCCGGACGGCACGTCCGGCAGCGGGCGCGACGGCGGCGACTCGGACCGGGGCACCGGTCCCGGGACCGGGCAGGACACCGGTCAGGGCACCGGGCCGGGCACGGCGCCGTGGTCGGCCGCCACGGCGTCGGGCGGGCGGTCGCGGCGGGTGTCGACGCGCTCCTCCGGGCGCGGCCGGCTGGGCGCGGGCCTGGTCGAGGTGCCGAGGGTGCCCGCCCGGGACGCGCGGACGGCGGTGCTGGCCGACCCGGAGGTGCCCGAGGCCAAGCGGTTCTGCTCCAGTTGCGGCAAGGAGGTCGGGCGCGGCCGGGACGGGCGGCCCGGCCGCGTCGAGGGGTTCTGCGCGCACTGCGGCCACCACTACTCGTTCACCCCGAAGCTCGCGCCCGGCGAAATGCTGCACGAGCAGTACGAGGTGCTGGGGTGCCTGGCGCACGGCGGCCTCGGCTGGATCTACCTGGCGCTCGACCACGCGGTCGGCAAGCGGTGGGTGGTGCTCAAGGGCCTGCTCGACTCCGACGACGCGGACGCGATGGCGGCGGCGGCGGCCGAGCGGCAGTTCCTCGCCGAGGTGTCGCACCCCAACATCGTCGAGATCCACAACTTCGTGCGGCACGTCGACCGCCGCTCCGGCGAGCCGGTCGACTACATCGTGATGGAGTACGTCGGCGGCACCTCGGTCAAGGACCTGATCAAGGCGCTGCGGGCCGGCGGCACCGGCCGCGAGGCGCTGCCCGTGGCGCAGGCGATCGCCTACGCGCTGGAGGTGCTGCCGGCGTTGGGCTACCTGCACGGCGTGGGGCTGCTGTACTGCGACTTCAAGCCCGACAACGTGATCCAGACCGAGGAGCAGCTGAAGGTGATCGACCTCGGGGCGGTGCGGCGCATCGACGACCGGCACTCCGCGATCTACGGCACCATCGGCTACCAGGCGCCGGAGATCGGCACCCTGGGCCCGTCGGTGGCGTCCGACCTGTACACGGTGGGCCGCGCGCTGGCCGTGATGAGCTTCGCGTTCGACTTCCGGCGGGTCCACCGCGAGTCGCTGCCCGCGCCGGGTGACGAACCGGTGCTGGAGCGGCACGACTCGTTCCACCGGTTCCTGCTGCGCGCCACCCACCGCGACCCGGAGCGGCGCTTCGCCTCGGCCGAGGAGATGGCCGAGCAGCTCACCGGCGTGCTGCGCGAGGTGCTGGCGCAGCAGGACGAGGTGCCCCGGCCGGGCCCGTCCCGCCAGTTCACGCCGGAGCGGCGGGCGTTCGGCGTGGGCGGCGCGCCCACCGCGCGGTCGGCGGTGACCGGGCTGCCGGTGCCGCAGGTGGACACCGCCGACCCGGCGGCCGGCTTCCTGGCCACGGTGACCGGCGGCGACCCGCAGCAACTGCGGGCGGCGCTGCGCGCGGCCCCGGCGCAGACCGTGGAGGTGCGGCTGCGGCTGGTGCGGGCGCTGATCGAGGGCGACGTGGTGGACGAGGCGGAGGCGGAGCTGGCGCAGCTCGCGCGGGCGGTGCGGGACGACCCGGACGACCCGCTGCTGCCCGACCCCGACGACTGGCGGCCGGACTGGTACCGGGGCCTGGCGGCGCTCGCGCTGGAGCAGCCGGCGGACGCGCGCGCCGCGTTCGAGCGGGTGTACGACGTGGTGCCGGGCGAGACCGCGCCGAAGCTGGCGTTGGCGGTGTGCGCCGAGCTGGCGGGCGACCTGGAAGCGGCGGCCCGGTTCTACCGGCTGGTGTGGCGCACCGACCACTCGTACGTGAGCGCGGCGTTCGGCCTGGCGCGGGTGCTGGTGGCCTCCGACGGGCGCAAGGGCGCGGTCGAGGTGCTGCACTCGGTGCCCGACACCTCCAGGTACCACGTGTCCGCCCAGGTGGCGGCGGTGCGGGCGCAGGCCGACGGCACGCTGACCGACGTGCTGGCGGCGGGCGAGCGGTTGTCCGGGCTGGCGCTGGACGTGGCCCGCCGCGCGGAGCTGAGCGCGGAGGTGCTGAGCGCGGCGCTGGCCGTGCTGCCCCGGGGCACCGCGCGCCGGGAGCTGCTGCTGGGCTGCGAGCTGGACGAGACCGGGCTGCGGCTGGGCCTGGAGCGCTGCTACCGGCAGATGGCGCGGTTGGCGGACACCCCCGAGGAGCGGATCGCCCTCGTCGACTGCGCGAACGCGGTCCGACCCAGGACGTTGGTGTGACCATGGAATCGTCGCCGCTCCCCGACCACGCCTCCGGGCACCTGCCGCCCGAGGGTGACCCGCCCGGGACCGACGCGGCCGGCGCGGCACCGGTCGAGCCCGCTGCGGTGCCGACCGGACCCGCTGCGGTGGCGGTCGAGGCCGACGAGGACGCCGTCACCGGCCCGGTCCCGGTCGAGGCGCAGGGCGTCGCGGCACGTCCGGAGCCGGCGGGTGCGGGCGGCGCGGAGCCGGGTGCCAAGGCGTCGTCGCGGGAGTCGTGCCCGGCGTGCGCGGCCCCGGTGTCGGCGCAGGACCGGTTCTGCGAGGAGTGCGGGCGCAACCTGCGCGTGCAGCGGACCCCGCTGGGCGGCCCGGAGGCGGTGGCGGACCCGGCGTGCGGCTGCGGCGGGGCGTTCGACGCCGACGGGTACTGCGGGCGGTGCGGGCGGGCGCGGCCGTCGGTGCGCGACCGGGTCGAGTTCGTGCTGCCCGGCCTGGCCGGGGTGAGCGACCGGGGCCGGCGGCGGCAGCGCAACGAGGACTCGATGGCGTTCGGGCGGGCCCGGGGCCGGGGCGTGGCGGCGGTGGTGTGCGACGGGGTGGCGTCCTCGGAACGCGCCGAGCAGGCGTCGCAGCTCGCCGTGGACGTCGCCCTGGACGTGCTGCTGACCGCCGTGCAGACCGGCGGCGACCTGGAGGGCGCGACCGGTGACGCGGTGCTGGCCGCCGACGCCGCCGTGGGCAGGCTGGCCCGGCCCGGCGCGGAGCAGGTCGCGCCGTCGTGCACGTTCGTCTCGGCGGTGCTGACCGACGACACCGCGACGGTCGGCTGGGTCGGCGACTCGCGCGCCTACCTGGTGGCGGGAGCGGGCGCGGCCCGGCTGACCACGGACGACACCTGGGCGGCGCACCTGGTCGCGGAAGGGGTGCTGACCGAGGAGGAGGCGCTCACCGACCGGCGCGCGCACGTGCTGTCGCGGTGGCTGGGCGCGGACTCGGGGCTCGACGCGCCGCAGACGGTGACCTTCCGGGTGGAGACGCCCGGGTTGCTGGTGCTGTGCAGCGACGGGCTGTGGAACTACCTGCCTGAACCGGAGGACCTGCTGGCCGTGCTGCCGCGCGGGGTCGCCCCGGTCGAGGTGGCGCGCGAACTGGTGGAGGTCGCGTTGAAATCCGGTGGGCACGACAACATCACGGTCGTCGTCCTTCAACTGCGGGGTGGGCATGGCGCTTGAGTTCGCCGTCGAGGTCTTCCAGAACGAGTTCCTGCCGGAGGGCGCGGCGGAGGTGAACGCCATCCTCACCGTGTCCGCGACCGGGGACGCCGGTGGCGGGGCCGCCGAACCGGACGCGGACGCCGCCCAGGTGATCATCGTCGACACCTCCGGGTCGATGCGGTACCCGCCGGCCAAGCTGGCCGCCGCGAAGCGGGCCACCGAGGCGGCGATCGACGCCCTGCGCGACGGGGTGAAGTTCGCGGTGATCGCGGGCACCGAGCGGGCCGAGATGGTCTACCCGGCGCTGCGCCTGCTGTCCGACGCGTCGCCGCAGGCCCGGGTGGTGGCCAAGCGCGCGGTCGCCAAGCTCCAGGCCGACGGCGGCACCGCGATGGGCCAGTGGCTGCTGCTGGCCCAGGAGGTGTTCCGGGGGCACGACAGCGGGCCCCGGCACGCCATCCTGCTGACCGACGGGCAGAACCAGCACGAGACGCCCGAGCAGCTCACCGCCGTGCTGGACCGGGTCGCCGGCGCGTTCACCGGCGACTGCCGGGGCGTGGGCACCGACTGGCAGGTCGCCGAGCTGCGCCGGATCTCCGAGGCGCTGCTGGGCACGGTGGACATCGTGGCCGAGCCGGAGGGGCTGGCCGAGGACTTCCGGGCGATGACCGCGACCGCGATGGGCAAGGCGGTCGCGGACGTGTCGCTGCGCCTGTGGACGCCGGAGGGCGCGGAGGTCAAGTTCCTCAAGCAGGCGTCGCCCGGCCTGCTCGACCTGACCGACCGCCGGGTGGAGGCCGCGCCGCGCACCGGCGACTACCCGACCGGGGCGTGGAGCGGCGCGGAGAGCCGGGACTACCACCTGTGCGTGCGGGTCAAGCCCGCGAACGTCGGCGAGCGGATGCTCGCGGGCCGGGTGAGCCTGGTCGGCCCCGGCGGCGACGTGCTGGGCCAGGGCCGGGTGCTGGCGGTGTGGACCGACGACACGGCGCTGTCCACCCGGATGAGCCCCGAGGTCGCGCACTACACCGGGCAGGCCGAGCTGGCCGAGGCGATCCAGGAGGGTTTGGAGGCGCGCAAGTCCGGCGACGTGGAGACCGCGACCGCCCGGCTGGGGCGGGCCGTGCGGCTCGCGCACGAGTCGGGCAACACCGGCACGGCGAAGCTGCTGGCCAAGGTGGTGGAGGTGCAGGACCCGGCGACCGGCACGGTGAAGCTGCGGGCGCGGGTCGCGGACGTGGACGAGATGACCCTGGACACCCGGTCGACGGTGACCAAGAGGGTCGGGAAGGACCGCTGATGACGACCTGCCCCGCCGGCCACGCCTCGACCACCGACGACTACTGCGACGTGTGCGGCACGCCGCTGGCCGACGCGGCCGAGCGGCCCGACGTTCCCGCGCGGCCCGACCCGGCCGTCGCGGTGGAGGAGTGCGGGTCGTGCGGCGCGGCGCGGCAGGGGCGGTTCTGCGAGGAGTGCGGGCACGACTCGCTGGCCCCGGTCCCGACCTCGGCGCCCGCCGCTGCCGTCCCGGCCCGGGTGGCGTGGCACGCGACGGTCGAGGCGGACCGCGACTACTACCGGCGGGTGGTGTCGGCGGACGGGCCGGACGCGGCGGCGGTGCGGTTCCCCGAGTTCTGCCCGACCCGCCGGTTCGACCTGGTCGGTCCGCAGGTGACGATCGGGCGGCGCAGCCGGTCGCGCGGCGTGTTCCCGACCGTCGACCTGGTGGGCCCGCCGGAGGACCCCGGCGTGTCGCACAGCCACGCGATGCTGGTGTCGGTCGACGGCGGGTGGTCGCTGGTCGACCTGGGCTCGACCAACGGGACGACGGTCAACGGCGGGGACGAGCCCGTGCCGCCGGACCGGCCGCGCCCGCTGGCCGACGGCGACCGGGTGCACGTCGGCGCGTGGACGACGATCACCCTGCACCGATCGGAGTAGTGCCGGTGACCGTCCGGTGATCATCGGGCGAGCGGTGTTCACCTGGCCCGGTCTTTCCGCCCGGCCGGCCCACCACGGCGGGGTGACCCCGGTACTCCGGCGCGGCGGGCGCTGCCAGCCTGGGTGGCATGAGGAGCACCGCGACCGCGCTGATCGCCCTGGTGGCCCTGCTCGCACTGCCGGGCGGGGCCGGGGCCGACCCCCGCGTCATCGGCGGCCGGGCCTCGACCGCCGCGTACCCGTGGATGGTGTCGCTGAGCAACGGCTGCGGCGCGAGCCTGGTGTCCCCGACCTGGCTGGTGACGGCGACGCACTGCGGGCCGGCGAGGTCGGCCCGGATCGGGTCGCTGCGCCTGGACTCCGGCGGCGAGGTGGTCGACATCGGCCGCACGGTCGACAAGCCCGGCACCGACCTGACGATGATGGAGCTGACCAGGCCGTCGACGGCCCGGCCGGTCCCGTTCGCACCCCGCGACCCGGCGGTGGGCACTCCGGTCCGGCTGCTCGGCTGGGGCTGCACGACGTGGCCCGTCTGCCGGACGCCGACCCGGTTGCAGGAGATCGACCTGACCGTCGTGCCCACCGCCGAGTGCGAGGAGGCCGACGAGCGGGACGTGTGCGTGTCCGGCGACGAGGAGCACTCGGCGTGCCACGGCGACTCCGGCGGCCCGGCCCTGGTCCGCGAGCGCGACGAGTGGCACCTGGTGGGCGAGACCCGGGGCGCGGGCGACTGGGACGCCGAGTGCGCCGGCACCACCCTCTACACCGGCACCCACCAGCACCGGTCGTGGATCGACGCCCAACTGGCCACCTGACCACCCCCTCCCCCGGTGCCGTGCGGTCCCCTCCCGCACGGCACCTCCCCGTGCCACGACCGGGCACCCGAAGCGTTGCCATGTCCGCGTTCGGGAGGGGCGACGCCGGGCGGTGATGGTTTCGTGCGAAACTTGTGCTGCTGCAACGTTCGTCGTCGGACCTCGCAGCCACGGGGGAGGGGTTCGCCGGTGGGGGACGCGGTCGACCGGGTGTTGGCGCAGTGGCGGGTGGAGCGGCCGGACGTGGACACGTCGCCGATGGCCGTGTTGGCGCGGGTGGCTCGGCTGGCCCGGTTGGTGGAGCGGGAGAACAAGGAGTTCCTCGCCCACTTCGACCTGGAGCCGGGTGAGTTCGAGGTGTTGACCGCGTTGCGGCGGGCGGGGTCGGTGGAGGGGTTGACCGCCGGCGCGTTCCTGAGCGCCGCGCTGGTCACGGCGGGTGCCATCACCAACCGGGTCGACCGGATGGCGGCCAAGGGGCTGGTGCGGCGGGTGCCCGACCAGGTGGACCGGCGGGTGGTGCGGGTCCGGCTGACCGACGCGGGGCTGGCGCTGGTGGACTCGATGCTGGCCGCGCACATGGCGCGCTGCGCGGCGCTGCTGGAACCGCTGGACCCCTCCACCCAGGCAGCGGTGGCGGACGCGTTGCGGGTGCTGTTGGAGCGGTTCGAGTAGACCGCGAGGTCTCACTGTCCGTGCGGGGTGCGCTGGATCGGGTGTTTGCACGTCCTCGCCTGGATGACCGGGCGGGTCGGGACGTGGGTTCGGGGTCTGACGGGGAAGCCGGTGCCTGGCAGGGGTGGCGCGGTGCGCCCACCAGGCAGGGCTCACGGAGGGAACCGTCCGGTGAAGAGGGCCGACAGGCGCCAGGTGCGACGTGACCCGCTCGCGTACCTGGAGCAGCTCCGCCGGGTCAGCACGACCGGCGTGATCGCGCTCCCGTGGGGCGGCTGGTGCGTCAGCGATCCCGCGCTGGCCCAGGAGCTGCTGCGCCACCCCGGGTTCCACGACGGCAAGTCGACGTTCTTCCGGCACGACCTGCTGCCGACCCGCGCGGCGCAGGTGCAGGTCGGCCACGCGGTGCGCGACGTCCTGCGCGCCCGCCTGCCCGAGTACCGCGCCGCGCTGGACGTGGCGGTGACCGGGCTGCCGGCGACCAGCCGGTGGCCGGCAGCCGGCGCCGGGCTGGTGTACCGCTGCCTGGCCGACCTGCTGCTGCACCCCCTCACCCCGGCCGGTGCCCGGTCGTCGATGGACCGGGCCGCGCGCGCCGGGGTGCTGCGCCGCCCGGCGCGGGTGTGGCAGCGGGCGCGGGCGGAGGTGTGGCGCGGCAGGCTGGTCACGGCCCTGGTCGAGCAGGTCGCCGACCGCCGCGCGCACCCCGCCGACCGGCCGCGCGACGTGCTGGACGCGGTGGTCGGGGCGTGCCCGGACGAGGTGGGCGACCGGGCGGTGGCCGAGCTGTACCTGGCGCTGTTCCGGGCGGTCGTGACGCCGGTCGGCACCTCGCTGGCGTGGTCGGTGCTGCTGGCCTGCCTGCACCACCCGGCCGACGCGCCGTGGCCGTGGCCCGCCGACCAGGTGGTGCGCGAGGCGCTGCGGCACCGCCCGACGGTGTGGATGGTCGGCCGCACGGTGTCGCGCCCCACCGAGTTCGGCGGTGTCCCGGTGCGGCCGGGCGAGCTGCTCTCGGTCAGCCCGTACCTGCTGCACCACGACGAGCGGCACTGGGCCGATCCCGCCGCGTTCCGCCCCGAGCGGTGGGCGGCGAAGGACGGGCTGGGCCCCTACCTGCCCTTCGGCGCGGGCCCGTTCACGTGCGTCGGCGCGGCGGTGGCGCAGGTGCTGACCACCGAGGCGCTGGCCGCGCTCGCCGGCGGCGCGCGGCTGGCGGTCACCCGGGGCGACGCGCGCCCGTCCCCCGGCCTGGTCGACGGCGCGTCGCCGCGACCCTTCACCGTCCACCGCACCGTCCTCGCGACGGGCGGACCCGACCACGCGAAAGGAGGTGACCTGCCATGAAGGCCGCGCTGCACCGCATCTTCCGCACCGCACCGCCGCTGCGCTGGTACTGGTACTAGCGGACCGGTGGTCCCCAGATCCCGGGCCGGTGGGGCCCGCGCGTCCGTCCGGACCCGGGGCCCCACCGGGCCGGGCACCGCGCTACCGGGGGACGGCGTCGAGTGCCTTGAACACCCGCTTGTCCGACACCGTGTAACGGGTGGGGATGGTCTGGGCGAAGTAGCTCAGCCGCAGTTCCTCGATCATCCACCGCACCTCGTCGAGTTCGGGGTGCGGCTCGTCGGCGGGCAGCCGGGTGCGCAGGTCGCGGTACTCGGCGTGGACCTGGTGGATGCGGTCGGTCCAGTCCTGGTCGCGGCGCACGTTCTCGCGCAGCTTCTCCAGCCTGCGGGAGATGCCCTGGAGGTAGCGGTGGATGTCGGACAGGCGGGACGCGCCCGCCTCCGTGACGAAACCGTCGTGCACGAGGCCAGCGAGCTGGGCGCGCACGTCGGCCACGGAGTCGTCGTAGACCGCGCCCTTCACCCCGGCCAGGCGCAGTTCGACGTCCTGGGCGGCGTCGAGCACGTTGCGGACCTCGCGGACGACGTCGAACACCGTCTCGCCCAGGTACTTGCGCACGTACTCGGTGAGCCGGGTGAAGCCCTTGGCGTTCCACGCGGGCCCGCCGGCCGAGGCGACCAGGTGGTCGACGGCGGCGGAGATGCAGTCGGCGAGCAGCGCGGCGACGCCGCCGTGCGGGTTGCGGGTGAGGGTGAGCTTCTCGGCGTTGGTCAGGCCGCGCTGGAGCAGCTTGACCGGTGAGGGCACGGTGAGCAGCAGCAGCCGCCGGGTGCCCCGGCGCATCGCGGCCTCCTGGCGGCCGGGGGTGTCGAGGACCTCCACGGCGACGCTGTCGCCCTTGTCGACCAGCGCCGGGTAGGCGGTGACCACGATCCCGGACTGCCGCCGCTGCACGGTCCGGGGCAGCTCGTCGAGGTCCCACGTGGTCAGGCCGGTGCGGGCGAGGTTGGCCGCGGCGGCGGCGAGGGTCTCCCGGAGCTGCCCGCGCAGCTGCTGCTTGAGCGCGCCGAGGTCCTTGCCCTGGGCCAGTTCGCGGTCGTGCTCGTCCACGACCTGGAAGGTGAGCTTGAGGTGCTCGGGCACCAGGTCGAGCTGCCACTGCTCGCGCGCCACGACCACGCCGGTCAGCGCGCGCAGCTCGCGTTCCAGCGCGGGCAGCAGCGGCTCGTCGGGGTCGATGCGCGACAGGGCGGCGGCGGCCACGTCGGGCACCGGCACGAAGTTGCGCCGCACGGGTTTGGGCAGCGACCGGATCAGCGCCACGACCAGTTCGGTGCGCAGGCCGGGCACCTGCCAGGACAGCGCGTCGTCGGGCACCGAGGTCAGCGCGGGCAGCGGCAGCCGGACGGTGACCCCGTCCACGGCGGTGCCGGGCTCGAACCGGTAGGTCAGCGGCATGGCGATGCCGCCCCGGGTCAGCGCGTCGGGGTACGCCTCGGGGGTGACCTCGGCGCGCTCGTTGACCAGCATCGCCTTGTCGAAGGTGAGCAGGTCGGGCTGGGCGTGCCGGGTCTTCTTCCACCAGGTGTCGAAGTGCCGGGCGGACACCACGTCCGGGCCGACGCGCTGGTCGTAGAACTCGAACAGGGTGTCGTCGTCCACGACGATGTCGCGCCGGCGGGCCCGGTTCTCCAGCTCGGCGACCTCGTCGAGCAGCGCCCGGTTGTGGTGGAAGAACTTGTGGTGGGTGGTCCACTCCCCCTGCACCAGGGCGTGCCGGATGAACAGCTCGCGGCACAGCTCCGGGTCGACCCGCCCGTAGTTCACCTTGCGGGCGCCGACGATCGGCACGCCGTAGAGGGTGACCTTCTCCGAGGCCATCACCGCGCCGCGCTTGGCCTCCCAGTGCGGCTCGCTGTAGGTGCGCTTGACCAGGTGCCCGGCGAGCTGCTCGGCCCACTCGGGTTCGATGCGGGCCACGATCCGGCCCCACAGCCGGGAGGTCTCGACCAGCTCGGCGGCCATCACCCACTGCGGCGGCTTCCGGAACAGCGCCGACCCGGGGAAGATGGCGAACTTGGCGTTGCGCGCGCCCAGGTACTCGGCCGACTGGCGCTTGCCGGGGTCGCGCTTGACGACGTCCTTGAGCCCGATGTGCGACAGCAGCCCGGACAGCAGCGACAGGTGCACGTTGCGCGGCTCGGCGGGCTGCTCGTTGACGTGCACGCCGAGGGTCTTGGCGACCTGGCGGAGCTGGGTGTAGACGTCCTGCCACTCCCGCACCCGCAGGTAGTTGAGGAACTCGGCGCGGCACAGCTTGCGGAACTGGTTGGACGAGAGCGCCTTCTGCTGCTCGCGCAGGTACTGCCACAGGTTGAGGTAGGCCAGGAAGTCCGAGTCGGGGTCCTTGAACCGGTTGTGCTGCTCGTCGGCGGCCTGCTGCTTGTCCGACGGGCGTTCCCGGGGGTCCTGGATGGACAGCGCGGCGGCGATCACCATCACCTCGCGGACGCACCCGTTGCGGTCGGCCTCGACCACCATGCGGGCCAGCCTCGGGTCGACCGGGAGCTGGGCGAGCTTGCGGCCCAGCGGGGTCAGCTCCTGCTTCGCGGGCACGATCGCGCCCAGCTCCTGCAACAGCTGCACGCCGTCGCTGACGTTGCGCGCCTCGGGCGGGTCGATGAACGGGAACGCGGCGATGTCGCCCAGCCCGATCGCGGTCATCTGCAGGATCACCGACGCGAGGTTGGTGCGCAGGATCTCCGGGTCGGTGAACTCCGGGCGCGCGTCGAACGAGTCCTCGCTGTAGAGCCGGATGCAGATGCCCGCCGAGACCCGGCCGCAGCGGCCCTTGCGCTGGTTGGCCGACGCCTGCGAGATCGGCTCGATGGGCAGCCGCTGCACCTTGAGCCGGTTGCTGTAGCGGGAGATCCGCGCGGTGCCCGGGTCCACCACGTACTTGATGCCGGGCACGGTCAGCGACGTCTCGGCGACGTTGGTGGCCAGCACGACCCGGCGGCCCCGGTGCGGCTGGAAGACCCGGTGCTGCTCGCCGAACGACAGCCGCGCGTAGAGCGGCAGCACCTCGGTGCTCGGCAGGTCCAGGGCGGCCAGCGCGTCGGCGGTGTCGCGGATCTCCCGCTCGCCGGACAGGAACACCAGCACGTCGCCTGGGCCCTCGCCCTGTAGTTCGCGGACCGCGTCGCAGATCGCCTGGGTCTGGTCGCGGTCCGGGTCGGCCTCCGGGTCGTCGGGGTCCACGACGGGCCGGTAGCGCACCTCGACCGGGTAGGTGCGGCCGGACACCTCGATGATCGGGGCGTCGGCGAAGTGCCGGGAGAACCGCTCCGGGTCGATCGTGGCGGAGGTGATGACGACCTTGAGGTCGGGCCGGCGGGGCAGCAGCTGCTTGAGGTAGCCCAGCAGGAAGTCGACGTTGAGGCTGCGCTCGTGCGCCTCGTCGATGATGATCGTGTCGTAGCGCGACAGCGTCCGGTCGGACTGCAGCTCGGCCAGCAGGATGCCGTCGGTCATCAGCTTGACCAGCGTGTCGTCGCCGGACTGGTCGGTGAACCGGACCTTGTAGCCCACCGCCTGGCCCAGCTCGGTGCCCAGCTCCTGCGCGACCCGCTCGGCCACCGTGCGGGCGGCCAGCCGGCGCGGCTGGGTGTGCCCGATCTGCCCGAGCACGCCCCGGCCCAGCTCCAGGCAGATCTTGGGGATCTGGGTGGTCTTGCCCGACCCGGTCTCCCCCGCGACGATCACCACCTGGTGGTCGCGGATGAGCGCGGCGATGTCGTCCTTGCGCGCGCTGACCGGCAGCTCGGCCGGGTAGGTGACCTTCGGCACGGCGTCGCGGCGCAGCGCGACGCGCAACTCCGCCCGCTCGATCTCGGCGGCGATCTCGGCGTGGACGGCGTCGCGGGCCGCGCCGTCGCGGACCCTGCGCGCCCCGTCGAGCCGACGGCCCAGCCGCCGCTGGTCCCCGGACATCAGGTCGGACAGGCGTCGGTGCAGGTCGGAGTGCGCGGTGGTGTTCATGCTGCCGATCAGGATAGTGGTGCGCCGCGACCGGGGCCGCCGAATATCGGCCCGGTCGCGGCGCGGATCACGGCCGGTAGGGCGAACCGCCGTCGCGGATGCCCGCCACCAGCCCCTCCAGGTGGGCGGTGAGCAGGCGGTGCAGGCCCGGCCCGAAGCTCACCCGGGCGGCGCCCAGCGCACCCAGCTCGGCCGGTGTCGGCCCGCCGGCGTGGTGGGCGAGGTTGACCGGGCCCGCCACGGCGCGGCAGTACTCGGCGACCCGGTCGGCGGCCAGCCCGATCGGGTAGACGCAGTCCGCGCCCGCCGCCAGGTAGGCGCGCCCGCGCTCCACCCCGGCCTCGAACGACGGGTCGGGCCGCAGGAACACGTCCACCCGGGCGTTGAGCACCAGGTCCGGGTCGGCGGTGCGCACCGCGCCCAGGAACTCGACCTGCTCGGCGAGCGCCACCAACTCCGAGGTGGCCGGGTCGGAGTCCTCCAGGTTGCAGCCGACCGCGCCAGCGTCGGCCAGCCGGGCGGCGACCTCGGCGGGCGGCAGCCGGTAGCCGCGCTCCACGTCGGCGGTGACCGGCACGTCGACCGCGCGGACCACCCGGGCGACGGCGGCGAACGCCTCGTCGGCGGGCATGTCCTCGCCGTCGCGGTAGCCCAGCGACGCGGTGACCGCCGCGCTGGCCGTGGCCACCGCCGGGAACGCGGCGGCGACCACCCGCGCGGACGCGGCGTCCCACACGTTCGGCAGCACGACCGGCCGGCCCGGCACGTGCAGCGCGCGCAGCGCGGCGGCGAGGGCGGCCCGGCTCACCGGGACACCTGCCAGGCACCGGTCGTGGCGACCACCCGGTTCCAGGTGTTGATCGTCGCCACCACCCACAGCAGCTCGGCCAGCTCCTGCTGGTCGAAGTGCCGCGCGGCCTCCTCCCGCACGGCCTCGGGCACCCCGGCGGGCAGCGCCGTCACCGCCTCGGCCAGGGCCAGCGCGGCGCGCTCCCGCCCGTCGAAGCCGGGTGCCTCGCGCCACACCGGCAGCAGGTCCAGCCGGCGCTGCTCCTCCCCCGCCGCGTGGGCCTCGCCGGTGTGCAGGTCGACGCAGTACGCGCACCCGTTGACCTGGGACACCCGCACCTGCACCAGCTCCTGGAGCCGGGGGTCGAGCGAGTTGCGCTTGGACGCCTTGGACAGGCCGTACATCGCCTCCAGCGTCGCCGGGGTCAACTCGGCCACCGGCAGTGTCATCGTCATGGCCCCACCCTAGGAACCCCTTGGCCCGTTGCTAAGGTCCACTCCCGTGCCGGACGAGTGGGCCAATACCGAGTGGGCCGATACCGGGTCGGGCCTCGACCTGCACCTGGAACTCGACCCCGGCACCGGCCGCCGCGCCGCGCTGGAGCACGCGCTGCGCGACGCCATCCGCGACGGACGCCTCACCCCCGGCGCGCGCCTGCCCGCCACCCGCCGGCTCGCCGTCGAACTCGGCCTGGCCCGCAACACCGTCGCCGCCGCCTACGACCAGCTCGTCGCCGAGGGCTACCTCGCCGCACGCCGGGGCGCCGGCACCCGGGTCGCCGCCCTGACCGGCCCGCGCCCCGCCGCCCCGGCACCCGGCGGGCCCGCCACCGCGCCGCACCACGACCTGCGGCCCGGCAGCCCCCACCCCACCGCCTTCCCCACCGCCGACTGGCTGCGCAGCACCCGCCGCGCACTCACCTCCCCCGCTTGGGCGCACCACTGCACCGACCCGCGCGGCCGGGTCGAACTCCGCCGCGCCCTGGCCGACTACCTCGGCCGCACCCGGGGCGTGCACGCCGACCCCGCCCACATCGTCGTCACCACCGGCTGCGCGCAGGGCCTGTCGCTGCTCGCGGGCGTCCTGGACGGACCGGTCGCCATGGAGGACCCCGGCCTGGCCTTCCACCGCGAGGTGGTGCGCCGCGCCGGCCGCGAGGTCGTGCCGCTGCCGGTCGACCGCGACGGCGCGCACTCGCCCCCCGACGTGGCCGCCGCCGTCGTCACCCCCGCCCACCAGTTCCCGACCGGCGTCACCCTGCACCCCGCCCGCCGGCACGCCCTCGTCGCCTGGGCCCGCGCCACCGGCGCGCTCCTCGTGGAGGACGACTACGACGGCGAGTACCGCTACGACCGGCAACCCGTCGGCGCGGTCCAGGGCACCGCACCCGACCACGTGGTCTACGCGGGCAGCGCGTCCAAGACCCTCGGCCCCGCCGTCCGGCTGGGCTGGCTGGTGCTCCCGCCCCGGCTGGTCGACCCGGTCGCCGACGCCAAGCGGCACGCCGACCACCGGACCGGCGCGCTCGACCAGCTCACCCTGGCCGACCTGATCACCGGCCACGGCTACGACCGGCACGTCCGCGCCTCCCGGCTGCGCTACCGGCGACGCCGCGACCTGCTCCTGCAAATCCTGCGCGGACACACCGCCCACGGCGTGTCCGCCGGCCTGCACGCCCTGGTCCACCACCCCGACGAGGACGCCGCCACCACCGCCGCAGCCGAGCGCGGCCTGGTCTTCGGCCGCCTGGGCGAGCACCGCCACCGACCCGACCCGGACGCGCCGCAGGGCCTGGTCGTCGGCTACGGCACCCCCGCCGAACACGCCTACCGACCGGCCCTGCGCGCCCTCGCCCGGGTGCTCGCCGACCGGTGATCAGGGCGTCAGGTCGACCGCCGCCGCCATCGACCCGTCCATGTGGAACGGCGTCGACGCGTGCTCGTGCGCGATCCGCCACCGCCCGTCGACCTCGCGCAACCCCAACGTCGACCGGAACCACAGCACGAACGCCTCGCTGCCACCCCTCGGCACCGCCGACAACCGGTGCAGCGAGTGGCAGAACGCCACCCCGTCACCCTCCACCACCTCCAGGTCCCGCACCTCGTAGTCCACCGCGCCCGCGAACCCGGCGAACCACGCCCGCAGCACCTCCGGGTCGGTCACCTGCGGCGCGGTGTGCCGCAACGGCGGGGCCAACGTGAACGCCACCGCCTCCGGCAGGTAGTCCGCCGTCAACGCCTCCGCGTCCCCCGCGCGCATCGCCTCGGCCCGCCGCGCGACCATGTCCCCGATCCGCGTCCCGTCACCCATGATCGTCCTCCCACCGAAAGCACCCCCAGCGGGTGCCGCCACCTCGGACGTCGACACCGGGACCCGGATCTCGACACGACCCGCGACACCACTTTCGGAGCACCCGTGAAGTACCTGATCCTGATCCACGCCAACCCCGAGTCCCGCGCCATCTGGGACGGCCTGCCCGCCGACGAGCGCGCCGCCGGCCTCGCCGCCTACGCCCGGCTCGACGACGACCTGGCCGCCACCGGCGAACTGCTCGCCTCCGAAGCCCTCACCGACCCGGCGCGCACCAAGCGGCTCGTCCTGCGCGACGGCCAGGCCACCACCACCGACGGGCCCTTCGCCGAGACCAAGGAACAGCTCGCCGGCTTCTACCTGGTCGACTGCCCCGACCTCGACCGCGCCGTCGAGATCGCCTGGCGCATCCCCGAAGCCCGCCTCGGCCTGGTCGAGGTCCGCCCCGTCCGCGACCTCGCCGACTTCGCGCCGTGACCCTCGACCCCCTGCTCCGCGAACTCGCGCCCCAGGTCCTCACCGCCCTCGTCCGCCACCACGGCGGCTTCGACGCCTGCGAGGACGCCGTCCAGGAGGCACTGCTCGCCGCCGCCCGCCAGTGGCCCGCCGACGGCCTCCCCGCCAACCCCAAGGCGTGGCTGATCACCGTCGCCTCCCGCCGCCGCATCGAAGCCCACCGCGCCGACACCGCCCGCCGCCGCCGCGAGGAGACCGCGTTCGCCCTCACCCCGCCCGACCCCGACCCCGTGCCGGGCGTGGACGACACGCTCACCCTGCTCGCGCTGTGCTGCCACCCCGCCCTCACCCCGCCGTCCCAGGTCGCCCTCACCCTGCGCGCGGTCGGCGGCCTCACCACCGCCGAGATCGCCCGCGCGTTCCTCGTCCCCGAAGCCACCATCGCCCAGCGCATCAGCCGCGCCAAGCAGAAGATCAAGGGCACCCGCTTCGCCCCACCACCCGCCGACCGGCGCGAGGAACGCCTCGACGCCGTCCGCCACGTCCTCTACCTCGTGTTCACCGAGGGCCACACGGCCGGCTCCGGCGACGCCCTGCACCGCGTCGACCTCACCGCCGAGGCCATCCGGCTCACCCGCGCCCTCCCACCCGACGGCGAGACCACCGGCCTGCTCGCCCTCATGCTGCTCACCGACGCCCGCCGCCCCGCCCGCACCACCCCCGACGGCGACCTGGTCCCCCTCGCCGACCAGGACCGGGCGCTGTGGGACGCCGACGCCATCGCCGAGGGCACCCGCCTGATCACCCACGCCCTGGCCACCGCGCCCATCGGCCCCTACCAGCTCCAAGCCGCCATCGCCGCCGTGCACGCCGAGGCCACCACCGCCCAGGACACCGACTGGCCCCAGATCCTCACCCTCTACGACCTGCTGCACAGCATCGCGCCCGGCCCCGTGGTCGCGCTCAACCGGATCGTCGCCACCGCCATGGTCCACGGCCCCACCACCGCCCTGGCCCGCCTCGACGCCGCCGAGACCGACCCCGCACTGGCCCGCCACCACCGCGCGCACGCCGTCCGCGCCCACCTGCTCGACCTCGCCGGCGACCACGACGCCGCCCGCACCCACTACGAACAGGCCGCCCGCACCACCCTCAACCTCCCCGAACGCCGCTACCTCGAAGCCCGCGCCCACCCCCCGGCGCGGCGGCGATCAACGACAAACCGCCGTTCGGCGGATACCGGAGGACCCCAGGACTGGTGAGGTAGACCCTGCGATGCGTCGGGGGACACGTCGAAGGAGAAACCAGCTTGTTCCGACCCGTGCCGGTGCCGGCACTCCCGCCCAGCACCGCACTGGCCGGCCTGGCCACGACCACGACCGGGCACGCCTGGCTCGCCGGCACCACCGGCGTGTTCACCAGCAGGCCCTCCGCACCCCTGGTCCTGCGCTGGACCGGCGTCGACTGGACCGAGGAGGCCCTGCCCGGTCTCACCACCGCCGCCAGCCTCGCCGGCATCTCCGCCACCGGCCCCGACGACGTGTGGGCCGTCGGCAACAGCGCCGGCCGCCCCCTCGTCCTGCACTACGACGGCACCCGCTGGCACACCGTCGACACCCCCGCCCTCCCCTGGGCCAAGGCCGTCGCCGCCATCACCCCCGACGACGTCCACGTCGTCGGCGCGGGCAGCGACACCCTGCACTGGGACGGCCGCCACTGGACCCGCACCACCACCCTCACCTCCACCCGCGAAACCCTGCACACCATCACCGCCACCGCGCCCGACGACGTCTGGGCCGGCGGCGGCGGCCTCACCGGGGCCGGGGCCGCCGCCTACGAGTACCCCGTCCTCGTCCACTGGGACGGCCACACCTGGACCGACCTGCACGGACCCCGCCCCGACCACGGCCACGTCACCGGCCTCGCCGCCACCGCCCCCGACGACCTCTGGCTGGCCCACACCCACGACACCGACGGCCTGCAACTGCACCACTACGACGGCCACCGCTGGCACCCCGTGCCCCCGCCCGCCGACCACGACCGGCTCAGCCTGCACGGCGTCGCACCGGGCTGGACCTGGGGCGTCCGCGCCGGCCGCCGCAGCTTCGAGACCCGCCCCTCCTACCACCGCTGGACCGGCGACGGCTGGACCCCCGTCCCCCTGCCCGACGACCTCGCCCGCACCTCCGCCTCGCACGTCGGCCTCGCCACCAACGGCACCACCACCTGGGCCTACCTCAAAACAGCGGCGGGCGTGCACGTCCTGCGGCACACTGCGCCGTGACCTTCACCCTCACCGTCCTGGGCACCGCCACCCCCTACCCGCGCCCCGACCACGCCTGCTCCGGCTACCTGCTGCGCACCGCCACCACCTCGGTCTGGGTCGACGCCGGCCCCGGCACCCTGGCCAACCTCCAGCGCCACGCCACCCCCGACCGGCTCGACGCCGTGTGGATCTCGCACACCCACGCCGACCACGCCGCCGACCTGCTGCCCGCCTACTACGCCCTGCTCCACGCCGACCTGCGCCCCACCCGACCGCTGCCCCTCTACGGGCCGCCCGGACTGGCCGCCCGCCTCGAGCACTTCCTCGCGAGCACCGGGCCCAACCCCGCGCACGCCGCGTTCGAGGTGCACGAGCTGCACGACGGCCACCGCGCCGAGGTCGGCGACCTCGTCCTGACCAGCCGCGCCGTCGAGCACGGCCTGCCCGCGTTCGGCCTGCGCGCCACCCACGGGGACCGGACCCTGGCCTACTCCGGCGACACCGGCCCGTGCCGAGCCCTGCACGACCTCGCCGCCGGCGCGGACCTGTTCCTGTGCGAGGCCGACGGCGCCGAGCCCCGCCCCGACCACTGCACCCCCGAGGACGCGGCCGACGCCGCCCGGGGCGCCGGCCGGCTGCTGCTCACCCACATCGGCCACACCCTCACCGAGCACCAGGCCGTCGACCGCGCCGGCGCACCCGCCGCGCACGACCACGAGACCCACCCCGTGGGGTGAGCGCGCGACGCCGGTCAGGCGACCCCGATGGCGCGCGTGATGGAGTCGAGCACTCCGGGGAACCGGCGCTCCATGTCGGCGGCCCGCAGCTCGTGCGTGCGGTAGCTGCCCTGCGGCGTCACCCGGAGCACGCCCGCCTCGCGCAGCACCTTCAGGTGGTGCGACAGCGTCGACATGCTGACCGGGACGTCGAACTGGCCGCACACGATCCCGCCCGAGCGCGCCAGCTCGGCGACGATCCGCAGCCGGATCGGGTCGGCCAGCGCGCTCAGCACCGAGGAGAGGTTCAGGTCCTCCACGTCCGGGTGTTGTAGAGCGCGCATGAGCGGGATCGTAGCGACCGGTGTCAAGGATTGATTCCAGTGATCACTGAAGGAATTTACATTATTGACACTGATAGGGTGATCACCGTGAGCCTGCCCGAACCGGTGCGCGCCGGACTGGAGCGCGTCACCCACCCGGCCCTGGTCGACGTCGCCGCCCTGGACCAGGTGCGCCGCCGCTTCGACGACGAGCAGGCCGCCGCCCTGGCCGGCTACCTGCACGCCGCCCAGTCCCCCAACACGCTGCGCGCCTACCGGTCGGACTGGGTGGCCTGGGCCGCGTGGTGCGAGCGCGAGGGCCGCCAGGCGCTGCCCGCCGACCCGGTGGACGTCGCGGTGTACCTCGCGGTGGCCGCGCGCGGCGCGAAGCCGGACGGCTCCCCCGCGTTCAGCCCGTCCACGCTGGAGCGCAAGGCGGCGGCGATCGCCGCCGTGCACGCCGCCGGCGGCCTGCCCTCCCCCACCCGCTCGGACGTCGTCCGGCTGACCCTGCGCGGCATCCGGCGAACCCACCGCGACCAGCCCCGCCGCAAGCGGCCGGTGCTGCTGGACACCCTGGAGGCGCTGCTCGCCGAGCGACCCGCGCCCGGCTGGCCGTCCGGGGCCGCCCGCCGGCGGGACGCCCTGCTGCTGCTGGTCGGGTTCGCGGGCGCGCTGCGGCGCAGCGAGCTGGCGGCGCTGGACCTGGCCGACGTGGTGGTCGACGTCGACCCGCGCACCCACGAGCCGCTGCTGCTGGTGCAGCTCGGTGTCACCAAGACCGACCGGACCGGCGCGCACCGCCAGACCGTCGTGCTGCCCCGGGGCGCGCGGCGGCCGACCTGCCCGGTGTGCGCGTTCGCGGACTGGGCGGACGTGCTGACCGCGGCGGACCCGAGGGCGCTGCTGGAGGACGAGCCGGAGACCCCGCACACCCACCGCTGCCACTCCTACCGGCCCCGACCGCTGTCCGGGCCGCTGTTCCCGTCGGTGAGCCGGCACGGCCGGCTGGGCGCGCGGCCGATGTCGGACAAGGCGGTGTCGGACGTGGTGAAGCGGTACGCGTCGAAGGCGGGCCTGGACCCGGCGCTGTTCGGCGGCCACTCGCTGCGCGCCGGGTTCGCCACGCAGGCCGCGCTGGGCGGGGCGAGCGACCGGGAGATCATGCGGCAGGGCCGCTGGACCAACCCGCGCACCGTGCACCGCTACATCCGGACGGCGAACCCGTTGGAGGACAACGCTGTCACCCGCCTCGGACTGTGACGCACAGCGCACGACCGGTTGTTAACTGTAAACAAGCTCCCTGCTTTCGGACGCGGCCGAACGGCGCAGCGAAATGCTCCGCAAGACCGCTTGCCAGGATTTGTTCACAGAGCGTTTCCACATAGTTTGAGCTGCGGTTTTGCTAGATTTGCGAGCGTTCGGCACATGTCTGACCTGCGTTGCCGGGCTAAATGTGAGAATCGCTCGCGTCTAAAGGGAGCATTCACCACCGCTTTAACGCCCATACGATCAGTTCACTTGGTCGACCGCCCCGGCCGATGGCGTTCCGCCGCCCGACCGGTGGCCCCCGGACTACCCTGCACTGTCCGGGGGCCACACGTGAGCTTCGCAAGTCGTTCCTCGCGCCCCGCCCGGACCCGCGAGCGCTACGCCCCGGTGGTCCCGCCGACGACGGCGTCCGACGAGGGCGGGGCCTGCCCGTCGTGCGGGGCGGGCGGCACGAGGCCGGACAGGTCGCCGCCGTTGTCGTTGACCCGCAGCACGAACGGCCGGGTCTCGGTGTACTGGACCACCGACACCGACGCCGGGTCGACCACGATCCGCTGGAAGCCGTCCAGGTGCACGCCCAGCGCGTCCGCGAGCACCGCCTTGATCACGTCGCCGTGGCTGCACGCCACCCACACCGCGCGCGGCCCGAACTCGGCGGTCACCCGCGCGTCGTGGGCGCGGATCGCGGCCACCGCGCGCGCCTGCACGGCCGCCAGGCCCTCCCCGCCCGGGAACACGGCGGCCGAGGGGTGCTGCTGCACGACCTGCCACAGCGGCTCGGCGAGCAGCTCCTTGAGCGCGCGGCCGGTCCAGTCGCCGTACTCGACCTCGGCCAGCTCCGGCTCCACCCCGGCGGTCAGGCCCCGGTCGGCCAGCAGCGGCGCGACGGTCTGCCGGCAGCGCTCCAGCGGCGAGGTGACCACGGCGTCGACCGGCACCCCGGCCAGCCGCCCGACCAGCGCCGCCGCCTGCTCCTCGCCCCGACCGGCGAGCCGGACGCCCGGTTGCCGGCCGGCGAGCACGCCCGACCCGTTGGCGGTGGAGCGGGCGTGTCGGAGCAGGATCACGGTAGCCACCGCACCACCCTATGTCGGGTTGAGCAGACCCATCGACAGCAGGCCCATGAGCACGATGCCCAGCAGCAGCCGGTACCAGACGAACGCCGAGTAGCTGTGCTTGGAGACGTAGCGCAGCAGCCACGCGATGGTGGCGTAGCCGACCGCGAACGCCACGACCGTCGCCACGACCATCTGCGGCACCGACGCGGCGTTGGGCTCGGAGCGGTCCAGCACGTCCGGGATGGAGAAGATGCCCGCGCCGAACACCGCCGGCAGCGCCAGCAGGAACGAGTAGCGCGCGGCGGCGGCCCGGTCCAGGCCGAGGAACAGGCCGGCGGTGAGCGTGCCGCCGGAACGGGACACGCCCGGGATCAGCGCCAGCGCCTGCGCCAGGCCCATGCCGACCGCGTCCTTGAGCTCCAGCTTGGTGCGCGCGTGCTTGGCGACGTGGTCGGCCAGGCCCAGCAGCAGGCCGAACACCACCAGCACGGTCGCGGTGATCCACAGGTTGCGCAGCTGGCTGCGGATCTCGTCCTTGAAGATGTAGCCCAGCACGCTGATCGGGATGGACCCGATGATCACGTACCAGGCCATCCGGTAGTCCTCGGTCTGCCGCGCGGCCTTGCTGAACAGCCCCTTGAACCACGCGGCGATGAAGTTGCCGATGTCCTTGGCGAAGTAGATGAGCACCGCCAGCTCGGTGCCCAGCTGGATGACGGCGGTGAACGACGCGCCGGCGTCGTTGCCGAAGAACAACGTCGACACGATCCGCACGTGCGCCGACGACGAAATAGGCAGGAATTCCGTCAGTCCTTGGACGAGTCCGAGAACCAGAGCCTGCAACCAGCTCAACTACCCACTCCTGCCAGATCCAATGCCTCGGACGCGGTACGCAGTGCCGCGATCCCCTGATCGAGATCTTGCAGCATGGGCGAAACCGTCAGCGTGGTGACCCCCGCTTCGGCGTAGGCCCGCATCCGCTCGGCGATCCGCTCGCGCGGTCCGAGCAGCGAGGTCGCGTCCAGGAACTCCACCGGCAGCGCGGCCATCGCGCCGTCGTAGTCCCTGGCCAGGTACCGGTCCTGGACCTCGGCGGCCTCGGCGGGGAAGCCCATCCGGACGGCCAGGTCGTTGTAGAAGTTCTTCTCCCGGCTGCCCATGCCGCCCACGTACAGCGCCGCGTACGGGCGCACCCGGTCGGCGCAGGCCCGCCAGTCGTCGCCGGTGGACAGCGGCACGGTGGGCACGACGTCGAACCCGTCGAGCGTCCGGCCGACCTTGGCCCGGCCCGTCCGCAACGCCTCGATCGACGCGCCGGAGTGCTCCGGGGAGAAGAAGATGCCCAGCCAGCCGTCCGCGATCTCGCCGGTCAGCTCGACGTTCTTCGGGCCGATCGAGGCGAGGTAGACGGGGATGTCCTCGCGCACCGGGTGCACGGTGAGGGCGAGCGCCTTGCCGGGCCCGTCGGGCAGCGGCAGGGTGTAGTGCCGCCCGTCGTAGCGCAGCCGCTCCCGGCGCAGCGCGGCGCGCACGATGTCGACGTACTCGCGGGTGCGGCCCAGCGGCTTGTCGAAGCGGACGCCGTGCCAGCCCTCGGAGACCTGCGGCCCGGACACGCCCAGCCCGAGCCGGAACCGGCCGCCGGACAGGGTGTCGAGGGTGGCGGCGGTCATCGCGGCGGTGGCCGGCGTCCGGGCGGGGATCTGCAGGATCGCGCTGCCGACGTCCACCCGCTCGGTCTGCGCGGCCACCCAGGCCAGCACGGTCGGGGCGTCGGAGCCGTACGCCTCGGCGGCCCACACCACCGCGTAGCCCAGCCGGTCGGCTTCCTTGGCCAGTTCGAGGTTCGCGGCGTCGTTGCCCGCGCCCCAGTACCCGAGGTTCAGTCCCAGTCGCACGGGACCGGACCCTACCGGCGGGTAACCGAATGCGCCAGAGGGCCTCCCCCAGGACCCCGCCGACCCATTCCGAGAACGGTCCGAGACCGGTCCGACCGGCGTTTTCCGGGAATGGCGGACAGCGATTTCCCGGCCCTACCCGTGCGGGTGAACACGCGCGGGCGGGAAGGCACCGCGCGCCACCCGCCCGACGATCACCCTTTAGGCTTCGTCGTGTGGAACAGCGATACCTCGGCCGCAGCGGACTGCGGGTGTCCCGGACCGCCCTGGGGACGATGAGCTGGGGCCGCGACACCGACGCGGACGAGGCCGCCACCCAGCTCCTGGCCTTCACCGAGGCCGGCGGCACGCTGGTGGACACCGCCGACGTCTACGCCGAGGGCGAGGGCGAGCGCGTCCTGGGCAGCCTGCTCGGCGAGGTCGTGCCGCGCGAGGAGCTGGTCATCGCCACCAAGGCCGTGGCCCGGCGCAACGACGGCCCGTTCGGCGGCGGCGCGTCGCGCGGCGCGCTGCTGGGCGCGCTGGACGGCTCGCTGCGCCGGCTCGGCGTCGACCACGTCGACCTGTGGCAGCTGCACGCGTGGGACGCGGCGGTGCCGCTGGAGGAGACGCTGTCCGCGCTGGACGCGGCCGTCGCCTCGGGCAAGGTCCGCTACGCCGGGGTCTCGAACTACTCGGGCTGGCAGCTCGGCACGGCCGCCGCGCTGCCCGGCCACACCCGGATCGTCTCCACCCAGGTCGAGTACTCGCTGCTGGAACGCGGCGTGGAGCGCGAGGTCGTGCCGGCCGCCGAGCACCACGGCATCGGCCTGCTGCCGTGGGCCCCGCTGGGCCGGGGCGTGCTGACCGGCAAGTACCGCAACGGCACCCCGGCCGACTCGCGGGGCGCGTCGGCGCACCTGGCCGGGTACGTGGAGCAGCACCGCACGGAACGCGCGGCGCGGATCGTGCAGGCGGTGGCGACGGCGGCGGACGGCCTGGGCACCTCGCCGCTGTGCGTGGCGCTGGCGTGGGTGCGCGACCGGCCGGGCGTGGTGTCGCCCGTGGTGGGCGCGCGGGACACCAACCAGCTGCTGGGCTCGCTGGCGGCCGAGGAGCTGACCCTGCCGCCGGCGATCCGGGCGGCGCTGGACGACGTGAGCGCGGTGGAGTTCGGCTACCCCGAGCGCCCGATGGGCTGACCGCCGGGCGGCGCCGGGAGCCCGGCGTTCCCGGTGCGACGGGCCGCGTGCCCGGTCGGGAGGTCGGCCGGGACGTGGAGCGGAGTGCCACTGCGGTCGGACGTCGACGCCCCCGTGGTGCGGCACCTTCGGCGGGGTGGGGCGGAGGCCGACTCCACCGAGGTCAGATCCGCACCTCGTCGGCCAGCCGGAACCACTCGCGGACGCCGCCGAGCTGGTCCTCCAGCCACGTGGCGACGTCGGCTGCGAGGTCGAGTGCGCGCGGCGTGCGGGCCTGGTCGGCCAGGTGCTCCACGAGCGACTGGATCCGGCGGACCGGCGGCGGGTGGCTGCCCGCGAACGGCACGACCAGGCCGCGCTCCTCGGCCAGCCGGTCGACCACCTCGTGCAGGAACAGCACCAGCAGCACCGCGCCCACCAGGCACGGCTCGTGGACGTCCAGCTCGCGCGGGGCCAGGCCGTCCAGGGAGCGCAGCATGATCATCGCGGCGATCCGGTCCGCCTCGTGCTCGCGCGACCAGCCCACCGACTGCGCGTCCAGCGCGCCGACCGGGGTGTGGGGGTCGGTCCAGCGGCGCGCGCCGACCAGGTGCCCGGCCAGCACGTGGCCGACCTCGTGGGCGATGACGAACTGGGTGGCCCGGCGCAGCATCAGGCCGACCAGGGCGGGCCGCTGGCCGGACAGCTCGGGCAGCGGCCGGGCCTCGACCGCGCCGTTGCCGTACAGGTAGGCGTTGACCGCCTCGGCGAGCGCGTAGGACGCCTGCTCGGAGGTCAGCAGCGGCGGCGTGCCGTAGTTGGGCAGCGCGCAGGTCATGATCTTGAGCACGGCGGCGACCAGGTCGAGGAGCCCGCTGTTGACCAGCACGAGCACGCCCCGGCCGGGCACCGGCACGGACAGGCCGTCCAGGGTGCCGGTCGGGAACACGCCGGCCAGCACGGGCGTGGCGACCGCCCAGCCCGCCGCGCGGGCCAGGTGCAGCACCTCCGGCTGGAGGGCGTCCAGCGTGCGCTGGAGGTCGTGCAGGTGGTCGCGCCGGTACGCGGCGGGCCGGTCGCGCACGTCGGCGAGGCGCACCAGCCTGGTCCGGACCGGCTCGCACGCCACCTGGGTCCACGTGTGGTACCGGCCCGCCGGGTGGCCGCCGGCGGCGCGGCCCGCCGGCGCGCGCGCCGGGTCCAGGTGGTCCACCACCCGCCGGTCCCGCAGCAGTTCCCCGTGCCTGGCCCGCAACTCCTCGACCGTCATCCGCGACGCCTCCCGGTTCCACCTGGGATAGTCGCCGAAAGGCCCGCCGGGGTACGGGTGGACGCCGACTACCACCCTCCCAGACCAACGACAACACCCTCCCCCCTGCGTGACGATGGTGGATTCGTGATGGATGCTGGGAGGACGATTCGCGTTCGGGTTAGCTGGAGGTTCGACGTTGCGCCGACTGGCCGCGGTAGTGCTCACCGGAACCGCGCTGCTCTCCGGCTGCTCCACCGAGGGGGACTCCGGCGACCCGTTGCAGGTGGCCAACTCGCTGGAACCGGCCCGGCCCGCGGTGTCCCCCGCGCAGCCCGGCACGCCGGACGGGGCGGTGCTCCCGCTGGGCCGCGCGACGGCCGTCGCGGTGGCCGGCGGGCGGGTCGCGGTGGCCGTGGCCGAGCCGCCTTCGGTGCTGCTGTACCCGCTGGACACCCTGGCCGACCCGGTCGTGGTGCCGCTGCCCGGCCCGGCCGAGCGGCTGACCGCGCTGGACGGTGCGGTGGAGGCACCGGTGCCCGGCAGCGGGGTCGTGGTGACCGTCCGGGCGGACGGCACCGCCACCCGGCGCGAGGTGGCCGGCGGCCCGGTGGACGTGGCCGTGGTGGGCGGCCGGACGGTCGTGGCCCGCCGGGACGCCCGGCTGGTCGACGTGGACGACCGGGCGGTGACCGGGGTGTCCAGCCCGGACCAGGTGGTCGGCGTGGGCGACGAGGCCGTGGTGCTGGACCGGCCGCGCAGCGCCGTGTTCGACCTGCGCCTGTCCGCCGACCCCGACCCGGACCGCAGCGGTCCGCGCCTGGGGGCGGGGCTGCGCGCGGGCGACGGCGCGACGTCGATGGTGGCCGACCGGTTCGGCCGGGTGTTCGTGGTGGACACGCGCGGCGGCGAGCTGATGGCGTTCTCGGTGGACCCGCTGATCATGCGGCAGCGCTACCCGGTGCCGGGTGCGCCCTACGGCATCGCCTACGACCGGCAGCGGGACCTGGTGTGGGTCACGCTGACCGGGCTCAACCAGGTGGTGGCCTTCGACGTCGCGGGCGGGGAGCCGGTGGAGAAGCACCGGTACGCCACGGTCCGCCAGCCGGATTCGGTGGCGGTTGATCCAGGCAGCGGGCGCGTGTTCGTCGCGTCCGGGGACGGCCAAGGGATGCAGGTGATCGGGACATGACCGACGGGGTGGTCGACGGGGACTGGGAGTACCGGCCGTTGCGGCTGCCGGCCGGTGTCTCCCGTCGCACGGCGACGACGCAGCTCGCGATCCACGCGGAGTTCTCGGGCTGGGAGCTGTCCCGGACGCTGCTGTTCGGCGACGGCTCCCGGAAGGTGTGGCTGCGCCGCAAGCGCACGGCCGCCGCCCTGCCGGACGTGATCACCTAGTTCGCGCAGGTCAGAGCACGTACCACAGGTGTGGTACCACACCTGTGGTGGTCAGTCGGTGTCGGTGAGCGCCGCAGCGGGGTCGCGTCCCGCGCTGCCGGCGGGCTCCCACCCGCCCGACCGCGCGCGGTACGGGTACCAGCGGCCGTCCCGGCCGTAGCGCACCTGCCGGTCGCGCACGGTCCACCGGTTGCGCCAGACCGCCGCCTCGGGCAAGTCCGCCTCCCGCCACGCGGCGTGCGCGCGGTGCGCGTCGGCCTTCGCCGGCGTCCACGGCTCCTCCAGCACCTCCAGCCCCACCGGTCCGCCCTGCCGCCACGCGGCAACCTCGCGCGCCGAAGCGGGCAGCCGGGCGGCCAGGCCGGGGTGGCCGGCCGCCATCCGGATGGCGTCCCGGCGCTCGTCGAGCACCGGCAGCCGGCCGGTGAGCAGCAGGTCGCGGGCCTTGGCGGCGGCGTCGGCGACGAGCAGGGCCAGCGCCTCGACGTCGAGCCCGTCGACGGGCTCGAACTCGGGCAGCGGGCCCGGCTCGGCCGGCGGCGGGTCGTCGGGCAGGTCGGCGGGCGGCGCGGCGAAGGCGTCGACCGCGCGGACGCCGGCGGCCGGCCGGGCCCCGGCGACCACCTCGTCCTGGGCGCGACCGCGCAGCAGGAGCAGCACCCACGGGTCGGCGTCGAGCAGCCACGACGCCTGGTGGCACAGCGCGGCGGCGTGCCGGCAGGGCAGCTCCCAGCCGGGGCAGGTGCACTCCGGGTCGAGGTCGCCGATCCCGGGCAGCAGCCGCACGCCCGCGTCGTCGGCGGCCTCGGCCAGCTCGCGGGGCATCTCCCGGTCCAGCAGCGCGGCCAGGTGGCCCGCCTTGGCCGCGACCTGGCCGAGGAAGCGCCGCCACTCGGCGTCGGTGAACGGGGTCAGCCGCACGGTGGTGTGGTAGGTGTCCTCGGTGTCGTAGACGGTCGCGGAGAGCAGGCCGGGGCTGACCGTGATGGTGCCGACCAGCCCGGCGTGGGCGTACTTGCGGCCCTGCCGCAGCGGGGCCTGGTCCAGCGAGGTGTCCTCGACGGCCTGCGACCAGGCGCGGCCCCACCACGAGCGGGCGTGCCGCACGCCCTTGCCGAACGCCGGGAACCCCTTCACGCGCTCCGTCACGCCCCACCCCTCAGCTCGACCAGGTCGGCCAGTTCGTCGTCGGTCAGCTCGGTGAACGCGGCCTCGCCCCGGGTCAGCACGGCGTCGGCGAGGGCGCGCTTGGCGCGCAGCATCCCGGCGATCCGGTCCTCGACGGTCCCCTCGGCGATGAGCCGGTGCACCTGCACCGGCCGGGTCTGGCCGATGCGGTACGCGCGGTCGGTGGCCTGGTCCTCCACGGCCGGGTTCCACCAGCGGTCGTAGTGCACGACGTGGTCGGCGCGGGTGAGGTTGAGGCCGGTGCCGGCGGCCTTGAGGGAGAGCAGAAACACCGGGTCCTCGCCCGCCTGGAAGCGGCGCACCATCTCCTCGCGGGCGGGCACCGGGGTGCCGCCGTGCAGGAGTTGGCTGCTCACGCCGCGCGCGGCGAGGTGCCTGCCGATGAGCCGGGCCATCGCCACGTACTGGGTGAACACCAGCACCGCGCCGTCCTCGGCGAGGATCGCGTCCACCAGCTCGTCGAGCAGCTCCAGCTTGCCGGAGCGGCCGGCGAGCACCGGCTCGGCCTCCTTGAGGTACTGGGCGGGGTGGTTGCACACCTGCTTGAGGGCGGTGAGCAGCTTGACGATCCGGCCGCGCCGGGCCAGGCCGTCGGCCTCGGCGACCTCGGCCATCAGCTCGCGCACCACCGCCTCGTACAGCGCGGCCTGCTCGCGGGTGAGGGCGACCGGCTGGTCGGTCTCGGTCTTGGGCGGCAGCTCGGGCGCGATGCCGGGGTCGGACTTGCGCCGGCGCAGCAGGAACGGCCTGATCAGGGCGGCGAACCGGGCGGCGGCGACGGGGTCGCGGTCGGCCTCGACCGGTTTGGCCCAGCGCGCCTTGAACGCGGGCAGCGTGCCCAGCAGGCCGGGCGTGGTCCAGTCGAGCACGGCCCACAGCTCGGTGAGGCTGTTCTCGACCGGGGTGCCGGTGAGCGCGACGCGGGCGGGCGAGGGGATGCGGCGCAGCGCCTTGGCGGTCTCCGACGCGGGGTTCTTGACGTGCTGGGCCTCGTCGGCGACGACCATGCCCCACTCCACCTCGGCCAGCCGCGCGGCGTCGACCCGCATGGTGCCGTAGGTGGTGAGCACGAAGCCCTCGCGCGCGACCTCGCGGCGCGCGCCGTGGTAGCGGCGCACGGGCGTGCCGGGGGCGAAGCGCTCGATCTCGCGCTGCCAGTTGCCCAGCAGCGACGCCGGGCAGACCACGAGGGTGGGGCCGGCGGCGCGCAGCAGGTGCAGGGCGATCAGCGTGACCGTCTTGCCCAGGCCCATGTCGTCGGCCAGGCACCCGCCCAGGCCCAGCGAGGTCATCCGGTCCAGCCAGCGCAGGCCGCGCAGCTGGTAGTCGCGCAGCGTGGCCCGCAGAGCGGCGGGCGGCTCGACCGGTTCGGCGTCGAGCAGGGACAGCTTGGCGCGCAGCTCGTCGGGCCACCCGGTGGCGGCGACGGGGACCTGCTCGCCGTCGACCTCGGCGACGCCGGTCAGCGCCGCGCCCAGCGCGTCGATGGCGGTCACCGGCTTGAGCGCGCGCTCGCGGGCGCGGCGGGCCAGTTCGGGGTCGACCAGGGTCCACCGGTCGCGCAGCCGCACGACGGGCCGGTGGGCCTCGGCGAGCCGGTCGAGCTCCTCGGGGGTCAGCGGGTCGTCGCCGAGCGCGAGCTGCCAGTCCACGGAGGTGAGCTGGTCGGGGCCGAAGAACGAGGGCCGGTCGCCCCGGTCGCCGCCGAGGACGACCCGGGCGGACAGGTCGCGCACGAGGTCCTTGGGCCAGTGCACCTCGACGCCGACGGCGGCCAACCGCACCGCGCCGTCGCGCAGCAGGTGCTCCACGTCGGAGTCCAGCAGCGCCACCTCGTCGGGCACCGGCAGGTCGAGCAGGCGCTCCAGCGGCGACCACGCGCGGGCGGCCCGCCGGACGGCGACCATGGCGTCGGCCTGCGCCCGGCGGTCGGACCCGGCCCACAGCAGCGCCGCGTCGAGCACGCCGGCGGGGTCGGCGAGGCTGTGCACCTGGACGACCGCCCGCAGGGACTCCAGGCCCTCCAGCCGCAGCGAGACGCGGACGCCCTGGTCGGCCCAGTCGCGCAGGTGCGGCACCCGCTGCGGTGCGACGGCGGCGAACGCCGGGCCGCCGGCGGCGTGCACGGCCGCCGCGCCGCGCGGGGCGGTGTCGGCGACGGCGTCGAGGAAGGCGCGCAGCAGCGGTTCGGCCTCGGCCAGTTCCAGCGGGTCGCGGCCGGGCAGCGGCACGGCGCGGGCGTGCGCGGGCATGGCGGCGGCGAGGTCGTGCACGCGGCGGGTGTCGGCGGTGTCGAAGGGGCCCAGCCGCCAGGCGTCGAAGTCGCCCTCGGTGACGGCGGGCCGCACCCGGCCCCGGGCGACCAGGTGCAGGGCCAGCACGACGGCCGCGCCCCAGAACGCGGCGGCCGGGTGGGCGCGCGGGTCGCGGCGGGCCCGGGACAGCAGCGGCAGGGCGTCGGCGACCGGCAGCCGCAGCGCGGCGACGCGGGCGCGGGTGCCGTCCGGGCGGGCGACGTCGAGGTCGCCGGGGTGCTGCCCGGGGCCGGGTTCGGGCAGGTCGTCGCCGTAGAAGGCGACGGTCGACGTGCGGGGCGGGTCGGCTGGTTCGAAGACGACCGCGCAGCGTTCGAGACCGGTGTTCAGAGCTCCCCCTCAGCTACTCAAGTTTGAGTGTAGCCCAGCTCCCGGGCCGTCCGGGCGAGTCGCGCTCCCCCGCCATGGGGTACGCGCCCGCCGCCAACCGCTCCAGCAGCCCCCGCGTCCACGCCGCGCCGCTGTCGGCGGTGTGCTCCCACAGCCCGAACAGCTCCCGCACGTGCGGCGGCTCGGTCCACCCCCGGACCTCCGCGCGGGCCTGTGCGGCGCGCTCCTCCAGCGCGGCCAGCCGCTCCCGCAGCAGCGCCACCGCCTCCTGCCGGGTCAGCGACGGCAGCAGCGCCAGACCGGCCGCGAGCGTGTCCGGGCGGGTCTCCGGGCGGCGCAGCGCGTCGCGCAGCAGCCGCTGGAACTCCTGCTCGCCCTTCGCGGTGAGGGTGTAATCGGTGCGCGACGGCGGCACCGTCTCGTCCACCAGGCAGCCGTCCTTGGTCAACTGCTTGAGCGCGTGGTAGAGCGAGCCCCACTTGACGTTGGCCCACTCCCCCGCGCGCCACGACATCAGGTCGTTGCCGATCAGGTAGCCGTGCGCGCGGCCGTACCCGCGCACCACCCCGAGGACCAGCAGCCTCGTCGCCGACATCGCGTTCCCGTCCTGCCGTTAACCGGTTCCCGCGATCACGGTGGGCGGGCGAGGATGTCCGGGTGACCCCCGCCGTGATCACCGACGACCAGCGGCGTGCCCGACTGGGCACGCGCCATCTTCTCGCCACGCCCGCGACGACCGTCGAGCAGGTCGCCGACGCCCTGGTCGGGCTGCACGCCTCGGACCCCGCCTCGGTGTTCCTCTCCGCCCGCGCCCGCCTGGCCGACCCGTCCGTGCGCGCCGTCGAGGACGCCCTCTACCGGGACCGCAGCCTGGTCCGCCTGCTGTGCATGAGGCGCACCATGTTCGTCGTGACGGCGCGGTCCGCGCCCGTGGTCGACGCCGCCGCCGCCCGGCAGATCGCCGCCCAGGAGCGCGCCAAGCTGCTCAAGCACCTGGCCGACGGCGTCGGCTGGGACGCCGCGCGGCTCGCCGAGGTCGAACGGGACGTGCTCGCGGCGGTGGCCGCGCGCGGCGAGGCCACCGCCGTCGAACTCGGCCGGGACGTGCCCGCGCTGCTCGAACAGGTCGTGGCCTCCCCCGGCAAGCCCTACGAGGTGCGGCAGAACGTGTCGAGCCGCGTCCTGCGCGTGCTCGCCGCCGACGGCCGCATCCGCCGCGGCCGGCCGCGCGGGTCGTGGATCAGCAGCCAGTTCCGCTGGGAACCCGGCACCCCGTGGCCCGCGCTGGACGAGTCGGCCGCCCGCGCGGAGCTGGTCCGCCGGTGGCTGGCCGCCTACGGCCCCGGCACCGAGGCCGACCTCAAGTGGTGGACCGGCTGGTCGCTCGGCGCGGTCCGCAAGGCCCTCGCCGAGGTCGGCGCGGAGCAGGTCGCGCTGTCCGGCGGCACCGGGCACGTGCTGCCCGGCGACGTGGACGCGCCGGGTGCCGCGCCGTGGGTGGCCCTGCTGCCGGCGCTCGACCCGACCGCCATGGGCTGGCAGGCTCGCGACTGGTACCTGCCGCAGGACCTGCGGCCGGCGCTGTTCGACTACTCCGGCAACGTCGGCCCCACCGCGTGGGTGGACGGCGCCGTGGTCGGCGGCTGGGCGCAGCGCAAGGACGGCGAGGTCGTCTGGCGACCGCTGGTCGACGTGGGCCGCGAGGCCAGCGCCGCGCTCGACCGGGAGGCCGCCCGGCTGACCGGCTGGATGGACGGGACCCGCGTGGTGTCGCGGTTCCCCGCACCGCTGGAGAAGGAGCTGGTCCGGTGATCGACCTGCGCCCCCTGGACGACGACGGCGTCGAGCGACTGCTCGCGGTCGCCGCGGTCGACGCCGACCCCGCCGACGTGATGCCGCCCGGCTGGCGGCCCGAGCAGGCCGACGCGTTCCGCGCGTTCTACCGCGACCTGCGGCGGGACGCGTTCGAGATCACCGACGGCGACCGCACCCTCGGCATGGTCAGGCTGACCGGCAGCGGCGAGACCGGCCTGTGGGTGGCCCGCTCCGCCCGGGGCCGGGGCGTCGGCGTGACCGCGCTGTGCAAGGTCGTGCAGCGGGCGACGGCCCGCAACCTGTCGACCGTGCGCGCCGAGACCACCACCGCCAACACCGCCGCCCTCGCCGTGCTCCGGCGGGTCGGCGCGGCGCTGACCGTGGACGGCGACCGCGTGCACGCCGCGATCCGGGTGCCGGTCGAACCCGCCCTCGACCTGGCCGACCCCGCCCGGCTCGTCGTCGCCTACCTCGACTTCTACCGCGACACCCTGCTGCGCAAGGTCGACGGCCTGTCCGACGAGCAGGCGCGCACCAGCCTGGTGCCCTCCGGCTGGGCCCCGATCACCCTGGTCAAGCACCTGGGCCACGTCGAGCAGGGCTGGCTGCGCTGGTGCTTCGCCGGCGAGGACATCGTCAACGCGCGCGCCACCCCGGAGGGCCGCGTCGCGGAGTGGACCCTGGAGGAGGGCGAGACCGCCGAGGACGTCCGGGCCTTCTACCTGGAGCAGTGCGCCCGGTCGCGGGAGATCGTGGCCGGTGCCGACCTGGCCGACGTGGCCCGGCGCTGGGACCTCGACGCGTACCCCCGCCCGACCCTGGCGTGGATCCTGTTCCACCTGGTCCAGGAGTACGCCCGGCACGTCGGCCAGCTCGACGTGGTGCGCGAACTCACCGACGGGGTGGTCGGCGCGTAACCCCCGCCCCGGCGAGGTGGGTCACGACGGGCGCGCGGGCGCCACGGGTGCGCCCGACCGGCCGATCACGACGGTGGCGTCGACCTCGGCCGACCGCCGCACCTCGACCGCGAACCCGGCGGCGCGGAACGCGGTCGCCGTGTGCGCCGCCAGCCGTTCCCCGGTCTCCACCAGCAGCGCGCCGCCGGGGGCGAGCCACTGCGGGGCGTCCTCGACCACCCGCCGCTGCACGGCCAGGCCGTCGTGCCCGCCGTCCAGCGCCACCAGCGGTTCGTGGTCGCGCGCCTCCGGCGGCATCGTGCCGATCACGGCGGTCGGCACGTACGGCGCGTTGGCCACCACCACGTCCACCCGGCCGCGCAGCCCCCCGGGCAGCGCCGCGAACAGGTCGCCCTCGAACACCCGCGCCGGATCGAGGTTGCGCCGCGCGCACCGCACCGCCACCGGGTCCACGTCCGCCGCGTACACCTGCACCGACGCCTCGGCCGCCAGCGCCGCGCCCACCGCGCCCGACCCGCAGCACAGGTCCACCACCACCGAGCCCGGCCGCACCACCGGCACCGCGCACGCCACCAGGAACCCGGTCCGCCGGCGCGGCACGAACACCCCGGGCTCGACCGCGACCCGCAGCCCCCGGAACTCCGCCCAGCCCAGCACCTGCTCCAGCGGCAGGCCCGCGACCCGCCGTCCCACCAGCTCGGCCAGCGCGGCGGGCGTGGCCGCCGACTCCAGCAGCAACCGGGCCTCGTCCTCGGCGAACACGCACCCGGCGGCCCTCAGCCGCGCGACCACGGAGGAAAAATCGTCAACCAGCACCAGAAACGCCTTCCGCAAACCTGCGAACCCTAACCCACCGACCGCGCCACGGCGGCCTCGATGCCGTCGAGCAGCACCCGCAGGCCGACCTCGAAGTTCCAGTCGGCGTCCCGCTCCAGGTAGGGCGTGCAGTCGTCGGCCGCCGGCGGGTCGACCTCGCCGATCCACGTCGACAGCGGGAACCGCTCGCCGAACCCGCCGCCGAACTCCTCCAGCAGCGGCGAGCGGGCGAACCACCACTCCTCGTCGGACACGCCGGTCGCCCGCGCGGCCTGCCGGACGTCCGCGACCACGCCGGCCGCGCCGCGCACGAACTGGGTGACCGCGCCCGCCACGCCGCGCAGCACCGACCGCTCCAGACCCGTGCCGCGCAGGACCCGCAGCAGCACCTCCAGCGCGGCGAACTCGTGGGGCCCGAGCACCGGCCGCGCCTGCGACACCTGCAACACCCACGGGTGGCGCAGGTAGAACGCGCGCACGTCGGCCGCCCACGCCTCCAGCGCCGGCCGCCACCCCCGCTCCAGCGGGTAGTCGACGGGCAGCCGCCCCAGCGCCTTGTCGTACATCAGATCGACCAGCTCGGCCTTGTTCGGCACGTAGGTGTAGAGCGCCATCGCCGTGCGGCCCAGCCGCTCCCCCACCGCGCGCATCGACAGCGCCGCCATGCCGTGCTCGTCGGCGACCGCGATCGCCGCGTCCACGATCGCGTCGACGGTCAGGCCCGGTTTCGGCCCCGGCCGGTCCGGTCCGCCCCCGGCCGGCCGCCACAGCAGCGACATCGACCGGCGTGCGTCCCCCTGCCCGGCGTACAAGACCACTTGCGACTCCTTACACCATAAACTAACCTGTCCGGACTTTACGGCATAAACAAACATGGGGGAAGCAGGACATGGCCACCGCCGCCGACAGCCACGACGTCATCGAAGTCCGGGGCGCACGCGAGAACAACCTCAAGGACATCAGCGTCGACATCCCCAAGCGCCGGCTCACCGTCTTCACCGGCGTCTCCGGCTCCGGCAAGTCGTCACTCGTGTTCGGCACCATCGCCGCCGAGTCCCAGCGCCTGATCAACGAGACCTACACCGCGTTCGTCCAGTCCTTCATGCCCAGCCTCGGCCGCCCCGACGTCGACGCCCTGCGCAACCTCAGCGCCGCCATCGTCGTGGACCAGGAGCGCATGGGCGCCAACTCGCGCAGCACCGTCGGCACCGCCACCGACGCCCACACCATGCTGCGCATCCTGTTCAGCCGCCTCGGCACCCCGCACGTCGGCACCTCCGGCGCGTTCAGCTTCAACCTCCCCGAGGGCATGTGCCCCGAGTGCGAGGGCCTCGGCCGCGTCTCCACCATCGACGTCGACGAACTGGTCGACCGGGACAAGTCCCTCAACGAAGGCGCGATCAAGGTACCCGGCTTCACCCCCGACAACTGGTACGTGCAGGTCTACGCCGCCTCCGGCTTCGTCGACCCCGACGCCAAGCTCCGCGACTACACCGAGCAGCAGTGGGCCGACTTCCTGCACCGGGAGAACACCAAGGTCAAGGTCGGCAAGAACAACCTCAGCTACGAAGGGCTCGTGGTCAAGGTCCAGCGCCTCTACCTCGGCAAGGACCGCGAGTCGCTGCAACCCCACATCCGCACCTTCGTGGACCGCGCCGTCACCTTCACCGCCTGCCCCTCCTGCGGCGGCGCACGCCTCAACCAGGCCGCCCTGGCCTCCCGCATCGGCGACGTCAACATCGCCGACTGCTCCGCCATGCAGATCAGCGACCTCGCCGACTGGGTCGCCAAGATCGAGGACGACTCCGTCGCCCCGATGATCGCCGGCCTGCGCGAGACCCTCGACTCCCTGGTCGAGATCGGCCTGGGCTACCTCAGCCTCGACCGCCAGTCCGGCACCCTGTCCGGCGGCGAGGCCCAGCGCGTCAAGATGGTCCGCCACCTCGGCAGCGCCCTCACCGACGTCACCTACGTCTTCGACGAACCCACCGTCGGCCTGCACCCCCACGACATCCAGCGGATGAACGACCTGCTGATCCGCCTGCGCGACAAGGGCAACACCGTCCTGGTGGTCGAGCACAAGCCCGAGACCATCGAGATCGCCGACCACGTCGTCGACCTCGGCCCCGGCGCCGGCCGGCACGGCGGCGACCTCTGCTTCACCGGCGACGTCGCCGCCCTGCGCGCCTCCGACACCCTCACCGGCCGCCACCTCGACCACCGCGTCCGGCTGCGCGACCGGCCCCGCACCCCCACCGGGCAGCTCGCCATCACCGGCGCGACCCTGCACAACCTCCAGAACGTCTCGGTGGACATCCCGCTCGGCGTCCTCACCGTCGTCACCGGCGTCGCCGGCTCCGGCAAGAGCTCCCTCATCCACGGCTCCCTGGCCACCCGCGACGACGTGGTCACCGTCGACCAGTCCCCCATCCGGGGCTCCCGCCGCAGCAACCCCGCCACCTACACCGGCCTGCTCGACCACGTCCGCACCGCCTTCGCCCGCGCCAACGGCGTCAAACCCGCCCTGTTCAGCGCCAACTCCGAAGGCGCGTGCCCCAAGTGCAAGGGCCTCGGCGTGATCTACACCGACCTCGCCATGATGGCCGGCGTCGCCACCCCCTGCGAGGACTGCGGCGGCAAGCGGTTCACCGCCGAGGTCCTCGGCCACGAGCTGCGCGGGCGCGACATCAGCGAGGTCCTCGCCATGCCCGTCGCCGAGGCCCGCGACTTCTTCACCGAGAAGCAGGCCCGCGCCGTCCTCGACCGGCTCGCGGACGTCGGCCTCGGCTACCTCTCCCTCGGCCAGCCCCTCACCACCCTCTCCGGCGGCGAGCGGCAGCGCCTCAAGCTCGCCATCCACATGGGCGAGAAGGCATCCACCTACGTCCTGGACGAACCCACCACCGGCCTGCACCTCGCCGACGTCGACAAGCTGCTCGCCCTGCTCGACCGGCTCGTCGACGACGGCAACACCGTCATCGTCATCGAGCACCACCAGGCCGTCATGGCCCACGCCGACTGGATCGTGGACCTCGGCCCCGGCGCGGGCCACGACGGCGGCCGGGTCGTGTTCACCGGCTCCCCCGCCGACCTCGTCGCCCACGCCGATACCCTCACCGCCCGACACCTGCGCGCCTACGTGACCCGCACCTGACCGGACCGTGAGGAACACCAGCCCGTGCCACTCCTGCACGTCACCGCCGTCCACCCGGTGACCCCGCGCGTCGTGCGCGTCCGGTTCACCGGGGACGGCCTGGACGACTTCACCACCTGGCCCGACCAGCAGCTCAAGCTGCTGTTCCCCCGACCCGGCCACCCCGTGCCCGACCTGCCCGCCGACCAGTCCGACAGGTACGGCATGGCCTGGTACCAGGCGTACCGGGCCATCCCCGAGGCCGAACGCCCCTGGCTGCGCAGCTACACCGTCCGCGACCACCACCCCGGCACGCACGAGGTCGACGTGGACTTCGTGCTGCACGACCACCCCGGACCCGCCACCCGGTGGGCCCGGACCGCCGCACCCGGCGACACCCTCGGCCGCTACGGGCCGTCGGCCGTCTACCGCAAGACCCTCGGCCGGTCCGACTGGCTGCTCCTGGCCGGCGACGAGACCGCGATCCCGGCCATCGCGGGCCACCTCGCCGCGCTCCCCGCCGGCACCCGCGTCACCGCGTACGTCGAGGTCGACGGCCCCGCCGAGGAACAACCCCTCGACACCGCCGCCGACCTCGACCTGCACTGGGTGCACCGGCACTCGCCACCCGGCCTGGGCACCGCGCTGCTCGACGCCGTCCGCGCCGCCACCCCGCCCACCGGCAGCCCGTACGCCTGGCTGGCCGGCGAGGCGGGCGCGGTCCGCGCCGTGCGCCGCCACCTGATCGACGAGCGCGGCGTCGAGGAACGCCGGATCGACTTCACCGGCTACTGGCGGCACGCCCTCACCCAGGACGACCCGCCGACGGACGACGACCTGGCCGAGGCCCGGGAACGCGTCGCCACCGACTGACCCGGGATCTCCGGTCCGGTCGTGCCCGCGACCGGACCGGAGAACCGTCAGGCCGCCTTCGGGAAGTCCTTGCGCTTGATCTTCGCCCGCCGCCCGTCCGGGTGGTGGAACACGATTCCCTCGGCCAGGCTGCCCGGCGAGTACCGGCTCTCCAGCTCCGCCAGGTACCCGGCCAGCTCGTGGTAGCCGCGCGGCGCTCCCTCGTACACCGGGGCGGCCACGTCGAACGGCACGCACAGGTGCTCGGCCAGCCCCAGGGGGTTGCCCTGGATGCGCGGCCCGAGCGCCTCGCACGAGTGCTCGCCGTCCGGCCACCCGCTCACGTCGGTGCCGGCCGCCGCCGCGAGGACCCACTTGTCCTCGGCCGCGTCGGCGGAGGTGTCGACGTACCAGCCGTCCACGATCCCGAGCTGCTTCTGCTCCCGGCTGGGGTTGCGCCGCTTCTCCACCCGCACGAGGTGCCCGGCCCGCACGGTCAGCCGCACGTTGGTCCCGTCCAGCTTCTCGGTGCCCACGCCCTCGCCCGCGAAGACCCACGCGCACTCGGCCCGGGGCCGGTCCACGACCCGGAAGCGGTCGTCCCGCTCGAACAGCGTGGGGATCTTCTCCATGACAGGTCTTCCTCTCGACACTCCGCGTACCAGGTCCGCGTGGGTGACGGCACCCGCAGCGAGCCCCCCGGCCAGCGACCTGACCAGGTCGGCGACCGGCACACCCGCGTCCACGGCGGCGTGCTTGAGCGCCCGCTTCTCCTCCGGGGAGATCCAGGCGACCAGCCGGGACCACCCGTCGGGCGGTGTCCAGCGGGCCAGGCGTTCCGGGTCCTTGCGCGGCCTACCTCGGCCTTTGCCGTCGTCCACGCCGCTGAAAGTAACCGGTTGTGCCACTTGGCACAACCGATATTCGAGTGGTTCGGCCCCGGCTGCTCTTCGGTGCCCCGGCAGCCGATCACCAGGAGGAATGATTGATTTTATTCCACACTGAAGTTATAGGGAGAATCATTGATCGGACGGCGCGGGTGGTCGCGGTCCGGCCCGGTTGCCGCTCAGTGGCAACCGGGGCTGTGCGCGAGGCGTCCCGTCCCCCACGATGCTCCCCATGCGCACACAGGTCGCCATCGTCGGTGCCGGGCCGGCCGGGTTGTTGTTGTCCCACCTGCTCGCGGAGCGGGGGGTGGACTCCGTGGTCGTGGAGAACCGCTCGCGGGCCTACGTCGAGGCCCGCATCCGGGCCGGCGTGCTGGAGCAGGGCACGGTGGACCTGCTCGTCGCCGCCGGCCTCGGCGACCGGCTGAAGGAGCACGGGCTGCGCCACGACGGCATCCACCTCCAGTGGCCGGGCGAGCGGCACCGGATCGACTTCCACGCGCTGACCGGGCGGTCGGTGTGGGTCTACGGGCAGACCGAGGTGGTGAAGGACCTGCTCGGGGCGCGCGGCGACGACGTGTGGTTCGAGGTCTCCGACACCGCGCTGCACGACGTGGGCACCGACCGGCCGAAGGTGTCCTTCGTGGACGGCACCGGGGCCGCGCGGGTGGTGGAGGCCGACGTCGTGGTGGGCGCGGACGGCTTCCACGGGGTCAGCCGCCCGACCGTCCCGGCGGGGCGGACGTGGGAGCGCGACTACCCGTACGCGTGGCTGGGCATCCTCGCCGAGGTGCCGCCGTCGACCGACGAGCTGATCTACGCGTGGCACCCGCGCGGGTTCGCCATGCACAGCATGAGGTCGCCGGCGCTGAGCCGGCTCTACCTCCAGGTGGACCCGGGCGAGCGCGTCGAGGACTGGTCGGACGACCGGGTCTGGGACGAGCTGGGCGTCCGGCTGGGCCTGGACGGGTGGGCGCTCGCCACCGGACCGGTGGTGGACAAGGGCATCACGCCGATGCGCAGCTTCGTCAGCACGCCGATGCGGCACGGGCGGCTGTTCCTGGTCGGCGACGCGGCGCACATCGTGCCGCCGACCGGCGCGAAGGGACTCAACCTGGCGGTGGCGGACGTCGCGGTGCTCACCGAGGCGCTGGGCGCGTTCTTCGCGGAGGGGCGCACGGACCTGCTGGACGGCTACGAGGAGCGGGCGCTGCGCCGGGTCTGGCGGTGCACGCACTTCTCGTGGTGGATGACCTCGATGCTGCACACCTCGGGCGACGACCTGGACCACCAGTTGCAGCTCGCCCAGCTGAGCTACGTCTGCTCCTCGGAGGCCGCCGCGACCAGCCTCGCGGAGAACTACGTGGGCCTGCCCCACGACACCGGCCGCTCCCCCGCGCGCTGACCCCACCGCCGGCCCGGCCGGTCATCCCCCGGGTCGGTCCAGCGGGGTCACCGTGCCGCGCGTGCCGTCCACCCGGACGCGGTCGCCGGTGCGCAGGCGGGTGGTGGCGTTGCCGCAGCCGACGACGGCCGGGATGCCCAGTTCGCGGGCCGCGATCGCGGCGTGCGAGAGCGGTGCGCCGGTGTCGGTGACCACGGCCGCCGCGCGCCGACGCCGTCGACCACGCCGGCCGAGCCGGGGAAGCCGGTGACCCCGTCGGGGGGCGGTGCGGCGGCGACCAGCCGGCGTCACGCCCGTTCCCGCGCGTCCGCCCGGCCCGCCGGCAGCACCTCCGGGTTGGTGCCGGGTTCGGCGAGCCTGCTGTCCAGCCAGGTCGGGTCCTCGGCGGGCCGGGGCACCGACACCCCGAACTCGTCGCCGAACCGGTGGCCCCAGTCGCGCCGTGCGTTCCGGTGAGCAGGGCGGTGGCGTCCTCCTCCCCCATCAGGCGGTCGAGGGTGCGGCGCAGCGCGGCGTTCACGCCCATGCCGATGCGCGCGCCGGCGTCGTACACCCGGATCTCGTCGTGCAGGAGGCGTTCGACCTCGGCCATCCGGGTCTGCAGGTCCTCGGCACGGCCCGGCGCGGCGGCGAACAGGTCTCCGCGCCGCTGGACCGCGCCGTTGGGCACGACGTACGAGTCGAGTGCGACCTCGCCGCCGACCAGCGCCTCTCCCCAGGCCGGGGGTGGCGTTCACCACGGACGGGTCGCCAACGCCGGGTCGGCGACGCCGTTGTGGGCGCGGTCGGTCCACCGCGACGCCCGCAGCGCCGCACCGCGTCGGGCACGTCCGGCAGCGCGGCCCGGTTCGCGGAGGTCCCGTGGCGGACGCACCGGAGGGGTGCCCGGCGCGCGGGGGTGGTCCCGCGCGCCGGGGGTGGTCACAGGCCGGCGGTGAACAGCAGGCGGTTGACCGTGCCGCCGGTCGCGCCGCCGCTGACCACGTTCGGCGTGGCGTTGGCGTTGAGCCAGTTGTGCACGGTCGCCGCCGGCTGGTCGCCGTGGCGGGACTTGTAGAGCGCGGCGACGCCCGCGACGTGCGGGGTGGCCATCGAGGTGCCGCTCATCGAGCCGCTGCCGCCGGTCCGGAGGGTGGAGACGATCGCGCCGCCGGGTGCGTAGAGGTCGACGCAGGAACCGGTGCTGGAGAACGACGAGCGGGCGTCGGTGCGCTCCGAGGAGGCGACGACGCTGGCGGTCTCCACCTTGCGCGGCAGCCGGTCGCAGGAGTTGCCGCCGGTGTTGCCCGCCGAGGTGGCCAGGAAGACGCCGGAGGAGATCATGTTCCGGATCGCGGTCTCCAGGCTGGCGGTGGCCGGGTAGTTCCAGGAGGTGTTGGCCACGGCGGGCTTCTGGGCGTTGCGGGTGACCCACTCGACCGCGCCGATCGCGGCGCTCGTGGTGGTGCTGCCGGCGCAGTTCATCATCTTCACGCCGTGCAGCCGCACGCCCTTGGCGACGCCGTAGGTGGCGGAGCCGATGGTGCCGGCGACGTGCGTGCCGTGGCCCTGGCAGTCGGTGTTGTTCGTGTCGATGGCGTTGTGGTCGAAGGTGGCCCGGCCGCCGAAGTCGGCGTGGCCGGGGGTTATGCCGGTGTCGATGATGTAGGCGTGCACGCCCGCGCCGGTGGCGGTGTAGGTGAAGCTCTTGGACAGCGGCAGGTTCTTCTGGTCGACGCGGTCGGTGCCCCACGACGGCGGGTTGGCCTGGGTGGTGTCGAGGGCGTCGGTGACGAGCATGTCCTGCTCGATGACCCGCACGGACGGGTCGCGGCTGAGCGCGCGGAGCTGGGCCGGGGTCAGCGTGGCGGAGAACCCGGTGAAGGCGGACTCGTAGACCCGGGTGGGGGTGACGCCGGCGGCGGCAGCGGCGGTGCCGGCGCTGCGGGCGTGCCGGTCGAGGGTGACGATGTAGCTGCCCGGGACGGGGGTGGCGGTCGCGGTGGCCGCCGGGGTGACGATCAGCGCCTGGTGCGGCGCGGCGGAGGCGACGCCCGCCGCGAGCCCGGCCGTCGTGGTGACGGCGGCGAGCACGGCGAGGGTCGAGGTGAAAGGACGCACGGTCGGCTCCTTCGGCGAACTCCGACCGAGTGCGCCCCGACGCAGGGTTGACGGGGCCGACAGTCACTCGATCGGGTTCACCCAGCAGCCTGACCAGCGGCTATGTCACGGTCAACGGGGGTCGGCCGATCGGCCGCCCGGTTCGTCACGCTCAGTGGACAAAACCGGCAACGGGCAAGGGCCGGACCCGTCTTGTGGCGGCGCGGCGGCGGCCGTCCGGGTCATGGCCACGCCGACCAGGACTACCGCCATCCCGGCGACGACCCGGGGCGTGAGGGGTTCGCCGAGCACGAGCGCGCCCAGCCCGACCGACACCACGGGCAGCAAGTAGCCGACGGTGGCGGCGCTGGTGGCGCCCTCGTCCTCGATGATCCGGTAGTTGAGGACGAAGGTGAACCCGGTGCCGAAGATGCCGAGGACGACGACCGCGACCACCGCCGTGGTGTTCGGGTGGGCGGGTCCGGACAGCGGCAGGCCGAGCGCGCCGAGTCCGGTGGCGGCGGCGAGCTGGGCGGCGGAGATCGCCATCGGCCCGGCCCGGCCGACCAGCGTGCGGCCCATGTAGGCGAACGCGACCGCGTAGCTGGCCGCCGCGCCGAGCAGGGCGAGCGCGCCCCAGCTCGCCAGGCCGTCGTGCTCCCAGGGCGCGAAGATCACCGCGACGCCGGCGAAGCCGAGGACGAGCCCGCCGACGCGGGCCGGGGTGAGCCGGCGCTCGGTGCCCAGGGCGACGCCGATGAGCAGCGCCCACAGCGGGGTGGTGGCGTTGAGCACCCCGGCGGTGCCGGAGTCCACGCTCTGCTGGCCGATGCCGAACAGCACGAACGGCAGGGCGTTGCAGAAGAAGGCCGCGACGACCAGGTGTCCCCAGGTCACCCGGTCGCGCGGCAGCTTCTGCCGGCCGAGGCCGGCGAGCACGAGCAGCACGGCGGTGCCGAGCGCGCAGCGGATCACGGTGATCTGGACGGGTGTCAGGCCGGTGAGGGCCAGCTCGATCCACAGGAAGACCGAGCCCCACAGCAGGGCCAGGGTTCCCATCCGCAGCACGGAGCGGTTCAGCACCACCTCACCGTGCCGCACGGGTCCTGTTATGAAAAGTGAAGGCTTTTTCCGGTGGGTTAAGCTCGTCTTCATGGTCGAGGACGTGCGGATCGTGTCGTTGCTGCCCGCCGCCACGGACCTGGTGGCGGAACTGGGGTTCGCGGGCTCGCTGGTCGGGCGCACCCACGAGTGCGACTGGCCGTCGTCGGTGGCGTCGGTGCCGGTGGTCACCTCGACCGGGATCGACCAGGATCGGTTGGGCAGCCGGGAGATCTCCGACGTGGTGCGCGGCGCGTCGGCGCACCGGGGGTCCTCGCTCTACGGCCTGGACGAGGTGCTGCTCGCGCGGCTCGCGCCGGACCTGGTGCTCACCCAGGACCTGTGCGAGGTGTGCGCGGTGTCCTACCGCCGGGTGTCGGAGGCGGTCCGCGTGCTCGACGCCGGGCCGCGCGTGCTGAGCCTGGAACCGTCCACCGTGGACGAGGTGCTGGACTGCCTGCGGCGGCTGGGCGACGTGCTGGGCGTGCCGGAAGTCGCGGCCCGCCGCGAGGCCGCGCTGCGCCGGAGGTGGGCGGCGGTGGCCCGGGCGGTCGCCGGGCGGCCCCGGCCGCGCGTGGTGGCGGTCGAGTGGCTGGACCCGGTGTGGCCGGCCGGGCACTGGGTCCCCGAGCAGGTCGCGTGCGCCGGCGGGGAGCCGCTGCTCGCCGCGCCCGGCGAGCACACCTCGGCGGTGGACTGGCGGGCGGTGGTCGACGCGCGGCCGGACGTGGTGCTGGTGCTGCCGTGCGGTTTCCCGCCGGACCGCACCGAGGCGGAGCTGCCCGTGCTGACCTCCCGGCCCGGCTGGGCCGGGCTGGGCGCGCGGACGTGGGTGCTCGACGGGCCGTCGTACTTCAACCGGCCCGGCCCCCGGGTGGTGCGCGGCGCGGAGGTGCTGGCGCACGTGCTGCACGGGGTGCGGGTCGGCCGGCCGGTGGGCCGCTCCGAGGCCCGCCGGGTCGCCTGAGCGGCGACGCCCCGGGGACCGTGGTGGCGGCCCCCGGGGTACCGGGTCAGCGGGTGTGGACCATCAGCGCTTCCACGCCGTGCACGATGGACGCCGTGCGGAACGACGGCCGCTCGTCGGCGAAGCGCAGGTCCGGGAACCGGCGCAGCAGCGCGGGGTAGGCGGCGCGCAGCTCCATCCGGGCCAGCTCCGCCCCGACGCAGCGGTGCGCCCCGTAGCCGAACGCCAGGTGCGTGGACACCTTGCGGGCGGCGTCGAAGTCCATCCGGTCCAGGCCCTCGCGGTTGGCGGCGCTGAGCGAGACCGCCAGCACGTCGCCCTCCTTGATCTCGGTGTCGGCGATCACCAGGTCGCGCTTGGCGAACCGGGGGAACGCCACCTGCACCACGCTCAGGTGCCGCAGCAGCTCCTCCACCAGCGGCCCGACCGCCTGGTCGTCGTCGCGCATCGCGGCCCGCGCGGCGGGGTCGCTCATCAGCACGATCGCGCCCAGCGCCAACATGCTCGCGGTGGTGTCGAACCCGCCGGTCAGCACGCCGTCGGCGAGGCCGGCCAGCTCGGCGTCGGTGACGGCGTCGCCGTGCTCGCGGATGATCATGCCGATCAGGCCGTCGCCGGGGTCGCGGCGCTCCCGGCGGACGATCTTCTCCATGTACTTGAGCGACTCGGAGATCGCGCCCAGCGCCGAGTTCGCGCCGCCGAACAGGTCGAACCGCGCGGCGGCCAGCTCCTGGAAGCGGTCGCGGTCGTCGTAGGGCACGCCGAGCAGCTCGCAGATCGTCAGCGACGGGATCGGCAGCGCGAACTCCTGCACCAGGTCGACCGGCCCGTCCACGGCGGCCATCGCGTCCAGCCGCTCGGTGACGATCTCGTCGATCCTCGGCACCAGCCGGGACAGCCGGCGCATGGTGAACTCGGGCGTGAGCAGCTTGCGCAGGCGGGTGTGGTCGGGCGGGTCGGCGAAGCCGAGCCCGCCGGGGGTCTGCTCGATGCCGACCGCCGCGCCGAGCCGCGCGTAGTCATTGCTGAACGCATCTGTGTCGGAAAGCACTTTCTTCGCCTCGGGCTGACCCGTGACCAACCACACTCGCACGCCGAACGGCACCGGCAGCCGGTGGATCGGTCCGGTCTCCCTCATCCGCTCCAGCTCGACGCCCGGCTCCACCCCGTCCCGCTTCAGCGGGACCAGCGCACGGTCCGGGAGCAGCGACAACGCGCGCGAACCGATCCTTCCCATGAGCCACCGCGTGACCGAACGCCGTGCGACCCACGCCACCAAGCCGTCGCGCACCGACGCCAGAGTCGCCATTCCACACCCCTCTTCCCCAGGTTGATTCGACCGACGGTAACCGTACGTACGAGTGAGCAGCATCGCGCCACAGGCGGATTGACACGCCGGGCCGGGTGAGGCGACGATCGGCAGCCGCGCCCGAATCGGGGGAAGCCGGTCGGAATCCGGCGCTGACCCGCAACGGTAGGCCCCTCCCGGGGCGAGCCCGACCACCCGACGCGCGGCACGCTCCCCACACCCGTCAAGGTCAACGGGCCGGAGCCCGGGGGACGTCGGTGCCGGCCGTCCCGGGTCCGCCTCGCGGCCCGCGACCCGAGAGGCCCGCCATGCCGTCGAGACGGACCGCCGTCGTCGCCGCCGCCGCGCTGTCCGCGCTGCTGCTGGCACCCGCCGCCCACGCCGCCCCGGTGACCGCGAAGTCCCCGGCCGAAGCCGCGGCGGGCTGGCTGTCGCGCCAGCTCGTGGACGGTGAGCGGTTCGAGACCGCAGTGGGCGCCGACGTCTTCCCCGACCAGGGCCTGACCATCGACGCCCTGCTCGCGTTCGACGCGGCCGGCGTGGCGCAGGACAGCGCCGGCAAGGCTTACGCCTGGTTGACCGCGCCGGCCACGGTGGCGTCCTACACCTCCGACGCCGAGGGCGCGCGGTACGCAGGCGCGCACGCCAAGCTGGCGCTCGCGGTCCTCGCCCAGGGCGGCGACCCGACCGGTGTCGGCGGCGTCGACCTGATCGCCGGGCTGACCGCCCTCCAGGCCGAGTCGGGGCGGTTCTCCGACAAGTCCAAGTGGGGCGACTACAGCAACACCTTCAGCCAGTCGCTGGCGGTGATCACGCTGGCCCGGCACGGCGAGGCACCCGCGAAGGCCGTCGAGTTCCTGCTCGGCACCGCGTGCCCGGACGGCGGGTTCCCGCTCGACATCGGCAAGCCCACCTGCACCTCCCAGGCCGACGCCACCGGGCTGGCCGTGCAGGCGCTGATCGCCGCCGGGCAGACCGCGCAGGCCGACGCCGGGCTGAAGTGGTTGCGCGACAAGCAGTTCGCCAACGGCGGCTTCCCCGACCACACCCAGCCCGACCAGCTCGACGTCGCCAACGCCAACAGCACCGGCCTGGCCGCGCAGGGGCTGCGCGCCGGGGGCCGCACCGTCGAGGCCGACAAGGCAGTCGCCTTCCTCCAGACCCTCCAGGTCGGCTGCGGGGACGCCACGGCGGGCGCGATCGCCAAGGACGCCAAGGGTTTCCAGGCCGGCAACGCGGTGCGCGCCACCGCGCAGGCCGTGCTCGGCCTGGCCGGGACCGGGCTCGCCGAGATCTCCTCGACCGGCGACCGGCCCGCCGCGCCCGTGCTGGACTGCCCCGAGCCGACCACGACCACGCCCGCGCCGCCCGCCGAGGAACCCCCCGCCCAGCCCGCGCCGGTCGAGGAGCCGCCCACGACCCCGGCCGCCGGTGTCACCGTGACCGGCGCGGGCCCGCTGGCCCGCACCGGCGTGGAGCCCGCCCCGGCGCTGGGGCTGGGCGCGCTGCTCGTCCTGGCCGGCGCGCTGGTGCTCGTGGCGGCACGGCGGAGGGACCCGGCACCGGCCGGCCGGTCCACGTCGTGAGGGTCGCCGCGCTGCTCGCCGCCGCCGTCGTCCTCGGCCCGCTCGGCCTGCTCGCCGCCGCGCCCGCGCGGGCCGCCGACTGCTCCGGCGTGACGGTGGTCGTGGACTTCCGCGCGCTGGGCGGCGGGGTGCGCACCGGGTGCGCGCCCGGCGACCCCGCGAGCGGGCTGGCCGCGCTCGGTGCGGCCGGGTTCGGCTTCCGCTCCGCGAGCCGCTCGGCCGGGTTCGTGTGCCGGATCGACGACCTGCCCGCGTCCGACCCGTGCGTGAACGCCGCCCCCACCGACGCCTACTGGTCGTACTGGGGCGGCACGCCCGGCGGGTCGTGGACCTACCGCGACACCGGCGCGGCGGGCCACGACCCCGCGCCCGGCGACGTGGAGGGCTGGGCGTTCGGCGCGGGCACCCGTCCGGGCATCGCCCCGCCCGCACCGGCCCGGCCCGAACCGCCCGCTCCCCGACCGGAACCGCCACCGGGCGGCCCCGTGACCCCCGTGCAGCCCCCGCCCGCGCAGCCGGGCCGGCCCGGCACGGCGCAGCCCGACCCGACCACGACCGGCGAGCCCGCGCCGGCCACCGGCACCACCACGCCGGCCGCGACCGGCACGACGGCCCCGTCGTCCGGGTCACCGTCCGCCCCGCCGTCGTCGGCCGGGCCGACCTCGACCGACCCCACCCCGGTGGCCGAGCGGACCCCGACCTCGGGCGGCACCACCGGGCTCGTGGTCGGCGTCGCGGTGATCGCCGTGCTCGCGGGCCTCGGCCTGTGGACGGCCCGCCGCCGCCGGGCCGGGTGAGCGCGGCGGTGAGCCGGGCCCCGCACCCCGGGGCGTGGTGGCTGTGGGCGGTGGCGCTGGCCACCGTCGCGGGGCGCACCACCAACCCCGTGCTGCTCGGCCTGGTGATCGCCGTGGCCGGGCTGGTCGCGGTCACCTGCCGGGACGACACCCCGTGGGCGGACTCCTACGGCGTGTTCCTCAAGTTCGGGCTCGTCGTGCTCGGCGTCCGGGTGCTGTTCCACGTCGTGCTCGGCGGCGTCGGCGGGCCCACCACGCTGGTCGCGCTGCCCGAGGTGCCGCTGCCCGACTGGGCGCGCGGCATCCGGCTCGGCGGGCCGGTGTCGGCCGAGGGCCTGGTGTTCGCGCTGTGCCAGGGGCTCCAGCTCGCCACCCTGCTGTGCTGCGTCGGCGCGGCCAACGCCCTGGCCAACGCCAAGCGCCTGCTGCGCACCCTGCCCGCCGCCCTCTACGAGGTCAGCGTGGCGGTCGTGGTCGCCATGACCGTCGCGCCGCAACTCGTCGCGTCGGCCCGGTCCGTGCGCCGGGCGCGTGCTCTGCGCGGTGACGCCCCGCGCGGCGTGCGGGCGGTGAAGGTGCTGATGGCCCCGGTGCTGGAGGACGCGTTCGACCGGTCGCTGGTGCTGGCCGCCGCGATGGACTCGCGCGGCTACGGGCGCAACGCCGGCCTGCCCGCGCCCGCCCGCGCGCTGACCGGCGCGCTCGTCCTCGGCGGCCTGGCCGGGTTGTGCGTGGGCGCGTACGGCCTGCTCGACAGCACCGCGCCGGCGCTGGTCGGCGTGCCGGTGCTGGTGCTCGGCGCGGCCCTCGCCGTCGCCGGGCTGTGGACCGGCTCCCGCCGGGTCCGGCGCAGCCGCTACCGGCCCGACACGTGGGGGCCGCGCGAGCTGCTCATCATCGCCTCCGGCGCGGTCGCCGCCCTGGCCACCCTGGTCGCCCCCGCCCACCTCGGCGGCGCCGCGCTGGTCCCGAGCACGGTCCCGCTGGAGGTCCCGACCCTGCCCCTGCTGCCCGCCCTGGGCCTGCTGTGCGCGCTCGCGCCCGTGCTCACCGTCCGACGGAAGACACCATGATCCGGTTCGAGAACGTCACCGCCACCTACCCGGACGCGCCCGCGCCCACCCTGTCCGGGGTGGACCTGCACGTCCCGGAAGGGGAGCTGTGCCTGGTCGTCGGCCGCACCGGGGCGGGCAAGTCCACGCTCCTGCGCGCGGTCAACGGCCTGGTCCCGCACTTCACCGGCGGCACCCTGACCGGCCGCGTGCTGGTCGACGGCCGGGACACCCGCACGCACCCGCCGCGCGAGCTGGCCGACGTCGTCGGCCTGGTCACCCAGGACCCGCAGGCCGGGTTCGTCACCGACTCCGTCGAGGACGAGCTCGCCTACTCGATGGAGTCCCTCGGCCTGCCCAACGCCGTGATGCGCAAGCGCGTCGAGGAGACCCTCGACCTGCTCGGCCTCGCCGACCTGCGCGACCGCCCGCTGGCCACGCTCTCCGGCGGCCAGCAGCAGCGGGTCGCCGTCGGCGCGGCCCTCACCGCCCACCCGCGCGTGCTGGTGCTGGACGAGCCGACCTCCGCGCTGGACCCCGGCGCGGCCGAGGACGTGCTCGCCGCCCTGCACCGGCTCGTGCACGACCTCGGCATGACCGTGCTGATCGCCGAACACCGGCTGGAGCGCGTCGCCCAGTACGCCGACCGGGTCGTGTGGCTGCCCGGCGACGGGCCGCCGGTCGCGGGCGACCCCGGCACGGTGCTGGCCGACGCGCCCGTCGCACCGCCGGTGGTCCGGCTCGCGCAGCTCGCGGGCTGGCGGCCGGTGCCGGTGTCCATCCGCGACGCCCGCCGGCTCGCCGCGCCCCTGCGCGACCGGCTCGGCAACCCCGACCCCGACCCCGCGCCCGCCGCCGCGCCCGCCGCCGCGTCCGGCCCCGAGCTGCTCGACGCCCGGGACGTGCGGGTGCGCTACGGCGGCGTCGAGGCGGTGCGCGGCGTCGGCCTGCGCGTGCACGCCGGCGAGCGCGTCGCCGTGATGGGCCGCAACGGCAGCGGCAAGTCCAGCCTGCTGTGGGCGGTGCAGGGCACCGGCAAGCGCGCCGGCGGCACCGTCGCCGTCGAGGGCGTCGACCCGGCCGCCCTCAAGCCCGCGCCGCGCCGCCGGGTCGTCGGCCTCGTCCCCCAGCAGCCCGCCGACCTGCTCTACCTGCACACCGTCACGGCCGAGTGCGAGCAGGCCGACCGCGAGTCCGACCGCCCCGCCGGCACCTGCCGGGCCCTGCTCGACCGGTTCGCACCCGGCATCCCCGGCAGCCGGCACCCCCGCGACCTGTCCGAGGGCCAGCGCCTGGCGCTGGTGCTCGCCGTCGCGCTCACCCCGAGGCCGCGCGCGGTCCTGCTGGACGAGCCCACGCGCGGCCTCGACTACCCCGCGAAGACGCGGCTGGCCGAGGCGCTGCGCGCGCTGGCCGACGACGGCCACGCCGTCGTGCTGGCCACCCACGACGTCGAGTTCGTCGCCGAGTACGCCACCCGCGTGGTCGTGCTGGCCGACGGCGAGGTCGTCGCGGACGGGCCCACCCGCGAGGTGGTCACCGCCTCCCCCACGTTCTCCCCGCAGGTGGCCAAGGTGCTCGGCCCGTGGCTCACGGTCGCCGACGTCGCCACCGCGCTGGCCCGCCGATGACGACGGCCGTCCGCCTCCGCCCCCGCGCCACCCTGGCCCTGGCCGCCTCGGGCGTGGTCGGCGTCGCGGCGTTCGGCTGGCCGCTGATCGTGGACCCGGACGCCGGCGTCGCGCACGGCACCGACGCGCCGTGGACGTTCGCGCTGCTGCTGCCGCTCGTGCTCGCCGTGGTGCTGGCCGAGATCGGCGAGGGCGGCCTGGACGCCAAGGCGATCGCCGTGCTCGGCGTGCTGTCCGCCCTCGGCGCGGCCATCCGCCCGCTGGGCGCGGGCACGGCGGGCGTCGAGACGGTGTTCTTCCTGCTCGTGCTCGGCGGCCGGGTGTTCGGGCCGGGGTTCGGTTTCGTGCTGGGCAACACGATGCTGTTCGCGTCGGCGCTGCTCACCGGCGGCATCGGCCCGTGGCTGCCCTACCAGATGCTCGCCGCCGCCTGGGTGGCGCTGGGCGCGGGCCTGCTCCCCCGCCTCACCGGCCGCGCGGAACTGGCCCTGCTGGCCGGGTACGCGGCGGTCGCGTCGCTGGTCTACGGCCTGCTGCTGAACCTGTCGTTCTGGCCGTTCGCGCTGTCGGCGGGCAGCACCGGCCTGTCGTTCCAGCCCGGCGGCCCGGTCGTGGACAACCTGGTGCGGCTGGTCGCGTTCAGCCTCGCCACCTCGCTGGGCTGGGACATCGGCCGGGCGGTCACCACCACGGTGCTGGTCGTGGTGACCGGCCCGGTCCTGCTGCGCACCCTGCGCCGGGCCGCCCGCAGAGCGGCCTTCGCCACCGGGGAACCCCACCGCTGACGGGGGTCCCGACGTCGGTGCCGGTGCGCTCCGCCGGTCAGCCGAGGACGAACGGGAGCTGCCCGGCAATCCCGCCGAGCGCGCCCACCTCCGCGTCGGTCGGCGCGCGGCGACCGGTGCCGACCAGCAGCGCGTCCGCGTCGGACAGCGCCGGCGGGAACACGACCCCCGCGACCCGTTCCAGGGCGGTCCGGGCGGCGGCGAGCACCTCGGCGGACGGCCCGGCGGCGGACGGGCGGTGCGCGACCAGGTCGAGGTGGTGCAACACCCACTCCAGGACGTAGGCGGACAGGTAGTCGCCGACGGTCAGCACCATGTCCTGGGTGGCGACCAGGGTGACCGGGTCCGCCAGCCGCGCCGCGCGCCCGGCGGCCGAGCCCACGTCGTCCAGGTGGAACTTCAGCAACCCCGGCTCCCCGTAGGCCGCCGCGAGCCGGGGGATCAGCGCGTCCAGCGGGTCGTCGCCGGTCGGCGGGTCGACCAGCTTCCAGTAGGTGCCCGCGTGCGCGGTCGGGTCGCCTTCGGCGGGGGTGGCGAGCGTGATCAGCACGTCCTGGGCGTCGATCACGAGGTGGCACACCAGGTCGCGGACCAGCCACCCGGCGCACCCGGACGCCACCGCGAAGTCCTCGTCCGGGGTGGCGGCCACCGCCGCCAGCAACGCCGTCCACGAGCGCGAGAAGAGATCCACCCCGGCACGGTATTGGCGGACCGGGAGCGCCGACAACCGGATTCGCCCGGCGTCGTGGCGTCCTGGTGTCGCGGCGCTGCTGGTGCCGCGGTGCTGCTGGTGCTGCCGGGCTTACGGGCGGGGCAGCAGGGCGGCCACCTCCGCCAGCGCGTCGAGCACCTCCGCCGCGACCACGCCGTCGACCTGCTCGGCCTCCGCGACCACCACCGTGGAGCCGTCCCGGTCCGACCCGTAGTTGTGGCCGGAGAACGCCACGTCGGCCAGGCCCAGCAGCGCGCCGCCCAGCGGTCGCACGTCCCCGCTGCCGTGGTCGTCGATCACCGCCTTGAACCCCACCGCGTCACCCCGCGTGGCGAGACCGACCCACGCCACCGACACCACGGCCGTGTTGCCCGCGCCGTCCCCCACGGCGAACAGCATCCGGTCCAACGACGTGCAGCGTGCCCTCTGGAAGTACTCGCGGACGCGCCCGAACGACGACGCCACGCACTCCCCCTGCTGCTTGGCGGTCTGCCGGAGGCCCTTCATGCCCAACCGCTGCCACGCGCCCTCCGCGTCGCCCTTGCGCGCGACCTGCTTGCTCTCGGCCTTGCGCGCGGACACCGAGCGCGCGCCGGGGCTGCTGCCGACGCCGGGTGAGCCCGCCCCGCCGGCGGCCACCTCCCCCGCGCCCAGCCCGCCCGCGCCACCGGCACCGACCGCGCCCAGCGCGAGCACACCCGCCAGCACCACCGCTCCCCCGCCACCCCGGCCCTTGCTGCTGCCACCGCCCGCGCCGCCGATGCGCCGACCGTCCGAACCCGGCATCTCCACTCCTCCCCTGGATGGGTCAGGTGTAGCAACCGGAGCAGCCGACTTCTCCGTCGAATGGCGGATTCGGCGGGTACGACCAGACACAGTCGACCTGTGTGCGCGAGGCGGTACGACGCCTACCTCACCGAGGCGAAACAGCGCTGCCGGCCACCCGGCGGACCGACCGGGCCGCCAGCAAGGTGCAGGCAATACCGGCTGCGCACGCGAGCACGGTGGGAACCGCGCCCAGCCGCCACCCACCCGCCACGGCCGCGAACACCGGCGGGCCGAGGAAGCTGCAGACGTTACCGGTCTGCGCGAACGCGCCGTGGGCGAGCGCGGCCATCCGGTCGTTGGCCACCAACGGGATCGTGGCGAACGTCGCGTCCTGCACGCAGCCGTCGAACAGGAACAGCGCGATGCTCGCCGCGAGCAGGCTGCCCGCGCCCAGCACCCCGGTGAACAGCACCACGCCGGCGTCGCCGAGCACCTCGCGCGTGTAGGTCAGGTAGGCGTTGAACAGCAGGCAGTGCAGGCCGAACCCGGACGCCGCCAGGATGATCGGGGCGTTGCGGTAGAGCGCGCCGTGGTCCCGGACCAGGCTGCGCAGCAGCGGTGCCCGGGTGGGCGGCGGCTCCAGGGTCTGGCCGCGCGCCAACCGGTTCAGCCGGGGCGCGGTCACCAGCGCGGTCCCCAGCAGCAGGGCAGCGTGGCCCCAGAACAGCGACTGCCTGCCCCACGCGGACAGCAGCGCCGGGGCGACCGCGTCGGTGAGGGCGAACCCGACCGCGAAGAAGCTGCCCCACAGCGTCATCACCGCCGTGCGGTCGGCCGGTCGCGCCAGCACGCCCATCAGGCTCGGCGCGGCCACCACGATCACCAGGTGGGACACGCCCTCCACGAAGCGCAGCCCGAGGAACACCCCGGTGCCGGGCAGCAGCGGGATCAGCGCCGAGGTCACCGCGCCCACCACGAGCGCGAAGACCAGCAGCCCGCGCCGGCCCCAGTTGTCCACCAGGGTTCCGGCGGCGACGCCGAGCACGATGCCGATCACCGCCACCAGCGACACCGCCAGGCCGCCCGCGACTGGGGACAGGCCGAACCGCGCGGAGATCTCCGGCAGCGCGGGCGCGATCTTGGCGAAGTGCATCGCCGAGGCGATGCCCGCCACGAACAACCCGGTGATCGTCACCCACGCCGTGCTGGTCCGCGCACCGCCCTACACGCCGTCGCCGTCGGTCCCGCCCACTCGTCCCCCTCGCCGCGCGTTCCCGGCCGTCAGATGATCGCCGGGTCCCTCAACGGATCTTCGCAGGCGTCGCACACCGCCACCTGCTCCTGGGCGCTCACCACGTAGTGCAGCATGATCTTGGGCAACGTCGGGTCGTCCGGCGACCCGACCTGCGGCTCGATGGTGAACTGGTCGACCGAGTCCAGCCGCGAGTCGCCGCCCCGCCGCACGAACAGCCGCCTCGGCAGCGAGTGGCCGACGTTGTGGCCGTCCGGATCGGTGTCGCTGTGCGTGGTGCCGCCCAGGCCGCGCCGGGCCAGCGCGGTCAGCGCCTCGGCGGGCAGCTCGCCCGCCGTCAGGTCCGGCCGGACCACCGAGGCGATCTCCCGGCACACGTCGGCCGCCTGCCGGAAGTGGTCGAGCAGCCGCTGCTCCCGGCCCAGGTAGACCGTGGTGGCGAAATCACCCGGCAGCCCCGTCCTGCGGTGCACGTTGGAGGCGTACCCGAGCACGATCCCGTCGACCGGGTCGAGCGTGGCCCGCGACACGAAGCTCTCCCCGTCGCGGAACGTGCGGAAGTTGACCCGCGACGGGTCGGCGGCGGTGGCGAACAGCACCGCCATCCCCATCAGCGGCGGCGGGTACCAGCCGTCCCAGGTCATCTCGCCGGATTCGACGACCACCCGGTGCCAGTGGTCCCGGAACCCGACCTCGGTGACGTTCCCGCGCTCCCGCAGTTCGCGCAGCGTGCGAATGAACGCCTCCGCCACGACCATCCGGCCGCGCCCCCGTTCGCAGGGCGCGTTGAACAAGCCTCACCATGGGCGGTGGACAAGGTTTTCCCCCTGATTCGACTACCGGTGCAGGGACGGCCGCCGTCAGGGAACGGCGACCAGGTCGAGCGCGAGCCGGTAAGCGGCGAGCAGCGAGTTGCCCCGGTATTCGACGGCGCTCAGGCCGGCGATCGACGGGATGCCGTTCACCGTGTGGGTCAGCTCGCGGAACAGCGGGACGTCGCTGCCCGAGTCGCCGAACGCGACCGTGTCGCGGAAGTCCAGCCCGTGCCGCGCGCACAGCTCACGGGCGATGGCCGGCTTGGAGTCCGGGGTGAGCACGCGGGATCACGCCCCACACCAGGTGGATGGCGTGGGTGAAGCCCAGCGTGTCGAGCGAACCCTCGGCGAACCCGGGTACCTGCGGGAATACCCCCGGCACAACTGTGAAAGCCGTTGTTTCGCGCCGATTGGGCCGAACGAGGTGAGGAGCACCCCTCAAATCCCCGTCCGACCGCGCCCCGGCAATTGCCCCACAAAACACCGAGCGGCCGGAGGTATCAAGCACAACCGCAGCCCAAGGGGTTCACCGCACCGCTCCGGTACCGGACAGGCGGAGCGGCCCCGGCCGCTCCGCCGTGATGACGGTGCGTCACACCGCACGCCGCCGAGCGGGCACCAGCAACGCCAGGCCCAGCACCGACATCGCCAGCCCGATCGCGTACGCGCTGCGGTACCCGAACACCTGGGCCAACGCGAGCAGCGGACCCGCCATCATCGCGCTTACCTTCGCCGTGCCGGTGAACAACGTCGTCGCGTAGCCCGGCCGATCCGGGACCAGGTCCTGGAAGTACGAGATCCCCACGCCCATCACCGCCGCGATCACCACCGCGTGCAACGCCTGCGCCGCCGCCACCTGCCAGGTCGCGGTCGTCGCCAGCATCACCCCGTAGTACGCCAACGCCACCACGCCCCCGACCAGCACCAGCCGCCGGTAGTCGATCCGCATCGCCAACGCCCCGAACCCCAGCATCAACGGGATCTCCAGCGCCGCGCACAGCCCCAGCACCAGACCGGCGTCCGCCGTCGTCCCGTGCAGCACATCGGTGAGGTACAAGGGCAACGCGTACACCCCCACCGCCGTCGCACCCTGCAACAGCGTGAACGCCGCAGTCGCCAGCACGACCTCCCGCCGCAGCTCCGAACCCGGCACCGGCGGCCCCTCCGCGCCACTGCCCAACTCCGGCAGTGCCAACCCCGTCACCACCGCCGCCACCAGGTACACCACCGCCGACACGGCGAACAGCCCGATGAACCCGCTCGCGTCGATCAGCAGCGCCGCCACCGGCGGACCCGCCACCCACGACACCGACACCATCGTCCGCACCGCGCTGATCGCCAACGGCGCACGCGCCGAACCCGACCGCTCCAACGACTGCCTGGCGTAGGCGAACATCTGCGGCATCAGGCAGGACGCCACCGCCGACAACGACATCGCCACCACCAGCAGCAGCCAGTAGTTCCGCAGCACCGCGAACAGCCCGAACGACACCCCGCCCGCTACCGACGCCCACACCATCAGGTTGCGCCGCACCGCCCTGCCGTCCGACCAGCGGCCGAGCACCGTGCTCACCGCCAGCGCCGCCAACGACATCGCCAGCAGGAAAGCGCCCACCGCGAACGGGCCCGCCGCCAACTCCTTGATGAGGAACAACGACATGAACGGACCGGCCAGCGCGTAGCCGACACCGGTCAGCAGGCTCACCGACAGCAAGGGCAGCAACGAGCCGGAGCGGGGCGGGACAAGGGTTTCCGTCACAGGGACCACACCGCTGATCCTCCCCAGCCGGCCCCACCGCGACGAAATGCATTCCCGCCCAATGGACCGTGAGCGCCGTCACCCCGGCCGGACGGTGCGTCCGTTTGGGCGCACGCGGTGTCGGGTAAAGCACACGCGTGAACCACCGAAGCCCCGATCCCGACGACCGAGTGGACCCAGTGGAGGTCGAATCCAAGCTCCGCCTGGCCGTTGCCCGCCTGCGCGAGCGCCTCACCGCCGCGCGCAACCACGGCCACTTCGAGATCCTGCGCAGAACGCGCGGCACCCGCCTCGAAGGCCCTCGCCTCGACGGCCCTCGACGTCGACCGGCGGGGCACGACGACCAGTGAGCCGGCCGCACCGCCGGACGGGCGAGTGCTTGGCGTGCAGTACGGGCCGACGTTCGTCACTGGGCCGGTCGGTACCGTCACGGAGGGTCCGCGCGGTGGAGTGCAGCAGGCGTCCCTTCGGCCGGAGCAACACCGGCCCGAGACCTCGGCGGAAGGCGCCGGCCCCTGACGGTGATGGCACTGCCCCGCCGCCGCGTCGACACGAGACCCGGCACACGCCGCCTTCGCCGGCGGCAACGGCAGGATCCACTTCACCGAGTCCGGCCAGATCCGGGCCTCCGACCCGGACGGCTCCGACGCCGTCCTGCTCACCAGCGGCAACACCGGCCAATCCCCGCATCAGCCCGGACGGCCGGACCGTGGCGTTCATGCAGGACGTGGCCGGCGACACCCAGATCTACACCACACCAACGGCACCAACCCGGTCTCCCCGGGCATGTCCGGGGTGAACGCCTCGTGGTCCCCGGACGGCACAGGATCGCCTTCAGCTCCCAGGGCACGGGCCTGGTGCTCATGAACCCCGACGGCACGGGCAGGACCGTCATCCGCACCATCGGAGTCCCCACCGACTAGGCCCCGGTCCCGGAGGCGGACCTGATGCTGTCGGTGACCGACTCCGCCGATCCCGTTCCGCTGGGCGGGGCCGCCCCCACCTACACCGTGGCCGTGGCCAACCTCGGTCCCGGCTGCGCCACCGGGGTGCCGGTGTCGACCACCCTGTCGGGCAGCCTTGGCACCGACACCTGCACCACCATCGGCTGTTGATTCTCAGGCTCTGCTGCGGGCGGGGCGGACGCGCATTCGATCGCCCGCAGCGGAGGACGCCGACCGCGCACGAGAGTGACTTTTATTCCACACTGAAATCATTAAGGGAATAAAATTAACGGGCGCGGGCGACCAGCACCGCCATGTCCAGGGGCAGCGGTCGGCTCTCCACCAGTTCGAAACCGCAGCCCCGCAACAGCTCCCGGTACTCCCCGAGCGTCCGCTCGCGCCCGTGCACGTTGTTCACCATCATGTGCACGTCCCACGCCAGCGGCAGCGGTTCGAGGTGTGCTTCGGGGATCGGTCGTTCCACCACCACCAACTGCGCCCCGGGCTGCGCGGCCCGGCGGATGTTGTCCAGGATCACCGCGCACCGCTCGTCGTCCCAGTCGTGCAGGATCCGCGACAGCAGGTACACCGCACCGCCCGCCGGCACCGGGTCGGCGAAGAAGTCACCCGCCGCCAGCTCGACGCGCTCCCCGCAGCCGTAGCCGGCGAGCACCTCGCGGGCGGCGCCCATCACGTGCGGGCGGTCGAACAGCACGCCGCGCAGCCCCGGCACCGCTTGCAGCACGAACCCGAGCAGGTGCCCGTCACCGCCCGCCACGTCCACCACGGTCCCCTCGGCGGGCAGCTCCAGGGCGGCGGGCACGATCTTGAGGAAGCTGGTCGCCGCCGCCATCGCGCTCTCGAACAGCCGGGCGTCCGCCGGGTGCACGGCGAAGTGGTCGAACGGGTCCGCGCCGAACACGTGCGTGAACGCGGACTCCCCCGTCCGCACGGTGTGCTCCAGCGCGCCGAACGACCGGTAGAACAGCCCGCCGTACAGCCGGGCCAGGTCGCGCTGCGACCCCTCCACGTCACTGCGCAGCAACGCGCCCAGCGGCGTCAGGGACCACGAGTCACCGTCCACGTCGAACACCCCGAGCGAGGCCAGGAACCGCAGCACCCGCCGCAGGTTGTCGGGCACCGAACCGGTCCGGGCCGCCAGGTCGGCCGTGGTGCGCGGCCCGTCCGCCAGCAGGTCCGCCACACCCAGCTCCGCCGCGACCGCGAGCGCCCGGGTCCGCCACGCGCCGCTCATCAGGTGCAGCATGTCGCGCCGGGCCTGGTCGGGACGGCCGGAGTGGCGCAGCAGCAACGGATCGCACTGCCCCGGCACGGTCAGCTCCATCCGGCGCTCACCCCGGAAGTGCAGGACCGTCACGTCCTCGTGCTTGTCGTACCCGCCGCCGTCGGCGAGCAGGCCCGCGTCGAGCAGCGACTCGTACACGCCGCGCAGCAGCACCTCGTCGTCGCCGACCGGGCGGAACACCAGGGACGGTTCATCCCCCTCCCCCGGCACACCGCCGCACAGCACGGAGATCTCCAGCCCGCGCCCACCGCAGCCGACCTCGCCGCGCACCACCCGCACGTCCACGTCGTCGCGTCCCGGCCGGTCGCGCACGGCACCGGGCGGTTGCTCGCACGGCGTCACGCCCAGTGCCACCAGGTCCGCCACGACGTCCTCCGGCGTCGGCGCGGACACGCGTAACGCGGCGTGCGTGAAGTCGAGGTGCCGGGCCAGGTCCGTGCCGGGCAGCACGGCGTCCAGCGCGTCGCCGGTGGTCGTGCCCCGCACGAACTGCGCGGCGTCCGCGATCCGCCGGAGGTCGCGCTCCCCCAACGTGAACCGTGTTCCGATGTCCGAAGTGGACATGTTCGTCCTTCCCCCAGCCGTGGTCGGGTCCCCGCCCGGAGCGGACGGGGACCTCGGTGCGTTCGGTGGATCCGACCCCGGACCCGCGCCGGGTCGGGGTCAGCGTACGAGGCCGCCGGACGTGGCGGGGGCCCGATCCCCGCGCTCCACGTCGCACCAGCGCAGCAGCCCGGCGATGCGCGGTTGGCCGTCGTGCCGCCACTCCATGCCGGCCCGGCCCATGGCGCCCGGCTCGGTCAGCCGGCTCGCGCCGAGGCGGGCCAGCTCACCGGCGGCCCGGTGGAACTCGTCGCCCACCGCGCCCAGCCCGACGGTCTGGAAGTGCCGGGCGTACGGGCGCATCAGGTCCACCGCCGCGTCCACGTCCGGCACCGCGACGATCCGCGCCACCCGGTTGCCCGCGCCGCTGAGCGGCAGCAGCGCGTCGTCCAGCACGACCGTCCACTCCAGACCGTCCGAGGCCCACACCTCGCCGGAGGCCGAACTCGCCGCGCGCCACTCGGCGACGAGCCTGCGGTGCTGGAGCACGGTCGCGTCGTGGTCGCCCACCACGCCCGGCGGGCAGTCCGCCGCCGCGTGCCGCATCGCGTGCGCGACGTGCTCGGCGACCGCGCGGGCGTGCTGCCGCGCCACCAGGTACACCTGCGGGGACAGGCAGGCGTGCTGGTCGAAGTCGCTGCAGTCCGCCGCGATCCGCCGGGCCACCTCCACCGGGCCGTGCAGCCGGAAGTACTCGTCGCCGATCACGCCGAACGACAGCTTGTGGCCGTGCTCCTCGTAGAGCTGGTGCGGCGCGACCTTGGCGCGGATCGCCGCGCACGCCGGGTCGCTGCCGTAGGCGATCACGGCGTCGGCCTGCTCCAGGGCGGCGGTCATCACGGCGGCGTCGTCACGGGCCCAGTAGGTCGCCACCACCGCGTCGGCCACGACCGGCTCCACGTCGTGCAGGGTGCGCAGGAACGCGGCGGTGAAGTTCGGCTCCTTCGCCGGGACCTTGGCGATCACCGCCGCCTTCACCAGCAGCGCCCGCACCAGCGACCGCGCGGGCAGGCCGGGCACGTTGCCGGAGAACACCGCGAGCACCACCCGGGGCCCCACGGCGGTGGTGCCGCCCCGGAAGCCGTCGAGCACCTCGGGGTCGCCCAGCTCCCGCGCCAGTGCGGCGAGCAGCGACGGCGCGCGGAGGGTGCCCAGCTCGGCGTCCAGCGCGCGGTCGACGGTCTCGGTGGACATCCCGGTCACCAGGGCGGCCGAGGCGACGGCCGCGCGGCGCTCCGGGAAGTCGCGGTCGGCCCAGCGCCGCGCCGCCGCGTCGACCACCTCGACGACCCGGCGCACCGGCAGCTCGCGCAGCCGCTCGTGCGCCCGGCGCAGGTCGGCGCCGACGGAGGTCCAGTCGGCGGGGCGCAGACCGTGCCACGCGTGCGGGCCGGAGGTGAGCGTGAAGGGCACGGTCGCACCCGTCACGTGGTCGGGGATCCAGGACGCGCTCATCGGTCAGCGGCCCCCGGTCATCTCGTCCAGCGACAGCGAGCAGCCCCGGCTGGTGCTGCCCGCGACCCGCCCGGCGACGGCGACGCCGTCCTCCGTGGCGATGCCGAGGTCACCGGTCAGCAGGACGTGCGGGCGGTCCAACAGGGACAGGTCGGTGATCTCCACCAGCCCCGGGCCCTGCGCCACGTACTCGCGGGTGCGCGGGTCGCGCACCCTCGGCCCGCCGACCGGCAGCCACGGCTTGGGCCGCTCCCCCAGCGGTCCGACCGGGACGTCCACCGCGTCGTAGTGCTGGTTGGCCAGCTCGGTCATGCCGAAGATGTTGCCGAAGGACTCCACGCCGAACACCCGGCGCGCGGCGGCGCGCAGCTCGTCCACCGACACCACGCGGGAACGGCCCTTGAACCCGCCGCCGTCGTAGAGCCGCGAGCCGGCGGGCAGCTCCCAGCGCCGCCCCTCGGCCTCCAGCCGGTCCAGGACGTTGACGAACGCGAAGGTCGCGCCGACCAGCACCACCGGCAGCCCCTCGGCGACCGCCGCGTCCAGGGTCGTGGCGAGCAGCGGGTAGTCCACCCCGGACGCGCCGACCACAGCCGTGCTCAGCGCCGGGTCGCCGCACTCCTCCTGCAAACGGGCCATGTCGAACGCGATGGCCATGTCGGGCGCGACCTGCTCGGTCGGCGCGAACCGGACGACGACCGGTCGCACCCCGTCCCCGAGCAGCGCCCGGCGGGCACCGGCGCGGACCGCCAACTCCTTGAGCGCCAAGCCCAGCTTGGAGTACCGGACGCTGCCCCGCACCGACCCGGTGGTCCCGCTGGTGCGGAACACCCGCACCGGCGGCTCGTCCGGGAACAGGTGCGGTCCGCCGTCCTTGTAGGCGGTGTCCGGGACGCCCACCCCGGTGCCGACCTGCTTCCAGTACCGCGCCACGTCCGGGGCGTTCGCCACGGCCAGTTCGGTGAGCTGCTCGTGGATCGCGGCGGGGTCGCCGGCCCGGTCCGCGATCAGGGCGGCCATCTGCTCGAACAGCCGGCCCACGTGCGGGTCGTCGTGCGCGACGGTCATCGACTGCCTCCATGCGGTGGTCGAGAACATCCCCGACGTGACACGTCGGGGAGATGTGCTGGCACATCCCCAGTGGGGCGCTACGGCGCCCCTGGTGTCCGTCCCGGCCGGGCAGCGACGTCGGCACGCTAGCAACGGGTGGTCACGACCAACAAGGAACTTCCCCTGAACGCACTACCCCTGGATTTGCGGGCACGCACGGTAGTGGGGGCGTCTCGGTTCGTCACGCAGAGCAAGGCCCTGAGCCGAACGCCGGGTCCGGCGCTGCGACTGCCGCCGGGGACCCCGGCGGCGGGTCCCCGGACGTCCGGTCAGGCCGGCGAGCTCGTGATCACCGCGAACTTGGCGCTGTGCCGGTCGGCCAGCCACGCCAGCCGGCCCACCCCGTCGAGGTCGAGCGCCGGCATCACGACCGTGCCGCCGAGCTCGGCGGTCTTCGCCGCCGCCGCGTCGACGTCGGCGACCTCGAAGTAGGGCAGCCAGTGCGGCGGGTGGCCCTCCGGCACCTCGGCCACGCCCGCGATCTCGCCGGTCTCGCCGGCGGCCGGGGTGAACACGGTGTACTGGCCGCCCGCAACCGGGGTCTCGGCCGAGGTCCAGCCGAACACGTCGCGGTAGAACGCCCGCGCCGCCTCGACGTCCGGGCTCTGCAGCTCGACCCAGCTCAGCGAGCCCAGCTCGCCGACCAGGTCCAGGCCGGCGGTGTCACCGGGCTGCCAGATGGCGAACTCGGCCTCGCCGGGGTCGGTCAGCTGCGCCATCCGGCCGTTGGTGAACACGTCGAACGGGTCCACCCGCACCTTGCCGCCCGCCTCGGCCACGGCCTTCGCGGTGGCGTCGGCGTCGCGGGTCTGGAAGTAGACGGTCCACGCGGAGCGCGCGTCGCCGTCGTCGATCGGGCCGAGCGCGGCGACGGTCGCGCCGCCCTGCCGGAAGAAGCCGTAGCCGCCGGCGTCCGGGCCCAGGGACTGGAACTCCCAGCCGAACACCCCGGTGTAGAACGCGACCGCCCCGTCGGTGTCGGGGCTGCCGAGGTCGATCCAGTTGGGCACACCGGGGGTGTAGTTGGTGGTGAGCACGATTCACCTTCTCTGCGTGAGATTCCGGGCGGCCACCACCGTAGTGCCGCACGGCCCCGCGAACACCCGGCAACCGGCCGCTCCGCACACCCCGGACCCCGCGTCCCGCCGCCGGACCGGCACGACGGGCCGCCGGCCGGCAGGTGGCGGGCCGGGGGTGTGAACGGCGGGTGTGAACAACAGGCTGCGAGCGGGCGACCGACGCGGACGGGTGCGGACGGGTGCGGACGCGCTCGACGGCTCCGCCGACGGCCTGCGACGACGACCCGTGGCGCGACGCGCCGGGCAGGTGCGGGTCCGTGTCACCTCGCTGGTGCGGGAGTGGCGCCGGGTGACATGCGCCTGACCGGTCGATGACATGCCCGGCGCGCACGCTGACCCGGCGATGAACGACGTGGAGGAACGATGAACTACGCCTTCGAGGCGGAGAACCTGGTCAAGCGGTACGGCAAGACCACCGCGCTGGCCGGGATCGACCTGGCCGCCAGGCCCGGCACGGTGCTGGGCGTGCTGGGGCCCAACGGCGCGGGCAAGACCACCGCCGTGCGCATCCTGGCGACGCTGCTGCGCCCCGACGCGGGGCGGGCCACCGTCGGTGGCCTGGACGTGGTGCGCGACGCCGCCCGGGTCCGCCGGATGATCGGCCTCACCGGCCAGTACGCGTCGGTGGACGAGGACCTCACCGGCACCCAGAACCTGGTGCTGATCGGGCAGCTGCTGAACCTGCGCACGGCCGAGGCGAAGGCGCGGGCGGCCGAGCTGCTCGCCGACTTCGACCTGACCGAGGCCGCCGGGCGGCCCGCCAAGACCTACTCCGGCGGGATGCGGCGGCGGCTGGACCTGGCCGCGAGCCTGGTGGGCCGGCCGGACGTGATCTTCCTGGACGAGCCCACCACGGGCCTGGACCCGGCCAAGCGCGACGACATCTGGACCGTGGTGCGCACGCTGGTCGCCGACGGCGCGACCGTGCTGCTCACCACCCAGTACCTGGAGGAGGCCGACGCGCTCGCCGACGAGATCTCGGTCATCGACCACGGCAAGGTGATCGCGCACGGCACGCCCGCGCAGCTCAAGGGCGTGGTCGGCGGTCAGACCGCGCTGGTCCGCCCCGCCGACCCGGACCGGCTGGCCGACGCCGCCGCCGTGCTCGCCTCGGTGTCCGGGCACCAGCCCGAGTCGCCCAGCCGGGGCGTGGTGACGGTGCCGGTGGACGGCGACGCCGCGTTCACCGAGGTGGTCCGGCGGCTGGACGCGCTGGGGATCTCGGTGACCGAGCTGTCGCTGCGGCTGCCGAGCCTGGACGAGGTGTTCTTCACCCTCACCGGGCGCCACACCGAAGAAGAGGAGGCCGTGGCATGACGCTGACGGCGCAACGACAGGCCGTGCCGGTGCGGGTCGCGCAGCGGCCGTTCGGGTTGGCCCGGCACAGCCTCGCGCTGGCCAGGCGCAGCCTGATCAAGACCATGCGCACCCCCGAGCAACTGCTGGACGTCACGCTCCAGCCGGTCATCTTCGTGGTGATGTTCGTGTACCTGCTGGGCGGCGCGGTCGCCGGCTCGACGCACGACTACCTCCAGGTGCTGCTGCCCGCGATCATGGTGCAGACGACGCTGTTCGCCGGCATGGCGACCGGGGTGAACCTGAACACCGACATCGGCAAGGGCGTGTTCGACCGGTTCCGGAGCCTGCCGATCGGGCGGTCCGCGCCGCTGGTCGGCTCGGTGCTGGGCGACCTGATCCGGTACGTGGTGGCGGTGGTGTCGCTGCTGGTGTTCGGCGCGGTGATGGGGTTCCGGGTGGAGACCGGGTTCCTGCCGGCGCTGGCCGCGTGCCTGTTGGTGATCCTGTTCGCGTTCTGCACGAGTTGGGCGTTCGTGCTGGTGGGGATGCTGGTCCGGGAGCCGGGTTCGGTGCAGGGCATCGCGTTCCTGGTGCTGTTCCCGCTGACCTTCGGCACCAGCATGATCGCGCCGGCGAGCACGCTGCCGTCGTGGCTGCGGGCGTGGGTCGAGGTCAACCCGGTCACGCACGTGATGGACGCGGCACGCGGCCTGATGGTCGGCGGCCCGGTGGCCGGCCCGGTGTTCTGGACGCTGCTGTGGTCGGCGGTGTTCGTGGCGGTCTTCGCCCCGCTCGCGGTCGGCGCGTACCGCCGCCGCGCCTGACCGTCCTCGGCCGGCCTCCCCCGGGAGGCCGGCCGAGGAACCCGGTGGTCAGTCCGGGAGCCGGGTGAGCGCCACCGCTTCCGCGCGGCTCAGCGCGCGGCCGGACGCGTAGGCCAGGTCGAAGGCGGCGTCGCCGAGGGAGTCACGAAGCCGTCCGGACAGCCGCACGACGTCCAGGTGCAGCGGGTCGGGCGCGCCGCGCAGCTGTTCGGCCACGCCGAGCAGCTTGGCCGCCGCCGACGGGTCGCCCCCGGCCAGCCGCACCGCCGCCCCGGCGACCGCGATCCGCGCCAGCACGGGCATGTCCTGGGCCACCAGGGCCTGCTCCGCGCCCGCCCGGACCAGGTCGACCGCCGGCTCACCGCGCTCGACCGCCAACTGCGCCTGCGCGACCCGCATGAGCGCCGCGAACTGCGGCACGACCACCGGGGCCTCGGCCAGCAGCGCGGACGCCGTCCCGTACTGCCGGGCGGCCTCGGGCACGTCCCCCGCGCAGCGCGCCAGGTCGCCCAGCAGGATGCGGGCGAACGCCGCGCCGCGCCAGGACCACGGTTCCCGCGACGGCCGGATCAGCGCCCCCGCCTCCTGCTTCGCCCGCTCGACGTCGCCGCGCAGCGCACGCGCCCAGGCCAGTTGCACCCGTTCCTGGCCGGCGTCGTCGTCCGGGTCGAGTTCGCGCAGCAGCCGCACGGACTCCTCCAGCGCCGCTTCCGCGCCCTCCGCGTCGCCGAACGCCAGCCGCGCGTCGGCCACGCCGGTCAGCGACTGGGACAGCCCGAAGCGGTCACCCACCTCGCGGAAGCCCGCGATGGCGACCTCGATGTCCTCGCGCGCGCCCGCCATGTCGCCGGAGTTCTCCCGCGCCGCGCCGCGCACCGCCCACAGCATCGCCCTGGTCCACGGGTCCGGGTGGTCCAGGCGGGCGTCGATGGCCGCGAGGGTCTCCTCGGTCCGGTCGAGGAACGTCCCGATCACCGGTTCCAGCAGCACCAGCACCGGGTGGGAGGGGTCGGCGGCCTCGGCCAGCTCCTGCATCGGCGGCACGAACTCGTCCAGGTGCGCGAAGCCGCCCGAGATCGCGTTGTTGAGCAGCAGGAACGCCGCCACGACCTGGCGGGCGACCGGCTGGGACGGCCCCGGCACGTCCAGTGCGAGCCGGAACCAGCCGACCGAGTCCGCGCGGTTGCCGCGCACGGTCCAGAACAGGCTCATCGCCGCCGCGATCCGCACGGCGGTGTCCGCGTCGCCGCTGTCGGCCGCGAAGTGCAGGGCGGCCAGCACGTTGTCCCGGTCGGCGTCGAGCCGGGCGATCCAGGCCAGCTGGTCCTTGCCGCGCACGTGCGGCTCGGCGCGCTCGGCGAGGTCGCGGTAGTGGGCGGCGTGCGCGGTCCGGGCCGCGCCGATCACGCCGCGCTCGGCGAGCCGTTCGAGGCCGTACTCGCGGATGGTCTCCAGCATCCGGTACCGGCCGCCGTCGACCGGGTGCAGCAGCGACTTGTCGACCAGGGCGGTGAGCAGGTCGAACGCGCCGTCGCCCACCAGCGCCTCGGCCGCCTCCAGGTCGGTGCCGGCGGGGAACACGGCGAGGCGCTCGGCGAAGTCGCGCTCCGCGTCGTCGAGCAGGTCCCAGCTCCACGCCACGACCGCGCGCAGCGTCTGGTGGCGCGGCATGGCGGTCCGGCTGCCGCCGGTCAGCAGGCGGAACCGGTCGTCCAGGCGGGCGGCGAGCTGCTCGGGCGAGAGCGAGCGCAGCCGCGCGGCGGCCAGCTCGATGGCCAGCGGCAGGCCGTCCAGCCGGCGGCACACGTCGGCGAGCACGGGCCCGTTGGCCTCGGTGACCTCGAACCCGGGGCGCACGGCCGAGGCGCGCTCGGCGAGCAGCCGCACGGCGGTGGAGCCGTCCAGCGGCGGCACCGGCACGATCGCCTCGCCGAACACGCCCAGCGGTTCGCGGCTGGTGGCGAGCACCCGCAGCCGGGGGCAGCGACCCAGCAGCTCGTCGGCGAACCGGGCGGCGGCGTCCACCAGGTGCTCGCAGTTGTCCAGCACGATCAGGGCGTCGGTGCGGGCCAGCGCCTCGACCAGCCGCCCCATGGTGTCCACCCGGCCGACCGGCCGCTCCACGGTGCGCTGCTCGCGCTGGCCCAGCGCGCCGAGCACGGCCATCGCCACGTCGGCCTGGTCGGTCACCGGGGCCAGTTCGACCAGCCACGCGGGCCGGGGCAGGCGGCCCGCCGTGGTGGTGGCCAGCCGGGTCTTGCCCGCGCCGCCGGGTCCGACCAGGGTGACCAGCCGGTGCCTGCCCAGCAGCTCGCCGACCCGCTCCACGTCCTCGGCGCGGCCGACGAAGCTGGTCAGCGGCAGCCGCAGGTTGCCGGCGCGCGGCTGGTCGGGCGGTTCGGCGCGCAGGATCTCCCGGTGGGTCTCGCGCAGCTCCGGGCCGGGGTCCGCGCCCAGCTCGTCGGCCAGCCGGCGGCGGACCTCCTCGTAGCCGGCCAGCGCCTCGGCCGGGCGACCGGCCGCGAACAGGGCGCGCAGCAGCAGGGCCTGGAGCCGCTCGCGCAGCGGGTGGCCGGCGGCGAGTTCGGTCAGCTCGGCGACCAGGTGCCGGCCCTCGCCCGCCGCCAGCTCGGCGGCGGCGACGTCCTCGACCGCGGCGAGCCGCGCCTCGTCCAGGCCGGCCACGTGCCCGACCGCGAACGGCAGGCCCGCCACGTCGGCCAGCGCGGGCCCGCGCCACAGCTCCAGGGCCTCGCGGCCGAGCCGCCGGGCGGCCTGGTGGTCGCCGGCGGCCAGCGCGCGGCGGGCCTCGCGGGCCAGCCGGTCGAACCGCAGGGCGTCGACGGCGTCCGGCGGGAGGTCGAGCCGGTAGCCGCCGTGCGCGGAGCGCAGGGAGGTCGGGTCGGGCAGCGCGCGGCGCAGCCGGGACACCAGCGAGCGCACCGCGCCCACCTCGTCGGCGGGCTTGTCGTCGGGCCACAGCGCGTCGGCCAGTTCCTCGACGGTGACCGTGCGGCCCGGGGCGAGCGCCAGCCGGACGAGCAGCGCGCGCACCCGCGACCCGCCGACCTCGACCGGTGTGCCGCCGACGGTGACCGCCAACGGCCCCAACACCCCCACCCGCATGGGGCAACTCTGTCACGGCCGGGTGCGTTGCTCCTTCCGGGTGGTCCGGCGGCGTTCACGATCAGCGGTGACCGAACCATGATGCCCACATGCTGAACACGTGAGAATTTCATGAGGACCTATCGGTACGACGTCGATCCCGCGAACTCCGACCGACTCGGTTCACGGAGTGTGACAACGTCGTCGAAACCATTCCGCATTGACGAAACCTCGCGGAGGCCCACAACTCAGCCCGACCGGAGCACCGCAGCACAGAGCACGTGGGAGCGCTACCACTGCGGACCGTGAAAACAGTCCCAGTCTGGGCCGCCCGAACGCGACTACGAATAAGCGGAGGTTGCGTCCGCATTATTGCGGCCTCCGGGCGAACGTCCGACCATTCTGGCCGTAACGATGTCACCGGTCGGGCTAACGAAGCGTCATACACCGCGATATCCGCGCTGTGGGGACCGATTCCACGCCGGCAGTACGAGTCGGCCCTCATGCCCCCGGACGCAAACCACCCCCACCTGGAGTGCCGGAATGAACAGCCGAGTGGTCGAACTCGAAACCGTCCTGTCGCGGTCCGCACCGGATCGGCGGGAGGCGCGCCACCTGGCGGTCGAGCTCGCGGACACGCTCGACGCCATCACCGCCCGCCGCCACGTCGACCGGCTGTTGCGCTGCGTGGCCGCACTGACCCGGATCGGCTCCGCCGACGCCGGCGAGGAGCTGCTCGACGCGATGCTCGACCTGGTCGACCCGGGCAGCGACGAGGCCGCCAAGGTGCGCGACCAGCGGGCCCTGGTCGCGGTCGCGCGCGGCCGGTCCGACCTGGTCGGCCGGCACATCGCCGGGCCGTGGACCGGCGGCGCCGCCACCATGGCCGCCAAGCACGTCCTCGCCGAGGGCGGCAAGTGGTCCGGCGAACCCGCCGCCGCCCCGCTGGCGGCGGCGATCGGCGTCGGCGTCGCCCGCGCCCACGCGGGGCGGATGCCCACCGCCGTGGGCGAGCACGTCCCGGCCTCGCCGGACCTGCTCGCCGATCTCGGCGACGACCCCGACACCCTCGAGGACGACCTCCGCCGCACCACCGCCACCCTCGGCGCGGACCACCCGCAGACCCTGACCGTGCTGATCAACCTCCGCTCCGCGCGGTTCCAGGTCGCCCGCGACCAGGGCGGCGCCGACCACGTCGCGGAAGCGCTGGCCGACCTGCGCGAAGCCACCGACCGCACAGCCTCCGCGCTGGGCCCGCACCACCCGCAGGCCCTCGTCGCCCGCGCCAACCTGGCCTCCGCCGAGTTCGAGCTGGCCCGCGTCCGGCGCTCCGCCGCGCAGGCCCAGCTCGTGCTGCCCAGCCTGCGCGGCGCGGCCGACCTCGCGGTCGCCAAGCTCGGCCCGGACCACCCGAACGCCCTGGTCGCCCAGTCGAACCTGGCGGCGGCCGAACTGGAGGTCGCCCGCGTCGAGGGCGCCCCGGCCCAGGCCCGGCGGGCGCTGGACACCGTGCGCACGGCGGCGAGCCGGGCGTGCTCCCTCCACGGCACCGCGCACCCGGCGGCCCGGCTGCTCGCCCGCCAGTTGCGCGCGTGCGAGGCGCAGGCGGGCGAGTTCGGCGCGCGGCGCGCGCTGGAGGACGTGCACGTGCCGGTCGAGGAGGCCGCGCGGCTGCTGGCCCGGTCCAAGCCCCCGATCCCGCTGACCCGGGGCGCGGTGCCCCGCCAGCACCCCGCGCGGGCGGTCGCGCCCCACGCGGGCCTGGCCACCGACCCGCAGTGGCCCGAGCACAGCCTGCTCGGGCGGCTGCGCGACCACACCCGGCAGGAGCTGCTGACCGTCGGCACCGTGGTGCGCTACGCCGCCGACCGCGAGCTGATCGAGCAGGACGCGCACGACACGCACGCGTTCCTGCTGCTCGACGGCGTGGTCAAGGTGCAGGTCACCGACGAGGCGGGCGACACCGCCGTGCTGGCCATCCGGGTGGCGGGCGACCTCGTCGGCGAGATGGCCGCGCTGGACCACAAGCCGCGCTCGGCCACCGTGGTGACCTGCGGCGACGTCGTGGCCAAGCTCATCACCAGCGCCGAGCTGATGGCGTTCCTGCACCGCCGCAACGACATGTTCGTCGAGCTGATCAGCGTGATCGACGACCAGCTCCGGTGGGCCAACAAGCGCCGCCGGGACTTCCTGTCGCACACCGCCGCCGAGCGCGTGGCGCGGGTGCTGGCGGAGCTGGTCGGCTCGTACGGGCGCGAGGAGCGCGGCGGGTGGACCCTCGGCATCCCGCTGACCAAGGTGGAACTGGCGTCGATGGCGGGCATGAAGCCGCGCACCGCCGAGAAGGCGTTCAGCGACCTGCGCAAGGCCGGTGTCGTGGTCAGCCACTACCGCCGCGACGTGCTGGTGCCCGACCTCGACCACCTGAGGAGGTTCGCCCGGCTCACGTGATCCGATGCCTCCGGTCACATCGCGGCGGTGCCGTCCGTCGAAGGGGTGACGGCACTGCGATCGGAGGACGACGACCGTGGACGAAAGCACTTTCCTGGCGGACCGCTTCGAGGCCAACCGCGCCCACCTGCGGACCGTGGCCCACCGGATGCTGGGTTCGGTCAGCGAGGCCGAGGACGCCGTCCAGGAGGCGTGGCTGCGGCTGCAGCACTCCGACGCCGGGGAGATCGCCAACCTGGGCGGCTGGCTGACCACCGTCGTCGGCCGGGTGTGCCTGGACATGCTGCGCTCGCGCGCGTCGCGCCGCGAGGACCCGCTCGACGTGCGCCTGCCCGACCCGGTCGTCGCCGCCGCCGACGACCCCGAGCAGGAGGCCGTCGTCGCGGACTCGGTCGGCCTCGCGCTGCTGGTCGTGCTGGAGGCGCTGCAACCGGCCGAGCGGCTGGCGTTCGTGCTGCACGACCTGTTCGGCGTGCCGTTCGACGAGATCGCGCCGATCGTCGGCCGCACCCCCGCCGCCGCGCGCCAGCTCGCCAGCCGGGCGCGGCGGCGGGTGCGCGCCGGGGCGCGGGTGCCCGACGACCTGAGCCGGCAGCGCGAGGTGGTGGACGCGTTCCTCGCCGCGTCGCGGGCCGGCGACTTCGACGCGCTGCTGGCCGTGCTGGACCCGGACGTGGTGCTGCGGGTCGACTTCGGCGCGCTCAAGCCCGACATGGCGTCCGTCGTGCGCGGTGCGCCGGAGGTCGCCGGCCGGGCGCTGATGTTCGCCGAGCTCTCCCAGCACGCCCGGCCCGCGCTGGTCAACGGCGCGCTGGGGCTGGTCACCGCGCCCGGCGGCACGCCCCACTCGGTGATGGCCCTGACCATCGCGGGCGGCCGGATCGTGGCCATGGACATCCTGGCCGACCCGTCCCGCCTCGGGCACCTCAACCTGACCGTGCTGACCGGCTGACCCCTGCGGCCCGGGTCGGGCGGGCACCGGGTCGGGCGGTCCGGTCAGCTCCCGGCGGGCACCAGGTCGGGCAGCGGGGCGAAGGTCAGGCACAGGTGCAGCGGGTGGATGCCCCAGGTGTCCATCGCGTACATGGCGAGCAGGCCGCCGGAGGCGATCGACTCCGGCGTGGCCGGGCCGTTCAGGGAGGCCCTGCCCTCCCACATCGGCACCTCCGCCGGCGGCGTGGGCGCGGTCTGCACCACGGACAGCGCTTGACCGCCGTACTCCTGCACGACCATCAGCACGTACGGCTCCTGCAACCCGCCCTCGTGCCGGCCGGGCTCGACGGCGACGCACTCGCCGCGCCCGGCCGCCGCCGCGCTGACCCGGCCGACCCACTGGAAGGCGTCGACCAGGGTCGTCCGGTCCATCCCCCGGTCGGCCTCCTGGCCGCTGACCCGGGTCAGCCGGGCGACACCCGCCGCGACGCCGCCGTCGTCGGAGCGGTACCGGTTGAGCAGCACGGCGGTGGACGAGTCGGGGTCGAGCGCGACCAGGTCGCGGAACCGGCCCTCGGCGAGCGGCGTGCGGGCCAGCAGGCCCCGCCCGAGGAGGTCGAGCACCTCGGCGGGCTCCTCCATCCGCCAGAACGTGCACTCCGACCCCACCCACAGCGGCAGGTAACCGCCGATCGGGATGCCCGGGACCACCGTGGTGAGCGTCGACCCGACCGCCGGCCCGGGTGCGGCCGGTGCCGGCGGTGCGGGCGGTGCGGGTGCGGGCGATGCGGGCTCGGGTTCGGGTGGTGCGGCCGGTGCGGCGGATGCGGAGGGCTGCGGCTCGGCCGGTTGCTGCGCGGGCGGCGGCACGGGGTGCGGCGCGGCGGGGTGCGGCGCGGGCGGGGCCTGCCGGGGTGCGGGGCGCCGCGGGCCGGGGAACGGCGGCAGGGCGGCGAACCTCGGGTCGACGGCACCGGTCCGGATCACGTGGTGCGCCCACGCCCGGACCCGGGTCAGCGGGTGGTCGGCGAACTCCTGGTCGAACCTCGGGTCGTCGCCCGCGTGGAACGGCAGCCGGCCCCTCACCTCCGGCGCGTACGGGTGCGGCAGCACCCACCGGTCGAAGCCGACCCGGGCCGCCAGCACGGCCTCCCGCACGCCGGTCGTCCCCCGCTCGGCCGCCTGCACCATCAGCACCGCGCTGGAACCGGCGCGCGGCACCGTGAACGAAGCGACGAACACCTGCCCGCTCGGCTGGTCCGGGATGGGCAGCTTGAGCACCTGGAACAGCGCCGGCACGCCGCCGAGCAGGACCGCGTGCGCCTCGATCAGGCAGCCGGACTCGGCGTAGACCACCGCCAGGGCGTGCCGCAGCCCCGCCAGGTCCTCCAACGGCGCGGGCAGGTCCGGAACCAGGTCGAAGTACTGGAGACTCACCCGGTCGCCGGTGGCGGGGTTCACCCAGGTGGCGGAGTCCTGCGGGTGGAGACCGGTTGTGTCGAAAGCGATAGGCACACCGCCAACCCTATTGGTGGTCAGCCGACCGCGCGGGCGGTGACCCGCATCCGCAGCCGGCGCGGGCGAATCACAGCGGACACGGCAGGCCGCACGACCGGCCCGGCCGACTCGTGGGCGAACCGCCACCGCGCCGCGATCGACGCGAGCGCCAACGTGCCCTCCACGAGCGCGAAGCGGTCCCCGATGCACTTGCGCGCCCCGTGCGCGAACGGCACGAACGCGGTGCGCGGCGGCGGCGTCCCCCGCGCCGGGTCCCAGCGGTCGGGGTCGAACCGCTCCGGCTCGGGGTGGAGGTCGGACCGGTGGTGCACCAGGTGCGGGCAGACCGCGACCACCGTGCCGGCGGGCAGGTGGTACCCGCCCAGCTCGGTGTCCTCGGTCACCTTGCGGGTCAGCAGCCAGACCGGCGCGTAGAGCCGCAGCGCCTCGGTGAGGACCCGCCCGGTCAGCGGCAGCGCGGGCAGGTCCGCGAACTCGGCGACGCGCCCGCCCAAAGCGGCGTCGACCTCGGCGTGCAGCCGGCGTTCGACGTCCGGGTGGGTGGCGAGCAGGTGCAACGCCCACGCGAGCGCGGTCGCGGTGGTCTCGCTGCCCGCCAGGTGGAAGGTCATCACCTGGTTCACGACCTCCTCGTCGGACAGCGTGCGGTCGGTGCCGATGGACTCGCTGTCGTAGGCGTCGAGCAGCGCCGACAGCAGGTCGCCCCGGTCCGCCGGGTCCGCCCGCCGTGCGGCGACGACCTTGCCCACCGCCCGGTGGATCCGCTCGTTCGCGCGCATGTAGCGCCGGTTCACCGGGAGCGGCAGCCGCAGCACGGAGTCCGGCATGACGACCCGGAAGATGAAGCCGGTGGTGAGCACGTCGGCGTCGAGCTGGGACCGGTGCAGCTCGGCGGGTGTCAGGGCGTCGGAGAACATGGTCGCGGTGAGGATCCGGGTGGTGAGCACGGTCATCTGCGCCGGGACGTCGAGCACCTCGCCGTCGCGCCAGCCGCCGACCGCCTCGGCCACGCACGCCGACATGGTCCGCCCGTAGCCGGGCAGCCGGTCGGGGTGGAAGGCGGGCTGGAGCAGCCGCCGCTGTCGGCGGTGCTCGGCGTGCGGGCAGAACGCGACGTTGTTGCCGACCATCTCGCGGGCGCGGTCGCTGAACGGGCCGCCCTTGTCGTAGGTCCGGTCGTCCACGAAGACCCGCTGCGCGAGGTCGGGATCGCACACCACCACGGCCTTGACCGGTCCGAAGGAGATGCGCACCAGGTCGCCCTGGCCGATCAGCGAGGTGAGGAAGTCGACCGGGCCGCGCAGCACGGCCGGCGAGTGACCGAGGAACGGCACGGCTCCCCGGGCGACGGGGATCGACGACGCGGCGGCACGGCTCACGGGTCCTCCTCGGCAGCTCCGGGACGGCCCGGCGTGACCGGCCCCGGGACACCACGGTGACACCGGCGCGCCGGCGTGGCGACACCCGTTCGGGTGCGGCAGAGGCCCTGTCACCCGAACGCCGGACCTGTGGGCACCGGCACCCCCGATCGACGGGAAACGGCCGGTAGAATCGGTTCAGTTCACGACATCCGGTCACGGTCACCGCAGACACGCGACACGTCCACGGGAGCACGATGACCGTCACCCAGGTCCGTCCCACCGCGCCCGCCACCGGAAGCGGGCTGCCCGCGATGACCGCCCTCGCACTGGGCGGGTTCGCCATCGGCACCACCGAGTTCGCCACGATGGGCCTGCTGCCACAGGTGGCCGACACGTTCGACATCTCCATCCCGACCGCCGGGCACGCGATCAGCCTCTACGCGCTGGGGGTGGTGGTCGGCGCACCGCTGATCGCGTGCCTGGGAGCGCGCCTGCCGCGCAAGGGCCTGCTGATCGCGCTGACCGTCGCGCTCGCGGCGGGCAACGCGCTCTCCGCCCTCGCCCCGAACGCGGGCCTGCTGCTGGCGGCCCGGTTCGTCGCGGGCCTGCCGCACGGCGCGTACTTCGGCATCGCCGCCGTGGTGGCCACCACCCTGGTGTCGCCGGAACGGCGCGGCACCGCCGTGGCCAGGGTGATGGTCGGGTTGACCCTGGCGAACCTGGTCGGCGTGCCGGTGGCGACGGCGGCCGGGCACGGGATCGGGTGGCGCGCGGCGTACGTGGCGGTGGCCGTGGTCGCGGGCGTCACGACGGTGGCGCTGGCCCGGTGGCTGCCCGTGGTGCCGGCCGCGCGGAACGCGGGCGTGGGCGCGGAGCTGCGCGCGTTCCGCCGCCCCCGCGTGTGGTTCGCGCTGGTCACGGGCATGGTCGGGTTCGGCGGGATGTTCGCCGTCTACTCCTACGTCGCGCCGCTGGCGACGGAGGTCACCGGGCTGCCCGGCGGCGCGGTGCCGTGGGTGCTGGCCGTGTTCGGCCTGGGCATGACGGCCGGGGCGGCGGTGGGCGGCCGGTTCGTGGACCGGTCGGTGACGGGCACGGTGTTCGGCGCGCTGGCCTCGGTCACGGTGGTGCTCGCCCTGCTCGGCTGGACGGCCGGGAACGCGGTGGCGGTGTTCGGCCTGCTGTTCCTGCTGGGGTTCGGGTCGCAGGTGCTGGCCTCGGCGTTGCAGGTGCGGCTGATGGACGCCTCGCCGGACGCGCCGTCGCTGGCCTCCTCGTCCAACCACTCCGCGCTCAACATCGCCAACGGCGCGGGCGCGTGGCTGGGCGGCCTGGCGATCGCCGCCGGGTGGGGTTACGCCTCCACCGCGTGGGTCGGGGTCGCGCTGAGCCTGGCCGGGCTGGCGGTGGCCGGTGCGTCCGTGCTGGTCGAGCGCCGTCAGAGCGGGCCGGCGCGAGGCCGTGGAAAAAATCTTGGCTGACCGGGAACAGGAAAGTTGAGTCGCTCGTTGTCAACTACGAGCGGCCCACCACGCCGCCACCACTGACCGATTGGTGTGGAAGGAACCTGTGACGATGTTGATGCGCACCGACCCGTTCCGCGAGCTCGACCGGCTCACCCAGCAGTTCTTCGGTGCCAACGGGACCACGACCCGTCCCGCCGCGATGCCGATGGACGCCTACCGCGACGGTGAGGAGTTCGTGGTCCAGTTCGACCTGCCCGGGGTCCGGGCCGAGTCGATCGACCTCGACGTCGAGCGCAACGTGCTGACCGTGCGCGCCGAGCGCGCCAGCACCGGCGAGCGCGAGTACCAAGTGGCCGAGCGACCGCGCGGGCTGTTCAGCCGGCAGCTGTTCCTCGGCGAGGCCCTGGACGCGGAGAAGATCCGGGCCAACTACGAGACCGGCGTGCTGACCCTGCGCATCCCGGTCGCCGAGCGCGCCAAGCCGCGCAAGATCGCCGTCACCGCCGACAGCTCGGAGCAGGCGGTCGGGACGGTCGGCGGCGACGCGAGGCAGATCGACGCCTGACCCGCGCAGTTCGACCCGTACCGGCGGTCCCGGAGGGCGCTCGCCCTCCGGGACCGCGCGCATCCCCGGCCGAACACTCCCCCCTCCTGCCGGACCGGCTCCCGGAACGCGTGGTGACGTCAGTCGGGTGACCGGCGCCCCACCTCTCCCACCTGGACGACGTCCTGCGCGTTGCCCGCCATCACGTTCACCGTGACCGGAGCGGGCACGGCCCCGAGCGCGCGGCACGCCACGACGAGGCCCGGCGCCTGCTCGCCACCTCGGCGGCGGGCGGCTGACGAGTTTGCCAAGCTGGGCGGGTGACGATCATTGCGGCGTTGGAGGCGTTGGCGGCCGGGGAGCCGGAGCGGGCGCGGACGGTGGCGGGCGGGGTCGACTCGTTGCTGGGGCGTGCCCTGGCCGAGTACCTGGGCAGCGGCGCGGACGGCACGGTCTACGACCGGCCCGAGGCGTTCCGGGCGTTCATCGACGGCGGCGGGAACGTCGGGCTGTACGACGCCGTCACCCGGGCGTTGACCGCCGTCTACGACCGGGTGCGGCCCGGCAGCCTGCTGGACGTCGGGTGCGGTGACGGGCGCGCGCTGGTGCCCGCACTGGCCGGGCACCGACCCCGGCTCACGCTGGTCGAGCCGTCGTCCGCGCTGCTGGGCACGGCTCTCGGGCGGCTGCCCGCCGGGCTCGACGTGGACGTGCGCGACGCGGAGGTCCAGGAGGTGGTGGGCGACCTCGACCGGTACGACGTGGCCCAGTCGACGTTCGCCCTGCACGCCCTGCCGCACGTCGTGCGCGACGGGGTGCTGGCCGCGCTCGCGCCGCGCGTCGGGACGCTCGCCGTGGTCGAGTTCGACGTGCCGGACCTGTCGCCCGCGCAGCGGCTCGCGTTCCTGGCCGAGACCTACGAGCGCGGGCTCGCCGAGTACGACGGGGACCGGGACCTCGTCGCGCGGGGCTTCCTGATGCCGGTGCTGACCGGGCAGTTGCTGCCGGGCGCGGTGCGCTCCACCTGGGAGCAGCCCGCCGCCGCGTGGGCCGCGCAGGCGACCCGGGCCGGGTTCTCCGACGTCCGCGTGACGCCGCTGTTCGACTACTGGTCCTCGCCCGCCTTCCTGCTCACCGCCTCCGGCGCGGCACCGGGTGCGCGATCTTCCGGCCGGACGGCCGTGCGGTAGGTCATCCTGTCCCCATGCGGAGGTCCGGCTTACCGGGGTGGGTGTGGCTCGTCGCGTCGGTGGGGGCGCTGGTCGGCGGGGTGGTGTGGTTCCTCGGCTCGCGGTCGCTGCCCGAGGCGGACAACCTGGCGAGCGTCGGCGGGCTGGTGCTGGGCGTCGCGGTCGGCGTGCCGGGACTGGTCGTGTCGGTCGCGGCACTGCGGGTGGCGCGCGGCCAGGCCCGGCAGCCCGCCCCCGACCGGCTGCTGGACGAGCTGGCCGCCGCGCTCGACGCGGAGCTGCGGCGGGAGCGGGGCGTCCGCGACCTGAACGACCTGCTCCCGGTCCGGTGGTCGGTCGCGCCGGCGGACCTGGCGGACCGCGCCGAACGGGTGTTCGCGGGCGCGTCCCCGGACGTGGCGGCGGGGTCGGTGGACGACGTGGTGGCCACGTTCGGGCGGCTGCCCCGGCGGCGGCTGGTGGTGCTCGGCGACCCCGGCGCGGGCAAGTCCGTGGTGGCGCTGGAGCTCGCGCTCGGCCTGCTCGCGGCCCGCGCGCCCGGCGGGCCGGTGCCGGTCGTCCTGCCCGTCGCCGGCTGGGACCCGGCGGCCGACGAGCCGGCCGCCTGGATCGCGCGGCGGATCGCCGACGCCTACCCGGCGCTGGGCGCGACCCGGGGCGGCACGACCCTGGCCGAGACGCTCGTCCGGACCCACCGGGTCGTGCCCGTGCTGGACGGCCTGGACGAGATGGCCGCGCCGTCGCGCGCCGCCGCCGTGCGCGCCGTCAACCGCTGGGTGCCCCGGGACGAGCCGGTGGTGCTGACCTGCCGCACCGCCGCCTACCGCGACCTGCTCGCCGCACCGGGCGACCCGCCCGGCGAACCGCTCGCCGGCGCGGCCGTCGTAGTGCTGGAGCCGCTGGGCGTCGAGGAGGCCGTCACCTACCTGCGCGACGCCACCCCGCCACGCCTCGCCGCCCGGTGGGACCCGGTCGCCGCGCACCTCGCCGGAGCACCGGACGGGCCGCTGGCCTCCGCGCTGTCCACGCCGCTGATGGCCGCCCTCGCCCGCACCACCTACAGCCGCGCCGACGCCGACCCGGCCGAGCTGCTCGGCGCGCACCTCGACGGCCGGGCCGCCGTCGAGGACCACCTGCTGGCGCGGTTCGTCCCCGCGCTCTACCCCGGCGACCGGCGCGCGCTGCGGTGGCTGCGCTTCCTGGCCTGGCAGCTCGACCGGCGCGGCACGCAGGACATCGCGTGGTGGGAGCTGCCGCGCCTGGTGCCGCGCACGGCCTTCGTCGCCGTCGTGGGGTTGCTGTTCCTGCTGGTGGGCCTGCTCGACGGCCTGGTCGTCGCCGACCCGGTGCGTCCGCTCACCGCCCTGGCCGCCGGGCTCGCGGTCGGGGTCGGCGCGGTGCTCGCGGACCGGCACGCGAGCCTGCCGGTGCGCACGGTGCTGCGCCCGCCGACCACGCTCGACCAGTTCACCACCGCGTTCCGGGCCGCCCTCACCGGCCTGTCCGCCAGTGTCGCCGTGGGGCTCGGGTTCGGCGTCGCGTACGGGTACGTGACGCAGGTCGTGTTCGACGACACGGACCACCTGCGGATCGGGCTCGAAACCGGCCTGGCGGTCACCACGGCGCTGTCCGTGCCGCTGACGCTGGTGATGCTGATGACCGCGCCGGTCGACATCGCCCGCGCGACCACACCCCGTGCCACGCTGCGCGCCGACCGCACCCGCGCGCTCGTCGTGGCGGCGACCGCGCTGCTCACGACCTTCCCGCTGCTGTGGTTGCAGAGCACGTCGTGGATCAGCGTGTTCATCGGGCCGGCGGTCGCGGTCGTGCTGTGGGTGACCTCCGCGTGGGGCGCGCTCGGCGTGCTGCGGGTGCTGTCCCCGCTGCGCCCACCCAGCCGGTTGCCGGTGCGGCTGGTGGAGTTCCTGGCCGAGGCGCACCGGCGCGGCGTGCTGCGCCAGGCCGGGGCGACCTACCAGTTCCGGCACCTGCGGCTCCAGGAGCACCTGGCCCGCACCCACCCGTACCGGCGCGACCACGTCGGGGTTCCGCAGGAGCGCGGCGACGGGATGCGCGTGGTCTACGGGGCCGCGCTGCTCACCGGGCTGGTCGCGGTCGGTTACCTCTACTTCGTCGCGTTCGACCGGTTCTCCGAGACGCTGCTGCTCCGGGTGATCCCGCTCTGGCTGTTCCCCCTGGTGTTCGGTTCCTACGGCCTGGTCGGCGAGTGGCTCGCCCGCCGCGCCGGCGGCGAGCCGCTCACCCGGACCGCCGCCCAGGCCGTGCGCCGGTACGGCAAGTGGGTGTGGCCGGTGGTCCTCCCGTTCCGGGTCCTGCCGTGGCGCAGCCGGGTACTCGTGGTGACCGCCGGCACCGCCTTCTGGGCCGCGCTGGTCCAGTGGTTCGTGGTCGCGGTCTTCCCGAGCCTGTGAACCGGCCCGGCCGAATACGCTGCGTTCCGCGAAAATCGGGGAGTTGCCCGATTCGGGTCGGGTCCGCGCACCAACCGGACCAGCGCCCTGTTCGGCCCACCGGCTTACCCATTCGGGCGACTGTACACGGTCAAATAGCCGATGCTAGCGTCGACCACGGTCACGACCAGGAATAAACGTTCGAGAGCAATTCGGTGCATTCGCATTCGCCGGCAATCGTGTTGCGCATCCGCGCGGACGAAGAAGGAGAACACCCGCCCATGACCACTGTCGCTCCCGGTGTGCTGCGCACCGACTACCAGCGGTCCGTCGCGGCGTACTGGAACGCCGAACGAGACCCGGTGAACATCCGGCTCGGCGAGGTCGACGGGATCTACCACCACCACTACGGGATCGGTCCCTACGACGAGTCCGTGCTGGCAGGGCCCGAGGAGACCCGTGACGCACGGGTCATCGCCGAGCTGCACCGGCTGGAGACCGCGCAGGCCGACTTCCTCATCGACCGGTTCGCGGGCGTCGGCCCGGACGACCGGCTGCTGGACGGGGGATCGGGTCGCGGCGGCACCAGCATCATGACCAACCGGCGCTACGGCTGCCGGGTGGACGGGGTGTCGATCTCGGAGAAGCAGGTCGAATTCGCCAACAACCAGGCGGTCCGCTGGGGGGTCGAGGACAAGGTCCGGTTCCACTTCCGGAACATGCTCGACACCGGCTTCGAGACCGGCGCTTTCCGGGGCGTGTGGACCAATGAGACGACGATGTACGTCGACCTGTTCGACCTGTTCGGCGAATTCTCCCGACTGGTCGCGCCGGGCGGGCGGTACGTCTGCATCACGGGGTGCTACAACGACCTGACCGGCGGGCGCTCCAAAGCCGTCAGCCAGATCGACGAGCGCTACACGTGCAGCGTCCACCCGCGCAGCGCGTACTTCAAGGCGCTGGCGGCGAACAACCTGGTGCCGATCGAGGTGGTCGACCTGACCCCGCACACCATCCCGTACTGGGAGCTGCGGGAGCGGTCGTCGGTGGCGACGGGCGTGGAGTCGTCGTTCCTGACCGCGTACCGGGAGGGCAGCTTCCACTACCTGATGATCGTCGCGGACCGGGTCCCCGGCCGGAGGTGAGCCCGCCGGGTGGCCGTGGCCCCGTGGGGTCCCGGCCACCCGGCTCGGCTTCGTCCGGTGGGTGTGCCCCGGCCGGCGGAACGGGTGTGGGCAGGGGTGCGGTCAGCCGGTGCGGAAGAAGTCCTGCGGGTCGTAGTGGGCTTTCACCGCGCGGATCCGTGCGGCGTTCGCGCCGTGGTAGGCCGTGTCCGGCAGGTCCGGGTCGGCGAAGTTCACGTACGCCCCGCCCGTCCCCCACGGGCCGAGCAGGTCCCGGCTGTGCCGAACGCGGGCCAGCACGGCGTCGCCCCGGCGGGCCGCGCCGCCCGGACCCACCAGGACCGTGTGCTTGACCAGGAAACGCGCGTCCCGGTGCGCGAACGCCGTCGCGTCCCCCGGGGTGCGGGCGTAGGCACCGCGCCACGGCGTGAACGCGACCTCCCTCAACTCCCCCACCACCCGGTCGGCGGTGAAGTGGGCCAGCAGCGCGGCCACCGCCCGGTCCGGCAGCGGCCGGTCGAAGAACTCGGTGGTCGCCGTCGACATCCCCGGGCGGTCGTGTGCCAGCGGGTTCTCCGCCGGGTCGTGCGCGACGGCGGAGTACGGGGTCGCGTGCAGCAGCGCCGCGTCCTCGGCCGACAGGTCGACCACCTCGGCCACGCCCGGCGGGACGAGGTCGGCGGTGAACGCCTCCACCGCCGCACGGTCCGGTGCCGCGCCGATCAGCACCGCCACCGGCGGCTCCTCGGGGAACTGCGGGCCGAACAGGACCAGTTCCGCCGCCAGCCCGTCGTCGGCGTCCGGTGCCCACCGCTGCCACCACGCCACCAGGCCGGCGGCGTGCTCGAACGACCATTCGAGGCGGAAGTGCGTGCGCGGCACCGCGGTCGCGGTCCGGAACGTCGCCGAGATCACCACGCCGAACCGGGCACCCCCGGCCCCGCGCAGCGCCCACAGCAGGTCGGGCTCGTCCTCCGCGCGCACCACCCGGCCGTCGCCCAGCACGACCTCCGCCGACACCAGCGCGTCGCACGTCAGGCCGTGCAAGCGGCCGTGGCTGCCGAACCCGCCGCCCAGCGCCGCGCCGACCACCCCCACCGAGGGGCACGACCCGGCCGGGACCAGTCGGCGCAGCGGGGCCAGCACGGCGGCCAGCCGGCCGATCCGCACGCCGCCGCCGACCGTGACCAGGCCGTCGACCACGTCGACCCGGTCGGCCGGGGTCACGTCGACCAGCAGCCCGGACGTGCTGGAGTGGCCGGCGTTGCTGTGCCCGCCGGCGCGGACGGCGAACGGCAGCCCGCGCGAGCGGGCGTGGGCCAGCGCCTCGGCGACGTCCTCGGCCGAGGCGCAGCGGGCGACCGCGCGGGGCAGCACCTCGACCGGGCGGCCGATGAACTGGCTGCGGGACAGGTCGTAGCGCTGGTCCCCCGGTCCCACGAGGTCAAGCATCGGCGTACATCCGGCTCTGCAGCTCGTACAGCTCGGCGTACCGGCCACCGGCGGCCAGCAGTTCGGCGTGCGTGCCCTGCTCGACCAGCCGCCCGTCGTGCAGCAGCAGGATGCGGTCCGCGTGCCGCACGCTGGCGAGCCGGTGCGTGATCAGCACGACGGTCCGGTCGGCGGCCAGCGCCCGCAGCGACTCGTACACCGCGAACTCGGCCTTGGCGTCCAGCGGCGCGGTCGGCTCGTCCCAGATCAGCAGCGGCGCGTCGCGGTAGAGCCCCCGGGCCACGGCGAGCCGCTGCCACTGCCCGCCGGACAGCTCCACACCGCCCCGGAACTGCTTGGACAGCAACGTCTCCCACGCGTCGGGCAGGCCGGCGACGACCTCGTCGGCACCCGCCTGGCCGGCCGCGCGGCGCACCGCCGCACCGGACGGGTCTGGGCGCTCGTGCCGGCCGACGCGGACGTTCACCCGCGCGGTGTGCGGCCAGCGGATCGGGTCCTGGAGCACCATCATCACCCGGTCGGCGGCCTGCCCCCGGTCCACGTCGGCCAGGTCGCGGTCGCCCCACCGGACCCGGCCGGCCGTCGGCGGGTAGAGGCCCGCGATCAGCTTGGCCAGCGTGGTCTTGCCGGAGCCGTTCTCCCCCACCAGCGCGACGGTCTCCCCCGGTTCGATGGTCAGCGTGACGTCGCGGACCGCCGCCCGGTCGCTGCCCGGGTAGCCGAACGTGACCCGGTCGAGCACGACCCGGCCGGGGTCCACCGGGTCGGCCGACCCGCCGGGCGGGGTCTGCGCGGCGGCCAGGAAGTCCTGGTAGTCCGCGACGTACAGGCCCTGCTCCACCAACTGGTTCGCGGCCAGCACCAGCCGGTTGAGGGCGGTCGTGGCGACCCGCACGGCGATCACGGCGGTGCCCGCGACCGCGAGCGGCACCCAGCCCCGGGAGACCAGCAGGCCCAGCACCGCGTAGGTCACCGCCAGGCCGATGCCCGCCAGCGCGCGGCCGATCCCGCGCACCCTAGCCTGCGCGGTGGCCAGCCGGACCTCCTCGTCGCGCAGCGGGTCCGCCGCGACGCGGTACTCGTGCAGCACGAACGGCTCCGCCCGGTACGCCCGGACCTCGGCGGCCGGGTCGCGCTCCGTCGCCAGGTCCGACACCATCTGCACGCGCCGGTCCAGCGCGACGGTCCTGCCGACGCTCGCGTACGCCAGCCGCGCGGCGCGCTGCACCGCCCACCCGTCGGGGACCACCGCCAGCAGCAGCACCGGCAGCAGCACGGGGTGCAGCGCGGCGAGGCTGCTCGCCGCCGCCGCGATGCCCAGCAGCGAGCCGATCAGCTCGACCAGGTTGTCGGCGGCGCGCTCCAGGAAGAACAGGCCCCGGTCACGGGCCCGGTGCATCCGGTCGTAGAACCGGGCGTCGTCGAAGGACGCCAGGTCCGCGCCCAGGCTGGCCGCGTACAGGCGCTCCTCGGCCAGCCGCCGCACGGCGGGCGTGATCCGGGCGTGCGCCAGCGCCACGCCGACGTCCATCGCGCCGCGCAGCCCGAACGCCGCGCCCACCACCAGCAGCTGCGGCAGCGCGGCGACGACCCGGTCGGCGGTCGGCCCGCCGGCGAGCAGCTCGGTCAGCACACCGGTCGTGGCGAACAGGCCGAACGCGGCCGACGCCCCGGCCACCAGTTGCATGACCACGACGGCGAGCGCCGGGCCGGGCGCGGCGCGGCGGACCAGGGCCAGCACCGGCCAGGTGGCCGAGGGCAGGCCGCGCAGCGTGCGGCGCGGCGCGCGGTCGGTGTCGTCGAGCTGCCAGTGCGGGGTGACCAGCGCGCCGTCGCGCGGGTCGGCTTCCCCGGTCACCGGGCCGGACCGCCGTCCGGCAGCAGCACGGACGGCAGGTCGCAGCCGGGGTGCATCCGCAGCAGCTGGTAGGCGATGCCGCCGGAGCCGGACATGACGCTGGGCGAGTACACCTCGCGGGCCAGGCCGGTGGTGGGCCCGTTGGCCTCCAGGCTGCCCAGCACCATCGCGTCCAGCCCGGCCCGGTCCAGGCCGTCCGGTGCCGCGCCCGCCGCCAGCGCCGTGGTCAGCAGCTCCCAGGTGCCCAGGTCGCCGTGGCACAGGGTGTGCGTCCAGCCGATGCCGTCGCGCAGCGCGGACGCCGCCGCGCGCCGCAGCACGTCGGGGTCGTCGGTGGCCAGGCCGACGCCGACCGCGCCGTGGCACCAGGCGGCGGCGACGGTGTCGGGCTCGCGCGGGTCCAGCCACGCCCCGCGCCCGGCGTCGTACCAGGTCTCCTCGTAGGCGGCGGCAGCCCGCGCGAGGTCGGCGAAGCGGCGTTCGCCGGTCGCGCCGGCGAGCCGCCCGAGCGCCCACCCGATGCCGGTGGCGCCGTGCGCGAAGCCGCCGATGCCGTCCGGCCAGTTCGGCGCGGCCCACCGCGCCCGGCCGCCGGTCACCACCGCGTCGGCGGCGAGCACGTCCCCGGCGCGCACGGCCAGGTCGGCCCACCGGTCGTCGCCGGTCCGCTCGGCGAGCAGGAGCAGCGGGACGATCGCGCCGGCCGTGCCGACGACCAGGTCGGGGCCCTCGCTCGCGGCGATCGCGGCGGGCATCTGGTGGGCCAGGAACACCGCGTCCTCCACCGCGTTGCCGCCGGTGCCGAGGTCGGCCGGGTGCGCGGCGGCGGTCCGGTGCCGCGCGGGGCCGGCGCGGTGCGCGGTGTCGAGCCCGAGGCGGTCGAGCGCGAGCCAGCACCAGATCTGCGAGCCGAGGCCGATGTAGCCGCCGGTCGGGTCGGGGCGGCGGCGGGTGTGCTCGGCCTGCCCGGCCCACCAGCGCTGGGTCAGCCGCGCGGTGCGCACGGTCTCGGCCAGCAGGTCGTCCACGTCGGCGACGGGGTCCGCGCGGCCCGCCGCGACCTCGTGCCGGTAGCCGGCCAGCAGCACCGCCACGCCGAGCGTGCCGCCGTAGAGGTCGGGGGTGAGCGGGGTGGTCTGCCAGCCGGAGCGGTCCAGGACCGGGGCGAACCAGGTGGCCGTGCCGTCCGCTCCCCGGACCGCCTCGCCGGCCAGCTCGCACATCAGGCGCGCGGCCAGCGCCCGGCGGCGCGCGTCGAGCCGGGCGGGGTCCGGCGGCGGGGCGGGCAGCCGGCCCAGCTCGGGTTCCGCGCCCTGGTTGAGGTAGGCGCTGACCAGGGCGGCGTGCGTGACCCGGCGTTCCAGGGCCAGGTCGGCGGTGCGCCAGTCCTGCAGCGCGAGCGCCACCTGGTCCACCCTCGGGCCGCAGACCAACCCGCCGGGGGTGTGCAGCCACCCCTCGGCCGGGGTCGTGGTGAACACCGGGATGTCGCCGACCAGCAGCTCCGCGACCTCGGCGGCGTGCACGCCCGGGTCGCCGGGGCCCCGCGTGTTCATCGAGTGCCGGGCCAGCAGGGCGCGCGCCCTGCGCTCGGCGGCGTCCTGGTCGTGCAGGCCGGCCGGGTGCCACAGCATCCGGGCCAGCTCGGTGTAGGACTCGGTGTCCCGGACGATGACCCGCACCACGCAGTCGGCGAACCCGGCCAGCAGCGGGGCCAGCTCCCCGTCCCGGTCCAGCCGGGTGATCCGCCCGGCCATCGCGTCGAACCCGGCGACCACCGCCGGCCAGTACCGGGCAAGCCGGGGGCGCGGGCCCGGCAGGTTGCGGGTCGGCGGGAGCTGCTGCGGCACGATCGCCACCCGCGCGGTGTCGGTGCCCGCGCCCACCAGGTCCGGCAGGCCGATCGCGGGCTGCTCGCCGGGCAGGCCGCCCATCGCCGACCCGTCCACGCCGCGCCACCCCAGCCCCGCTCCCCGGCCGGGCAGCAGGCCGGTGCGCAGCACGGTCCGGGTGAGCTGCTCGGCCACCCGGTCGGTGGCCTCGCCCGCGCCCGTCGGCGGGTGCGGCGGGCGGGGCGTGAACACGCTCTCGCAGTCCACCACGACCGGCACCGGGCCGCACGCGATGATGTTCTCGGCGTGCAGGTCGGTCCCGGACACCAGCCGCATGACGGCCAGCCAGTGCCCCAGGTTGGTGTAGAACACGGCCAGCTCGTCCTCGCTCGCGCAGTACCGGTGGTCGACGTGCTCGGCCCAGCCGTAGCCGTCCCGGACCACCGCCGCCGGCACCCGGATCGGGTGCCGGTCGCCGCCGGTCAGCACGGCGAGCAGGCCGGCCAACCGGTCGTCCACCTCCATCGGGCGCGGCTTGTAGACCACGGTGCCGCCCGTGCAGTGCACCAGCGTCACCGAGTGACCGCCCCGGTGGCTGTCGCCCGCGCCGAACTCCACCTTGCGCAGCTCGCCCGCCTCGGCGCCCAGCAGCGCGGCCAGCCGGGGCCGGTCCTCGGCGAAGCGCCGGGCCAGCACCGCGATCGCGGCCACCCGGTGGTCCACGGTCGTCCGCAGCCGGGTGACCAGGTGCGGGTAGTGGCGGGTCAGGTCGTGCCAGTACGACTCCCGCGCGGCCACCGCCAGGAACTCCGCCCAGCGGCCGGCCGGGTCGTCGGCGGTCAGCGCACCCGTCACGCGGGCCGCGTTCAGCTCCAGGACCAGGACGCGGACCACCTTGCGCCGCACCACGTCCAGCAGGACGGCACGGGCGGCGTCGAGCACGGCGCGCGCCTCGGCCGCGCCGAGGCCGGCGACCTCGGCCAGGCAGCGGGACAGCCGGTCCGTCGCCGGGCCGAGCAGCCATTCCAGGGTTCGGTCGAGTTCGCCGACCTCGTCGCGGGTCATGCCGGGGTCAGCAGCAGTACACCGGGCGGGACGCGGTGCACGACGAGCAGCGGCTGCCCGGCGGGTTGCACGCCACGATGTCGCCCTCGGCGAACTCGCCGTTGGCGAACAGCGGGCCGGCCGGGTTGTCCGGCTCGTCGAGGCCGGCCCGCCAGCGGGCCACCACCTCGTCGGCGTCGAGCAGCAGTGCGGCAGTCATCCGTACTCCTTCCTCAGCAGGAGCGGCGAGTGTAGAAATGCGGTGCACACGGGAGCGCACACGGCGAAGTGGCCTTCCGGCGTTCAGCCGCGCCGGTCGCGCCGAACGGCCTCGTACAGCGCGGCGGTCGACGCGCTCGGCTCAACGCCCAGCTCCGAGTCCAGCACCCGCACCAGCCGCTGGTATACCGCGAGCGCCTCGGTGCGCCGCCCGGCCGCCGCGAGCGCGCCGACCAGGTTGTGCCACAACCGCTCCCGCAGCGGGTGCTCGACCACCAGGCCCGCGAGCGCGGGCACCAGGTCGTGGGCGCACCCCAGTGCGAGCCGCACCTCGGCCAGGTCCTCGATCGCGCACAGCCGCTGCTCGTCCAGCACGGTCACGTCCGGCCGCACCACGTCCGGGACGGGTGCGCCGGACATCACCGGGCCGCGCCACAGGCCCACCGCGCGGGCCAGGCAGCGGGCCGCGTCCGCGTCCGCGCCGCACGCGCGCAGCTCGCGGCCCTCGGCCAGCAGGTGCTGGAACTGCGTCACGTCCACCACGTCCGGGTCGGCCGCGAGCACGTAGCCGGCGCGCGAGGTGACGATGCCCGCCCCGTCCGGGTCGACCGCGTCCAGCAGCCGGCGCAGCTCGGCGAGGTGGCTGCGCACGTTCGCGGCGGCCGACGCGGGCGGGCGCACCGGCCACAGCGCGTCGATGATCCACTCCAGCGGCAGCGCCCGGTTGGCCCGCACCGCCAGCACGCCCAGCAGGACGCGCACCATCCGCCGCGCGGGGTGGCGGACCACACCGCCCGCCCGGACCGCCGGCCGTCCCAGCACCAGCACCGACATGACGACCCACTCCCCTGCCCGCGAGGAACTTCCGGCCTGCGACGATGCGCGCCGGGGGTCCGATCCGGAACGGGGCCGGCCCAGGTCGCTGCGGTCTGACGAAGGGCTCCGCGCGCGGGCCGGCCCAACCGGCGCAACCCCGACCCCGGTCCGGGTGCCCCCGTGCGGCGGATCGGGGGGATCCCCGATGGCGCGCGGCGGTCGGCGCTCCACACTGGGCGGACCTCCGGCGGAAGAGCAAACCGATGCACCCCAAGGAAGCCGACCCGACCACGCACCGGGTCCGGACCATCACGCGGCGTTCACTGCTGGTCGGTCTGCCCCTGGCCGCAACGGGATTCGCCCTGCGCGGCAACCCGCCCGGCGCGGCGGTGGTGGCCGACGCGGACCGCGCCTCGGACCGCGTGCTGCGCCCGTGGGGCGCGCTGCCGGCCGAGGCGCGCGGTGGGACCGGCGTGACGGTGACCGACCGGGGCGAGGTCCTGCTGCTGCACCGGGGCGGAGCCGGGTTCGCGGCGACCTCGCCGCTGGCGGTCGACCCGGTCGTGGTGCTCGACGCGGCGACCGGCGAGGTGCGCGGCACCTGGGGCGCGGGCAGGTTCACCGCGCCGCACGCGATCTCCTCGGACCGCCGGGGCCGGCTGTGGATCACCGACGTGACGACGAACGAGGTCACCGTGTGCCGGCCGGACGGCACCCCCGACCGGACCATCGGGCACGACTACGGGTTCGGCCTGGACACCTGCCTGGCGGTGCGCAACGAGCTGACCAACCTCCCGTGCACCGGCGACCCCTACATCTTCGCCCGCCCGACCGACGTGGCCGTCGCGCCCGACGACCTCGCCTACGTCGCGGACGGCTACCGCAACTCCCGGGTGGCCCGGTTCGACGGCGACCGGTTCACCGCCGAGTGGGGCGCGCTGGGCGACGGGGCGGGCGAGTTCGCCATCCCGCACGGCATCGCCTTGCGCCGCAACGGGGACGTGGTGGTGGCCGACCGCCGCAACGCGCGCGTGCAGGTGTTCGACCGGGACGGCCGGCACCTCGTGACGCACGCGTCGCCGGAGATCGGCCGACCCTACGACGTGGCCGTCGGGCCCGCCGACACCCTCTACGTGCTCGACGGCGGCGACGCGCTCGACGTGGCCGGCGGGCAGCGGCGCGGGTACGTGGTGTCCCTGGCGGACAACGGTTCCGTCACCGGCCGGTGGGCGTTGGCCGACCAGTCCGCCGACCCGCACCAGCTCGCGGTCGGGCCGGGCGGCGAGCTGTACGCCGCCGCGCTCACCGGTCCGCCGCTGTGGCGCTGGGCCCCGGCGTGACCCGGTCGGCCAGGAGCTGCCCCGGCCAGTCCCGCACCGAGAACTCGCGCACCCGCTCGAAACCGTTGCGCTCGTAGTACCGCACCAGCCGGCCGTCGCCACCCGCGTAGCAGTCCACCCGCACCAGCCCGACGCCCTGCGCGCGGGCCTGACCACGGGCGTGGTCGAGCAGCGCGGTCCCGACGCCGCGCCCGGTGAACGCGCGCGAGGTCACCAGGACGCGCACGTACAGCTCGGGCTCGTCGGCCTCGGGCACGTACTCCGGCGCCTGGTGGGAGTGGGTGAGCACGCCGGCCGGCGCACCGTCGACCTCGGCCACCCACACCACGTCCTCGCGCACCCGGTCGGCCATCCGCGCGGACCGCTGCTCGTCCGCCGACCACGGTTCGCTGCCCCACTGGCCGGTGCGGCCCGACGCGGACAGCCACGCCACCGCGCCGTCCAGCATCCCCAGCAGCGCGCCCAGGTCGGCCGGCCCACCTCGACGGATCTCCACCACGTCCCCCTTCACCCGGATGACCTTTCCCGACCTTAAGTCAGCCGGGCGCGCGGTCGGCCACTGTGGACGGCGCGGCTGCGCGGGGCCGGGTGTAGCGGTGCTTGACGCCGACCGGGAAGTGCTCGGGGTCGCCGGCCGGCCGCAGCACCACCTCGGGCCGCTGCCGCCCGGCCGGGACGTAGTGCGCGAACTCGCTGTTGAGCCGCACCAGGTGCGCGCGGATCGACTCGGCGACCTCGCCCGGGTCGGCGGTGCGGCCGGGTGCCAGCTCGACGGTCACCCGCAGCACGGTGTCCTCGTCGGCGTCCGACACCGTCTCCAGCACGAACTTCCCGGTCACCAGGTCGCTGACGCCGGGCTGCTCCAAGCCGACCGAGACGTTCTCCGGGTACACGTTCGCCCCGAAGTACGACACCGTGAACATCGACCGCCCGAAGACGAACACGAACGGCATGTCGTTGTAGAACGGTATGTCGCACCCGTTGCGGCGGAGGAACTCCTGCATGTCCACAGAGGACAGGACGCCGCCCTCGTCGGCGATGTGGTAGCGGATCAGCGGTATCCCGTTGTCGCCGGAGAACAGCAGGGTGCCCTCGGACACCTCGAAGTACCGGCTCGCCGGGTCGTACTGGACGAGCGTGGGCAGCCGCGAGCCGCCGAACAGCTCGCGCGCCAGGTCCGGCCGCCCGGCGAGGAAGCGGCGCACCGACACCGACAGCGGCGTCTCGTTGCCCAGCACGCCCGCGTCCGCCGTGCCGTAGAGCGACGCGGTGTCGCGCACCGGGTCGGCGATGCCCAGCCGGCCGGCCACCAGCGTGCGCCACTCCTCGCTGAACACCTCGCCCGCCAGCACCAGCTTCACGTGGAGCGGCGCCCAGTCGAACCCGGCGGAGTCGACCACGTCCTTGACGAACGGCGGGTAGCCCAGCAGCACGACCTGGTCGAAGTGCCCGGCCAGCTCCGGCAGCACGCGCAGGACCTCGGCCTTGTTGTTGCCGGGCGCGACGGTGGTGACCGGGTAGCCCTTGGCCGCCAGGTGCCGCACGCACGCGGTGGTGAACAACCCGCCGACCCAGGTGCCGAGCGGGAAGCACACCACGGCGAGCGTGCTGCGCTCGTGGGCGCGGAACCCGTCGCGGAACACCTGCTCGAACCGGCGGGCGACGGCCAGTTCGTCGACCAGGGAGCGCGGCCACACCGTCGGCCGCCCGCTGGACCCGGACGACACGGCCACCAGGTCGCACCCGTCGAGCCGGCCGTCGCGGCACAGGTCGGGCAGCGGGTGGCGGCGGTGGTAGTTGTCCTTGTCGGTCAACGGGAGCCGGCGGAAGTCGTCCACGGTGACCACGCCGGCCGGGTCGACCCCGTGCGCGGCGAGGAACCGCCGGTAGGCGGGCACGGTCGTGGCGACCCGGTGGAACAGGTCGAGGACGGACCCCTCCACCAGGTCGTCGGCGAAGAACGACCGGAGGCCCTCTGCGACGCGGGCGGGGCGATCGACATCCATGGCGCCACCCTAGAGCGCCGGCGGGTCGTGCGGACCACCCGCGAACCCGCGCTGCGGCCGGGTCCGGCGCATGGCGCCACGGCCTGATCGCCGAGCGCGAAATCGCCCGCCCGCACCGCCGCACCCGGTAAAATCGGCGTCAAGACCTTGGACGGGGGGCGCCCATGGCCGACACCACCTTCACCCCACCCGGCGCGGGGGACCTGTTCCCGCCGGAGATCTTCGGCGGGGTCACGAAACCGATGGTCCTGGTCGTGCTGTCGACCGTGATCATCGCGGGGTTCTTCCTGATCACCACGCGCCGGCTGAAGATCGTGCCGACGCGCGTCCAGTTCGCCGCCGAGTCGGTCTACGACTTCGGCCGCAACACCATCGCGCGGGAGCAGATCGGCGGCAAGGACTTCGCGCCGTACGTGCCGTTCATCCTGTCGCTGTTCACGTTCGTGCTGGTGAACAACATCTTCGGGATCATCCCGCTGATCCAGTTCCCGACCATGGCGCACGTCGGGTTCCCGATGGCGCTGGCCCTGCTGCTGGTGTTCCCGACCTACCACGTGGTCGGCATCCGGCGGCACGGGCTGCGCGGCTACCTGCGCAACCAGTTCGTCTACCCGGGCGTGCCGAAGCCGGTGCTGTGGTTCCTGCTGATCCCGACCGAGATCATCCTGAAGTTCTTCTTCGACCCGGTGAACCTGGCCATCCGGGTGTTCGCGGCGATGTTCGCGGGCCACCTGCTGGTGGTGGTGTTCGTGCTCGGCGGCGAGTTCCTGCTGCTGCACGCCGGACCGCTGGTGAAACCGGTGTCGCTGATCAGCTTCGCGCTGGCCATCGGGATCACCCTGCTGGAGGCGCTGATCCAGGTCCTCCAGGCGTACATCTTCGCCACGCTCAGCGCGCACTACATCGGCCGGGCGCTCGCCGCGAACCACTGACCGGCGGCGGTCCCGGGCGGGCACAATGGCCTCCTCGGACGGAACCGGCGGGTGGGCGGAGGCGCAACGGTGGCGGAGCCCGGCGAGGAGCGCGTGCAGGTGCCCCGGCAGGAGGGCGGCGACCCGGCGTGCCGGCTGTCGGAGGTGTGCCCGGAGTGCGGGTTCCTGGACGACGGCGAGCCGGCGGCCGTGTGCCCCCGGTGCGGCGCGGACGGAGGGTCCCGGTGAGCGCCGCGCCCGTGGTCGCGGGCGCGGCCTGGCTGTGGCTGGGGATGGTGCTGGCGATCTCGTTCCTGGAGGCGCCGCTCAAGTTCCGGGCCCCGGGCGTGACCGTGGTGGTCGGCCTGGGCATCGGGCGGATCGTGTTCCGGGCGCTCAACGCCGCCGAGGTCGTGCTGTCCGCCGTGGTGCTGGTCGCGGCGGTGGCGGGTTCGCCGCCCGCCTGGGTGTGGGGTGCGGCCGGCGCGGCCGTGGTCGTGCTGGCGGTGCAGCTCGCGGCGGTGCGCCCGGTGCTGAGCCGGCGGTCGGACCGGGTGCTGGCGGGCGAGGACCCGCCGCGCTCCCGCGCGCACCTGGTCTACGTGGCGCTGGAGGTGGTCAAGGTGGTGGCGCTGGTGGTGCTGGGCGTCGCCGCGCTCGCCCGGGCGTGACCCCGGGTCAGGCCCACTCCCAGGAGATGCCGTAGATGCCCGGCTGCGACTTCGCCTGGAACGAGTGGACGGACCGGGCCGGGTCGATCGGCAGGCGGCGTCGGCCCTCGGTCGGCGCGTCGACCTTCGCCCGCCGGTACTCGTAGCAGCGCGCGGGCAGGGTGGCCCCGTCGAAGAACACCTGGAGCAGGTAGCTGCTGGTGGCGGTGCGCATGAGCCGCTCGTGGTGGCGGGACGGCACGTCGCACCCGCCCATCCGCCAGTCGTACTCGACCACGGCCGTCTCGTTCTTGGCCAGCGCGCGGCCGAGGTGGATCTCGGCGGCGACGTAGCCGGCCTCGTCGTCCACCCGCAGGTCGGCCAGCGCGCCGCCGCGCACGACGAGGTCGTGCGGCATCACGTCGCCCTCGGTCACGCCGTGCACGACGAGCAGCCGGTCGCAGCCGTTGTTGACGCCCCGCAGCACCTGCCGGGTGGCGATCCCGCGCAGCGACCGGCGGGCGTCGACGAAGCACTGCTCGGTTGTCGACAGCACGGCCACGTCGGGGTTGGGGTTGGCGAACCCGTCGCCGAGCACGGCCCGCGCCGGCGAGTCCTCGCCGTAGAGCGCGGCGAAGCTCAGGCCGGGTTCGGCCAGCCACCGGCCCCGGGGCCTGCGGGGTTCGAGGAAGTCGAACAGGGTGTTGGGGGGCAGGTCGAGGATCGCCTCCAGCTCGCGCAGCGCGCGCAGCGACTTCGGCCGCTCGGGGCGGCTGCGGCCCTGCTGCCAGTAGCTGAGGGTGGCGAGGCTGATCTCGACGCCGCGTTCGGCGAGCCGCGCGCGGATGCGGTCCAGGGTGAGGTCGCGCCGGGCGATCGCGGCCCGCAGGGCGTCGGCGAACTTCTCCTGGCTGAGGACCTGCTCGGGGCCGGGACGTTCCTGAGGAGCTGCCACGACTAACGATTATCACCCAAATTGGTGAATACCGATACCCCCTTTTGGGGGTATCGGTATTCACGTCGTCACGCTGGGCTTACCTCACGTTGAGCGTCAGCCCGTAGTAGGACAGGGCGTCGCCGAGCGGCTGGAAGTACGAGGACTTGCCGCTCTGCACCCCGCCGTTGAAGGTGCACTGCTGGCCGGTGGGCCCGCCGGAGGTCATGCCCTGGGCCTGGGTGCCGGAGATGTAGGCCCCGCCGCTGTCGCCGCCCATGGTGCAGACGGTCGACTTGCCCAGCCCGCGAACCACGGTCGAGGGACCGCCGTTCGGGTCGGTGTAGGTGACGGTCTGGTTGTAGCCGGTGATCGAACCGCAGGTCCACCCGGTGGTCGCGCCGGACTTGCAGATCGACGCCCCGACCGCACCCCGGCTGCCGCCCTTGACGCTCACCAGGCCCGCCGCGCCCCAGGTGCCGACCTGGGTGGTGATCGAGCTGCCGGAGTCGACCTTCGCCACGCCCATGTCGACGCTGTCCCGGCCCAGCGCGTAGCGGGTGCCGGCGCCCTTGGCGAACCGGGTGCCGTCGAGGTGCAGCGTCGGCAGGCCCGCGACGCAGTGCCCGGCGGTCACCAGGTACTGGGCGCCGGAGCTGGTGCGCGCGCCGAAGCCGACCGAGCAGTAGCCCGAGCCGCCGTTGATCGTCATCTTGCTGCCCGGGTAGACGGCGACCTGCGTGCTCAGGGTCTGCGCGACCCGCTCCACGCGCACCGCCGAGCCGTGCCGCGCGGCCGAGGCCAGGAAGTCCTTCGCCAGTGGCCGGGAGGGGTCGACCACCTGGATGGTGACGACGTCCGACGCCACGTCGACGCCCCACGAGGCGATGCCGGCGGGCACCTTGCCCTCGGCGAGCCGGTCGAGGTCGGCCTGCACGGCGTCGAGGGCCCGCTCGCCCCGAGCCGGCGTGCGCGCCGCCAGCCCGGCCGCGCGGGCGCGGTCCGCGCCGGCCCGGTCGACGTTCACCGTCAGGGTGCCGGAGCCGTCGAAGTACGCGCCGTCGACGCGCACGCCGCCGGCGACCAGGTCGGCGAGCCCGCGCTGCTGGGCGGCCTCGCGGTCGAGCCGCTGCACGGCCTCGGTGTCGCTGACGCCGAGGGTGCGGGCGAGGGCCGCGACCATCTCGGGCTGGTAGTCGGACCCGGCGGCGGACGCGGTCGTGCCGCCCGCCAGCAGGGTCGCCGGGATCAGGCAGGAAAGGGCCGCTGCGCCGAGCACGCGGTTTCGGGACACGGTGTCAACCTTTCGCAACCGGGGCGGGCCACCACAGGGAGAAAGCGCGCGGAGAAACGACTTGCGCTCGATCAATGGCCCGTCCCCGACCGGCGGGATTCCTCCCGCCGTGCCGCCAACTGTGCCCCGCACCGGCCGATCCGGGCAATGGAGTGCCTTTCACAGGCGGCCTGAGCCGACGTTGAAAAACACGCTCCGCCACGATACTGCAGGTAGAAGGCCGGTCCAGCGCCCGCTGGAAGGCTCAGGGGCCGTTCTGCAATGCCTTGGCCGAAGAATCGGCTATTTCATTCTCCAATGGACCGGAGAAGTGCGCGACGACGTCCGCCGTGAAACCGCAAGACGACCCGTCGACATTCACCGAGCGTGTTCGGAACCGGGGCCGCCGCGTTCAGCGGTCGGCGACCTGGGGCAGGTCGTGGCCGAGTCGGTCGCGCTTGGCGGTCAGGTAGCCGATGTTGTGGTCGGTGGGCGGCACCAGCAGCGGCACCCGCGCGGTGACCGGGACGCCGTGCTCCTCCAGCGCGCGGACCTTGTCCGGGTTGTTCGACAGCAGGCGCACCGAGCGCACCCCCAGGTGCCGCAGCACCAGCGCGGCCGGGCGGTAGTCGCGGACGTCGACCGGCAGGCCCAGCTCGGTGGCCGAGTCGACCGTGTCGAGGCCGTGCTCGTCCTGCAGGACGTGCGTGCGGACCTTCTCCACCAGGCCGATGCCCCGGCCCTCGTGCCCGCGCAGGTACACCAGGACGCCCCGGCCCTCGCCCACCACCGCGTCCAGCGCGGCGGTGAGCTGCTCCCCGCACTCGCAGCGCACCGCGCCGAAGATGTCGCCCGTCAGGCACTCCGAGTGCACGCGCACCAGCACGTCCTCCCCCGACCGCACCTGCCCGAGCACCAGGGCCAGGTGCTCGTGGCCGTCCGCCCGGAAGGCCACCGCCCGGAACGCGCCCCGCCGGGTCACCAGGCCGGACTCGGCCACCTCGTCGTCGCCGAACACTTCCTCCCGCACGCGGTCCCCCTCGTCCCCCGGCTCCGGCCGGTTCGTTCACTACGCTCGACCGCAGGTCGTGCCCATCTCGCGCCCCCCGTGGAGGTCACCCTGTTCAGCATCACCGTCCGCGACCACGTGATGGTCGCGCACAGCTTCCGAGGCGAGGTCTTCGGACCGGCGCAGCGCCTGCACGGTGCAACGTTCGTCGTGGACGCGCGGTTCACACGGCCGGAGTTGGACCAGGACAACGTCGTCGTCGACATCGGCCTGGCCACCCGGGAGCTGGGCGCCGTGCTGGCCGGGCTGAACTACCGCAACCTGGACGAGGTCCCCGAGTTCGCCGGGATCAACACCACCACCGAATTCCTGGCCAAGCACATCGCCGATTGCCTGGTGGCCCGCGTGCACGAGGGCGCCCTCGGCGAGGGCGCGCGCGGCCTGTCCGGCGTGGAGGTGTCGCTGCAAGAGTCACACGTCGCCTGGGCGAGCTACGAGCGGACCTTGTGACCGGGTACTTCGTCGTCCCCGACAGCCGGGTGCCCAGCGGCGGCACCACCTACAACCGCCGGGCCGGCGGCCGGCTGCGGCCCGTCGTGGTCGCCGGGGACTGGCCCCGGCCCGACGACGCCGCGCGCGCCGGCCTCGCCCGCGCGCTGGCCGGGCTGCCCGACGGCGCGGCGGTGCTGCTCGACGGGCTGGTCGCGTGCGGCGTCCCGGAGGTCGTGGCACCGCACGCCCGCAGGCTGCGCACCGCCGTGCTGGTGCACCTGCCGCTCGCCGAGGAGACCGGGCTCGACCCGGCGGTGGCGGCGGCGCTCGACGCGGCGGAGCGGGCCTGCCTGCACGCGGTGGACGCCGTCGTGGCCACCGGGCCGACCGCCGCCGAACGGCTGGCCGCCCACCACGGGCTGGCCCGGGTGCACGTGGTCGCGCCGGGTGTCGACCCCGCGCCCCGGGCACCCGGCACCGACGGGGTGTCGGCCCTGCTCTGCGTCGCGTCGGTGACCCCGCGCAAAGGCCACGACGTGCTGGTCGAGGCGCTGGCCCGGGTCGCCGACGCGCCGTGGCGCTGCGCGTGCGTCGGACCGCAGGAGCCCCGGCACGCCGCGTCCGTCCGCGCCGCGATCACCCGGCACGGCCTCGACGGCCGGGTGGAGCTGGTCGGGCCGCTGGTCGGCACCCGGCTGGACGCGGCCTACGCCGCCGCCGACCTGGTCGTGCTGGCCTCCCGCGCCGAGACCTACGGGATGGTGGTGACCGAGGCGCTGGCCCGGGGGCTGCCCGTGGTGGCCGCCGCCGTGCCCGACGCGCTGGGCGACGGCGGCTGGTCGGTGCCGCCCGGCGACGCGGTCGCGCTGGCGGCGGCGCTGCGCCGCTGGTTCCACTCCGCCGACGACCGGGCCGGGTTGCGGGAAGCCGCGCTCCGACGCCGGGCCGAGCTGTCCCCGTGGGCCGACACCACCGCCGGGCTGGCGCGGGTGCTGGCCAACCTGCGGGCATGACCTCCCCCGGCTTCGCCCCGGAGTGGCTGGCCCTGCGCGAACCGGCCGACGCCGCCGCCCGCTCGGTCGGGCTGGCGGACCTGGCCCGCGACCGCGTGCTGAACCGGGACCCGGTGGTCGTCCGTGACCTGGGGTGTGGCACGGGATCGATGGGGCGGTGGCTCTCCGCGCGGCTGGGCGGCGCGCAGCACTGGGTGCTGCACGACCGGGACCCCCGGCTGCTGGCCGTGGCGGGTGCGGCGGTGACCGGGCCGGGCGTGACGACGCGGACCGCCGAGGGCGACCTGTCGGCACTGCGCGCCGCCGACCTGGCGGGCACGTCACTGGTCACCGCGTCGGCGTTGCTCGACGTGCTGACCCGCGAGCAGGTGAACGGCTTGGCGGCGGCGTGCGTAGGAGCGGGTGTGCCCGCACTGCTGACGCTGTCCGTGGCCGGTCGGGTCGAACTGGACCCCGCCGACCCGCTCGACGCGCGCTTCCAGGACGCGTTCAACGACCACCAGCGCCGGTCCGGTCTGCTCGGGCCGGACGCGGCGCGGGCCGCCGAGGAGGCGTTCGCGGACCTCGGCGCGCACGTCGAGACCCGGCCGAGCCCGTGGCGACTGGGCCCGGCGCACGCCGCGCTGACCGCCGAGTGGCTGCGCGGCTGGGTCGGCGCGGCCGTGGAACAGGACCCGGCACTGGCCGCCGACGCTCCCGGCTACCTGCGGCGCAGGTCGACCGGAGGGCTGCGGGTCGTCGTGCACCACACCGACCTGCTGGCATTCCCGTCATGATCTGGCCGTGGCTGCGCCTGGTCGCAGCGGTCGGTGTGCTCGCCGCGCTCGCCTGGCGGTGGGGGTCGGAGGCGTTCCTGGACGGGCTGCGCGTGGTCGACCCGTGGTCGGTGGCCGCCGCGCTGGCGATCGGGCTGGTCACCACGGTGCTCAGCGCGTGGCGGTGGTGCGTGGTGGCGCGCGGGCTCGGGCTGCCGCTCGCGCTCGGCGCGGCCGTGCCGGCCTACTACCGGGCGTTGCTGCTCAACGCCGTGCTGCCCGCCGGGGTGCTCGGCGACGTGCACCGCGCGGTGCGCCACGGCCGGCGTTCCGGGGACGTCGGGGGCGGCGTGCGGGCGGTGGTGTTCGAGCGGTTCGCCGGCCAGGTGGTATTGGTGCTGGTCGCGGTCGTGGTGCTGGTCGCGCGGCCGGTCGCGGTCGACCTGCGGCCCGGCTCGGTGATCGGCGCGGCAGCGGCGCTGGTGGTCGGCGCCGTGGTGGCGAGCCGGGTGCCCCGGGTCCGCGCCGCCCTGCGCCGGGCGCTCCGCGACGCCCGCAGCGCGCTGCTCACCCGGTACGCCCTGCCCAGGGTCGCGCTCTCGTCGGTGGTGGCGGTCGCGGGCCACGTCGCGCTGTTCGTGGTCGCCGCCCGCGCTGCGGGCTGCACGGCGCCACTCGGGCAGGTGGTGCCGCTGCTCGTGCTCGCGCTGCTGGCGATGGCGGTACCGGTGAACGTCGGCGGGTTCGGGCCGAGGGAGGCGTTCCTGGCGGTGGCGTTCGGGTCGGCCGGGCTGGGCGCGGCGCAGGGCGTCGCCACCGCCGTCGGCTACGGGGCGCTGACCCTGCTCGCCGCCCTGCCCGGGGTGCTCGTCCGGGTGCCGCGCTCAGAGCGCGGCGAGGTGGTCGGCGAACGAGGCGACCAGGCTCGCCAGCAGGTCCCGGCCCTTGCGGGCTGACGCCAGGGACGGCCGGCCGACCACGCCGGAGGAGGTGTAGTGGTGCAGGCCCCGGGTCAGCAGGTGCGGGCGCTCGTCGGCCAGGTGGTCCACCCGGTCGGGGCCGACCAGGTCCGGGCGCACGTGCAGCAGGACCGAGGTCTCCAGCTCGCCGGCGTGCATGTCGCTCTGGCCGGAGGTCTCCAGCCCCGCCGCCGCGCGCGCGGCGTGCCAGTCCGACCGGCCGGGGAACAGGCCGAGGCCGGTCCCCTCCTGCACGACGTTGGACAGCACGTGGTTGCCGCCGTGCCCGTTTACCAGCACCAGCTTCGGCACGCCGGACCGGCGCAGCGACTCGGCCACGTCGGTGACCACCGCGTGCAGGGTCCGCGCCGAGATGCTGACCGTGCCGGGCCACGCGGCGTGCTCGTGCGAGCAGGAGATCGTGATCGGCGGCAGCGCCAGCACCGGGTGCGCGGCGGCGACCCCCTCGGCGATCGCGCACGCCACGACGGTGTCGGTCACCAGCGGCAGGTGCGGGCCGTGCTGCTCGAAGCTGCCCACCGGCAGCACCGCGACCTCCGCGCCCAGGTCCCGGACGTCGGTGGTCGTGGCGCGCGGCAGCGGGTCACCGGTCATGCGCGGCACCGTAGTCGACCCGGTGGCACAGGGCGGGCAGCCCGCCCGGCCCCGTCAGCACGCCGGGCAGGTCGTCGAACGGGCTCGCGCCGGTGACCAGGGCGTCGAACACCGGGTCGGCGAGCAGGTCGAGCGCGAGCGCCAGCCGCTGCGCGTTGCTGCGGTCCGGGCGGCCGACCACGCCCACCTGGCTCGCCCGGACGGTGAGCCGCCGCGCGTGGAAGTGCTCCCCCAGCGGCACGCCGACCCGCCGGTCGCCGTACCAGCTCAGCTCCAGCACCGTGCCTTCCGGCGCGAGCAGGCCCAACGACGTCTCCAGGCCGGCCTCCGACGCGCTGGCGTGCACCACCAGGTCCAGTCCGCCTTCGGCCTCCCCGGGGGTGGCGAAGGCGACGCCGAGCGCGTCGGCGACGGCCCGCCGCGCCGGGTCGACGTCCACCAGCTGCACCCGCGCGCCGGGGAACCGCGCCAGCAGGGCCGCCACCGAACAGCCGACCATCCCGCCGCCGACCACCGCGATCCGGTCGCCGACCCTCGGCCGGGCGTCCCACAGGGCGTTCACCGCCGTCTCCACCGTGCCGGCGAGCACCGCGCGCGCCGGCGGCACCGCGTCCGGGACGGGCGTGACGGCGTGCTCGGGCACCACGTACCGGGTCTGGTGCGGGTACAGGCAGAACACCGCGCGGCCGACCAGCGCGGGTGGGCCGTGCTCGACCACCCCGACGTTGAGGTACCCGTACTTGACCGGGAACGGGAAGTCGCCCTCCTGGAACGGCGCGCGCATCGCGGAGCGCTGGTTGGCCGGCACCTCGCCGCGCAGCACCAGGCTCTCGGTGCCCCGGCTGACCGCCGTGTGCAGGGTGCGGACCAGCACCTCCCCCGGCCCCGGGTCGGGCAGCGGCGCGGACCGGATCGCGCAGGTGCCGGCCGAGGTGAACCACAGGGCCCGTGCGGTGCGTGTCATCCGGAAACCTCTCGAAGACCGATCCTGAAGGGCACGATGATCACACTCCAGCACACCACCGCGCCGGCCGTCCCGGACCAGGCCGGCTGGGTCGCCGCCCAGGTCCTGCTGCTGGGCGTGCTCGGCGGCACGGTCGGGCTCGCCCCGGCGGGCTGGCTGGTCGGCGTCTGCCACGGCCTGACCACCTGGTTCCTGCTGGCCGCCGCGATGCTGAGGGCCGGCGTCCGGTCACCGGGCCCGGCCGACCGGGTCACGCTCGCCCGGGGCGTCCTGGTCGGCGGGGTGGCCGCGCTCGTCGCCGACCGGGCGGGCGAGGACGTGCCGGTGGCGCTGCTGGTGGCGCTGGCGTCCGCCGCGCTCGCGCTGGACTTCGTGGACGGCCTGGTCGCCCGCCGCACCGGCACCGCGTCACCGCTGGGTGCGCGGTTCGACATGGAGGTCGACGCGTTCCTGATCCTGGTGCTCAGCGCGCACGTGGCGCTGGACCTGGGGCCGTGGGTGCTGGCGATCGGGGTGATGCGTTATGCGTTCGTCGCGGTGTCGTGGGTGGCGCCGTGGTTGCGCGGGGAGCTGCCGCCGAGCTTCGCGCGCAAGGCCGTCGCGGCCGGGCAGGGGGTGCTGCTGGTGGTGGCGGCCTCCGGGCTCGTGCCGTTCGCGGGGGTCCTGGTCGGGTCGGCGCTGGCCGCGCTGGTGTGGTCGTTCGGCCGGGACGTGGTGGGGCTGTGGCGGAACAGAGGACGGGTGGCCGTCGAGGCCGTAGTCGTGAAGGAGTGTTCACGTGTCTGACCGGACCGTCCCGGTGCGCGCCGGGACCGTGGTGCTGTGGGGTGTGCAGGTCGCGCTGGCCGCGTACTTCGCCTACAGCGGGCTTCTGCTGTTCGGTGACGGTTTCGTGCGCAAGTTCGACGAGATCGGGTTCGGGCAGTGGCTGCGCTACCTGACCGGGACCCTGGAGGTCGCGGGCGCGCTGGGGCTGCTGGTGCCCCGGCTGTGCGGGCTCGCCGCGCTCGGGCTGGCCGGGGTGATGGCGGGCGCGGTCGGCACCGAACTCCTCCTGCTGGACGGCGATGCGACGCTGCCGGCACTCCTGCTGGTGGTGGCGGCCGTCGTCGCCTGGTTCCGCCGTTTCACGATCCGCGCCCTGACCGCTCAGGTCGCCGCGCGCTTCGGGAAGTAGCGCAGCACGGCGACGTCGCCCAGGACCTCGACGCCGTCCAGGTGGAAGCGCCGGGCCGGACCGCCCGGGAACGCCGCCGGGTGCACGAACCTCGGCGCGGCGGCCCGGCCGATCAGCATCGGTGCCACGGCCATCCGGATCTCGTCGGCCAGGCCCGAGGCCAGGAAAGCGGTGTGCACCCGGCCGCCGCCCTCCACCATCAGCCTGCCCACGCCGAGCGCGCCGAGGTCGTCCAGGAGCGCGGCGAAGTCGACCTCCGGGCCGAGGCAGGCGACCGACGCCAGCCCGGCCAGCGCCGCCGACACCTTCGGCGCACCGGACTCGGTGGTGTAGACCCGCTTCTCCCCGCCGTGGTGCCAGAAAGCCGCGTCCGGCGGGAGATCGCCGGACCCGGTGACGGTCACCTTCAGCGGGTGCTCGGGCCGGCCGGCACCGACCCGCGCGGCCCGCCGGCCCGGGTCGTTGACCAGCAGGCGCGGGTTGTCCCGGCGGACCGTTCCCGCGCCGACCAGGATCGCGTCGGACTCCGCGCGCAGGCGGTCCACGTGGTCGAAGTCCTCGGCGTTGGACAGCGGGAAGCGGGCCGCGCCGCCGTCGTCGATGTAGCCGTCGACGCTCACGGCGACGCTGAGCAGCACGTGGGGTCGGGTCACCGGGCCACCGTACCGATCACCTGAACCGCACGGGCGGGTCGCGCGTTTCCCCTGTGGGCGGTGGCGCTTCGGGGCGGACGTGGGTCGGACGGGTTGCCGGTGCGGGTTCCAGGGCGAGGGGGGTGGCGGGAATGGGCGGGTGGCGGCGGGGCGGGCGGTGGGTGGGCACCGGGTTCGCCGTGCTGGTCGTGGTGGTCGTGCTGCTCGCGCCCGGTGACCTGGAGCGGTTCTCGTGGTCGGCGTTCCTGCGCGTCCCGGTGGAGGCGCTGCTCGGCGTGGTGCTCGTGCTGGTGCTGCCCGCGCGGTGGCGCCGGGGCGCGGCGTGGGCCGGCGGGGTGTGCACCGGGCTGCTGGCCGTGGTGAAGGTGCTCGACATCGGGTTCGACGTGGTGCTGTACCGGCCGTTCGACCTGGTGCTGGACTGGCCGCTGCTGGGTCCGGCGGTGGACTACGTGGCGGTGACCGCCGGTACCGCCGGCGCGGTCGGCGCGGTGGCCGGGGCGGTCCTGGTCGCGGTCGCGCTCGTCGCGCTGGTGGCGTGGTCGGTGGCGCGCTTGGCCCGGCTGGCGGACCGGCGGCGGCTGCTGTCCACGCGGCTCGTGCTCGTGCTGGCGGCGGCGTGGATCACGTTCGCCGGCACCGGCCTCCCGATCGCCTCCACCAGCGCGGCCCGGTTCGTCTACGACCACGCCCGCGACGTGCGCGCCGGCCTCGGCGACCGGGACGCGTTCGCGGCGGAGGCGGCGGTGGACGCGTTCCGGGACGTACCCGGCGACCGGCTGCTGACCGCGTTGCGGGGCAAGCGGGTCCTGCTGGTGTTCGTGGAGAGCTACGGGCGTTCCGCCGTGGAGGACCCCGGACTGCGGCCGGACGTGCTCGACGGGGCCGGCCGGCGGGTGGCGGCGGCCGGGTTCTCCGCGCGCAGCGGTTTCCTCACCTCGCCCACGGCGGGCGGCGGCAGCTGGCTGGCGCAGGCGACGCTGCTGTCCGGCCTGCGCGTGGACAACCAGCAGCGGTACCGGAACCTGGTGGGCGGCGACCGGCTGACGCTGGGCGGCGCGTTCCGCCGGGCGGGCTGGCGCACCGTCGGCGTCATGCCCGGCATCACCCAGGCGTGGCCGGAGGGCGCGTTCTTCGGCTACCGGCGGATCATGGCCGCCGCCGACCTGGGCTACCGGGGGCCGAGGTTCGGCTACGCCACCACACCCGACCAGTTCACCCTGGCCGCGCTCGACCGGGCGGAAGGCGGTTCGCCGGAGCCGGTGATGGCCACCGTCGCGCTGGTCGGCAGCCACGCGCCGTGGACGCCCGTGCCCGCGCCGGTCGCCGCCGCCGACCTCGGCGACGGCTCGGTGTACCGGTCGATGGCCTCCGGTGCCGACGAGCCCGGGTCGATCCTGACCCGCGACCCGGCGCAGGTGCGGGCCGACTACCGGCGATCGCTGGAGTACTCGCTCGGCACGCTGGTCTCGTACGTGGAGGACCACCGCGACGACGACCTGGTGCTGGTGCTCCTGGGCGACCACCAGCCGGCGCAGGTGGTCACCGGCGGCGGGGCCGGCCGGGACGTGCCGGTCGGCGTCGTGGCGCGCGACCCGGCGGTGGTGGACCGGCTCGCCGGCTGGGGCTGGACCCCCGGCCCCGTACCGGAACCGCACTCCCCCACGTGGCCGATGGAGTCGTTCCGCGACCGCTTCCTGACCGCGTTCGGCTGACCGGTCGGCTGGGCGGGGCGTCACTGCACGCGGTGGCCGCCCAAGTCGGGGAGCACCTTGCCGTCCGGGCCCAGTCGGCGGAACCCGCTGTGCCCCTTGGCGCTGAACGAGCTGAGCAACAGCGGCAACGCGACGAACGCGCCGCCCAGCGCGACGATCAGCGCCTTGGCGAACGAGGACAGGAAGCTCGCCTGGGTCGCGCCGACGATCAGCAGCACCACCACGAGCCCGCCCAGCAGCAGGTTGCGCCGGCGGCGCTTGGCCGCCTCGGTGCTGCGGATGTCGAGCAGGAAGTGCTGGTCGCACGTCGGGCACACCATCCGCGCGGTGCGGATGCCCTCGTCGGGGCGGTCGAGCTCGAACGAGTGCACGAGGCTCTTGGAGCCCACGACACCGGGTGTGGAGACGACCTCCAGCACGTGCTCGAACACGAATCCCTGAGTCTTGCCGAGTTCGAACGCCACGTCCACTCCGATCCACGCCGTGCCGGGGGACACATGGTGCCGGTCGGAGATCACCGCGCGGACCGTTTCGGCGAAGCTCCACCCGGTTGCCGGGTCAGTCGGCGGGCAGCGGCGGGTTCCCCCTGGGGCGGAGGCGGCCCATCGGCAGGGGCGGTGCCGGGAGGCGGTCGCCCGGGTATCCGGTCACCTGGCCGAAGCGGTCCGCGGCGGCCTGCCACTCGTCGCGGAAGCGGACCACCTCGTCGTGGTCCCGGGCCACGAAGTTCCACCACATCACGATCTCCTCGCCGAACGGCTCGCCGCCCAGCAGCACCACCCGCGCCGCCGACCGGCCGGGGTTCGCCAGGTGCAGCACCTCCCGGCCCGGGGCGGCGTAGCCGAGTTCGGCGCGCGCCACGCGCACACCGGACAGCTCCACCTCGCCCTGGTCCACGAGCACCGCGTGCTCGTGCGCCGGGTCGACGGCCGGCGCCAGCACCGCGCCGGGAGCCAGCACCAGCTCCGCGCCGAGCAGCGGCGTGAAGGTCCGCACCGGGGACGTGCGGCCGGCCAACGAGCCGAGGAACACCCGCGCGGTCGCGCCGGGCAGCTCGACCGGCTCCGGCCGGTGGTGCTGGAAGTCGCGCGGCGCGTCGCGGTGGGCGTCGGGCAGCGCGATCCACAGCTGCACGCCGTGCAGCACGGTCGTCCCCGGCAGGGACACCTCGGAGTGGCAGATCCCCCGCCCGCCGGTCATCAGGTTCAGCTCGCCCGGCCGCACCACCGCGTGCACGCCGAGGCTGTCGCGGTGCTCGATCTCGCCGCTGAACAGCCAGCTCGCCGTTTGCAGGCCGGTGTGCGGGTGCGGCGCGACGTCCATGCCGCCGGTCGCCGAGACGTCGTCGGGGCCGTAGTGGTCGGCGAAGCACCACGCGCCGACCATCGACCGGCCGCGCTGCGGCAGGGTTCGGCGGACGGTCATCGCGCGCGGTCCGCCCAGCGGCACGGCCCGGGGCACGAGCACCTCGACCACGACCCCCGCACCGGGCCCGGCGGCGCACCGCACCTCGGCCGGGCCGGTCTCGGTGTTGCTCATCGGGTCGTCCCCGCACGCGACGTCACCCGGCCCACTGTAGTTGCGGCCCGTGGCCGGAGCTGCGGCCGGCACGGCTCAGCCGACGGCGTCCCGCCGGCGCGGGCCCCGTGCCGACGCCCAGGCCACGAGCACCACCGCCCCCGGCCACCGCAGCGCGATCACGTGCATCAGCACCGCGAGCCCCGCGAACACCGGCCACCCCGGCAGGTCGAACACCCAGAACCACACCGACCCCGCCACCGCCCACGGCACCGCGAACGCCGCCACCGTGCACCCGCCGGCCACCGCCTGCCACACCCGTCGATCCACACCCCCGGTGTAGCAGAGACCGGACCGGCCGAGCCGGCACCCGGCCGCCTCCTCCGCCGACGCGCACCGGCAGTCCGTCCGGCTACTTGCGCCGGGCGTGCGACCACCACGACTGGAGGACGACCAGCGCGCCCACGCCGAGTACAACAAGACCGATCACCCTCAGCCCCGTGCTCGTGCCGGACACGAACGCGGCGATCACCTCGTGCGCGCGGTCGGCCGGGCTCGCGGCGAGCACCTGCGCCACGGTCAGGTGGTCGCCGCGCAGGTCCGCCGGCAACGCCGAGGCGAACCCCGCGGTGAAGATCGTGCCAATCACCGCCACGCCCAGCGCGCTGCCGAACTCCCGGGTGGTGGCCTGCAACCCGGTGCCGACCCCGGCCTGGTCCGGCGGCAGCGACTCGGCGATGACACCGGACAGCGTCGGCAGGGCCAGCGTCACGCCGATGCCCGTCGCTACCAGCCACGCCGCGTAGACGACGTACGAGGTCCGGTCGTCGCAGGTGGACAGTCCCAGCAGTCCCCCGCCGACGAACGCGAACGCGAGCGCCGTCGTGGCTTCGACCCCGATGCGCCGCGACAGCCGCCCGACGTGGCGACCGCCGAGGATGATCGGGAGCGTCAGCGGGATGATCCCCAGCCCGGTCCCCAGGACGCCGAACCCCTTGCCGTACTGGAGGAACGAGGCGTTGACGTAGAACAGGGCGAACATCCCGAAGAACACGGTCGTCATGCCCAGGCACGCGCTGCGCAGCGCCGGCAGGCGCAACAGGCGCGGGTCGAACAGCGGGTGCTCGTGCTTCAACCCGACCAGCGTCCACGCGGTGAACAGCACCGCGGCGAAGACGAACCCGCCGATCACGACCGGACTGCCCCACCCGGCTTCCGGCCCCTGGACGATGCCCAGCAGCGACGCCACCGACGCGCCGACCAGCAGCACCGCGCCCAGCGGGTCCAGGCGGCGGTCGTGCCGGGCGGACACCGGCGCGACCCGGGCCACCAGCACGACCAGCACCAGCGCGATCGGCACGGCCGCGACGAACAGCCACCGCCACGACCCTCCCGACAGCACGGCCCCGCCGCCCACGTTGCCCAGCACGCCGCCGATCCCCGTCATGGACGCCCAAGCGGCGATGGTCGTGCCCGTGCGCTCGACCGGGACGGCGTGCAGCAGCACGGCGAGCGTGTTGGGCAGGACGGCCGCTGCGCCGACCCCCGTGACGGCCCGGCCGACCAGCAGCACGGCCACGTCGGGTGCCGCCGCCGACAGCGCCGATCCCACCGCGAACAGCCCGAGCCCGGCGAGCACGACACCCTTGCGCCCGAACCGGTCGCCCGCCGCCCCGCCCGGGATCACCAGGCAGGCGAAGAAGATGACGTAGACGTCGACGATCCAGACCAGTGCCGAGGCGGACGGGCGCAGCGCGCTGGAGGCGAGCATCGGCACGGCGAGGTTGATCGCGGCCACCATCCCGACCACGAGCGCCACGCAGGCGCACATCACGGCGAGCAGGCCGCGCTGGGACACCGGGCGGGCTGCCGCCGGGGATTTCAGGACGTTGAGTTGCATGTCCGCGACGCTACGAACCGCGACACATCCCGTGCCACGCAAGTTTGGTCAATCATACTTGCGTACAATGCAACAATGCCCGATCAGCTCGACCTGAACCTTCTGCGCGTGTTCGACGCACTGCTCCGGGACGGCGGTGTCACGGCCGCGTCCGAACGCCTGCACCTGTCCATCCCGGCGACCAGCCGTGCGCTGGGCCGGCTGCGCCGGGCGATGAACGACCCAATCCTGGTCCGCTCCGGGCGAGGCATGACCCCGACGCCGTTCGCGCTGCGCGTCGCACCCCGCGTGCGCTCCCTGCTGGACGAGGCGTCCGCACTGGTCAGCGCCGACCGCGAGATCCCCGTCGCGGAACTGTCGCGCACCTTCACCATCCGGATCAACGACGGCGTGGCGGCCACCCTGGTCACCACGGCGGTCGGGGCCACCGCCGCCGTCGCGCCGAACGTCGTCCTGCGCTTCGTCGCCGAGGGCAGCGAGAGCGCCGAGGCCCTGCGCGACGGTTCGGTGGACCTGGACATCGGCGTAGGCGAGGCCCCCGCACCCGACATCCGCTCGGCCCTGCTCTACCGCGAGCGGATGGCCGGGATCGTCCGCGCCGACAGCCCCCTGGGCCGCCACCGCCGCCCCACGGCCACGCAGCTCTGCCGCCACCCACACGTCTCCGCGTCCCGCCGGGGCCGCGCCCGGGGTCCGCTGGACGACGCCTTGGAGGCGCTGGGCCTGCACCGCCGCGTCGCCGCCGTGGTGCCCACCTTCGCGGTGGCCGCCCTGCTGGTCGCCACCAGCGGGTACGTGGGCCTCGTGCCGGGCAGGCTGGCCGAGCACCTCGCCCCGGCACTCGGACTGCGCCACTTCCCCCTGCCCGTGCCCCTGCCGGAACTGGACGTGCACCTGTTCTGGCACGCGCGACTGGACGCCGACCCGGCCCAACGCTGGCTCCGCGAGACGATCCGCGAAGCGCTGCAACACTCCCACGACGGAGGCGGGACACCCTCGGGATAGCCGCGCGGCCCGCACCGTGACGGCACACCAGAGGTTGGCCGGCGAGGACTTGAGCGTGCAGCGACAGGTCGTTCAGCGAGACCGTGATGTCGCTGTCGATGGCCGGCCAGTCCACGACCGGCGGCGTGACACCGAGGCCGACACGACACCGGCGAGGCCCTCCCGCCCCTCGGCGAGGGATTGGCCTCTTCCCGGTGGCAGGCGCGCGGTCGGCGGCCGGCAACTCGCCCTGTACCGCCGCCGATGTAGCGGGGGGTCGGAACAGAACTGCCGGCCGCGTGGTGGACGGGGCCGTGGTTGCGCCGGCTCGCGCGCTCGCGGGCAGCCGGGCCGCGGGACGTGGTCGCCGGTGTACCTGAGCTGTCACGACAGGACCTCGACCACGGCGCGGGCGAGCACGTGCTGCTCGCCGGCGAAACCGACCTCGATGCCCCGCCCACCGCCGTCCTGCGACCGCTCAGGGACAACCCGTCCTGGACGCCGGCGACTTATCCGGCGGTTGATGTTCTGAAGGCAATTCGCGTATTAACTTCTCGAAATCGGCCGCAGTGTGGTCGCGGGTGGCCTCCAAAGCTCGGTTGACTGCCCTCAACAGCCCGCAGTCCTGATTGCTGGTGGCCATGGCGTATTCGTCAATGGTCGCTCCAACATGGGTATTGTAGCTGGACAGCTTCGTACCGGGTAGCTGGTTCATGAACCCTTTCAGCACCAGCACGTCGGAGTACACCGCATCGACCCGGCGTTGTTGGAGCAGGGCCAGGCAACTGCTGGTGTCGTCGACGCCGTAAAGTGCCTCGGGATCGACGTCGGGAGTCTTGCCGAGAAGGTCCTCGGCGTTTGTGGTGTTGTTGCCGGTGCACACCCGCATGGTGCGCTCTCCCCCAGAGTCGTCCACGATCTTGTCGCCGGGCTTCTGGTCGTGGGCCAGGTATTTGGGTATGAGCAGACCACTGCGTGTCGTCGCGTAACTGGAGGAGAACGCGATGCCGAACTCCGCTTCCCGCCCCTTGCTGACAGTGAGGGAGGCGATGACCACGTCGACCGTGGGGATGCCTGGGCACTCGGCCCGTCTCTCAGCGTTCTTGACGGTGTCCAGAGCAATCAGACGATCACTGGTCGGGAGGCTGACCAGTCTATAATCCGTGACCTTCGGACCGAGGTCTCTCATCAACTGCTCACCGACACGATTGGCGATACCGACCTCGAAACCAGACCTGCTGCCGTCCTCCAGGTTTCGCTCACTGAGCAATTGCGTGGACTGACCGACGCCGATCGTCAGTACCTTATCCGAGCCGCGTGCTTCCCAAGGTTCTCCGGAGGTGCTCGTTGCGGTCGGGGGCGGCGTGGCGGCGGCAGAAATGGTCGCGCACGGCGACTTCGGATCACCGGGCTTCGACGACGAAAGTGGGGAGAAGCCAGGAGGGTGGGCAACCGCCTCGGAGTTCCAGGTGGCCCCGGCCACCTTGTCCGGGGTCGGCGCGGAGACCGCGCAGCCGGTCAAGACCATCAAGGCGCACAACGGGACGGCTGTCCTGATCATCGGTAGTACTCCCTGATCCTCATACCCAATCCGTGCACGGCACCCCCGATGGCACCGGCCATCGCCAACGCCACCACCGCTGCACAGGGCACCAAGAGGGCCAGGGCAGAGCGAGTGGCATCGTTGGCGGCATCCTTCCGGGGCTCAATCAAGTCTCTCAGACCTCCGTCCGCCTCCCCGGCCTGCTTACCGCCGGATGCCCCCTCTGCGAGCGACTGGAATTCGTCCGCCGGACTGTCCGGTCGAGCAAGCTCCTTTCGCCACATATCGGTGGCCTGATGAACCTTCTCGGCGTCTCCCTCGTCTGCAGCCACCCTGTCGATGTCTCGGAGTGCCCCCTCCATCTCGCCGCTGTCGGTAACGCGGGGAAAGATCAACGTACGCGCCTGCGTTCCGTCCACCGCCCAGACTTGGCGAAGGGCCTCAGCCAGTTTGTCGACGTGCGCCGACGCATCGGCGTTCACGTCGGACTTGACGGCCAGTAAGGCCGTCACAATTCCGCTGCCTGCCAGGATGAACAACGTCAGCACGGTCGCCGACACCAAGCCGAGGTTGACCCGACGCCGTGTCCTGCGGGTCACGAATACCTGCGCCACGATCAGCGTTACCAGCAACGCCGTTCCCGCGATCGCGGTTCCCCACGGCGGCGCGGAGGCCACTGCGTGCGCCTCCCTGATCGCCGTCGCCTGGTCTTGCCTCAGTGCTTGGGCCATCTCCAGCAAGCTCCCGCGCACCAGGTTGGAGGCGGTCGACAGGTAGGCCGTGCCCACGACGTGCTTCGCTTCCAACTCGCGCCACCCGGCCTCGACCGTCCCGGCGTACTCGGGGAGAAGCGCGAGTATCCCCGAGATGCGGTTCAGCTCAACGCCTTCTCCGACGCCACGCTTCATCAGCGGCGCGAGCGCCCTGGACACCTCGTCCAACTGCTTCTTCCACTCGCGGCGCAAGTGCGGAACGCGTTCGCCCGTCGCCAGCACCACGTCGAACGAGAGTGCATCGGTGGTGGCCAGTGCACGCTCCACTTTCAATGCCGCGTCCGCCACCTCGATCCGCTGCTCGGCCCCCTCGATCCCGTCGCTACGTGCCTCGAACTCCACCCAGCCCACAATCCCGGTGACCACTGAAAGGAGCACCACCACCGCCAGCAACGACCACAGCCGCCCTTCGGTGCGACGCGCGACCTGCGCCGATTCCCGCACTTTTGCGGTGACCGCATTCCAAAGCACGATCCAGTGTCGCAGAGCCGGCACATGCACAAGCGGGATACACGGTATTCCACAGCACCGCGAAAACCGCCCGCACGGCGGACGATCAGCCCGACCCCGGACAACAGCCCTGGGCCGGCCCCCACTGCTGGCCTGCCGCGTGGGCGGCAACGAGCGCCTGGACCTGCTCGTCCTGGACGGGCCCGGCCGGGTGCGCGAACTGGGTCCCGGATCGCTGATCGCGGTCAGCCCGGACGGTACGAAGGCGTTCGTCGACGACACCGCCACCCGCCCGCAGGTGCGCGTGCTCGACCTGGCTACCGGCGTCGAGGTCGCGCGGCTGGACCTGGACGCGACCGGCACGCAGGTGGACTGGCTGCTGTACGCCGGGGACTGGCAGGGCGACTCGATCGTGGCCAGCGCCGGCCCCGGACTGGCGTTGTTCCGGTTCACCGGCGGCACCCTGCGGCTGGCCCACGTCATCGCCGTCGACCCGGACCGCTACCGGCAAGGCGTCCTCGAACCCCGCTTCACCACCGCCGACCAGGGCGAGGTCGTCGGCTGGGCGCCACTGGGCGATCCCGACTCCGACGAAACCGCGCCCACCGTGGCCCTGCGCTGCACCCTCGACGGCCACTGCGCCGCCGGCCGACCACACCCGCAGCGCTCCGTCCACCCCATCAGCAACCCCAGCAGGCCGCTGGCGCGTTGACCCACAACACGAAGGAGAACGACCGTGACCAACACCTCCCGACTGGCCCGAGCCCTCGGCCTGGCCTTCGCCGCCACGGCGCTGCTCGCCGTCACAACCACGAGCCCCGCCACCGCCCAGGCCGCCGCACCGACCGAGCAGGGTGCCGACGCGTCCCCGGCCGCCGGCGGACAGTTCCGCTACCAGAAGAACAGCGCGCAACCGCTGAACTCCAAGCTGACCTGGAAGCAGGGCACCACCGTCCGGGGGCAGTGGCGGGCCGGGTCGGGCAACGGAGCGCAGATCAAGAACTCCTGCGCGAAGAACCGAGGCTGGCTGCCCAACGGCAACTACGACGGCAGGCTGCACGCCGCCGACTACAACGGCAGCGCGATCAAGGGTGTGGCGTGGTACCTCAGCGACAAGAAGTGCCACAACGGCACCCTGCGCACCGAGTTGTTCATCCACAGCGAGATGACCCGCAACGGCGGCCAGCAGTGCACCTCCAGGCCCGATGACCCGACCTGCTGGGAAGGCGCCCAGGACTACGCCTCCAACGGCTGCATCAAGCTCTCGCCCAACGACATCAAGGCCGCCGACCGGATCTCCCGGCAGTACGGCGGACCCGGCTACGGCAGCCGCAGGTTCCCCAACCTGCTCGTCGTGACCGGACCCAACTCCTGACCCACCCACCGTCCGCCAAACATCCGGCACGGCCGGGACATGCGCCTTGCCCGCACCGCATCCCACGGTGCGGGCAAGGCGCGTCCGCGAGCACCTCAGCGGCGCAGGCTCGTCCGCCGGTCACGACCACCCAGGCGGCGATCGCGATGGCGGGCTCGACCGTCCGAGGCGACGCTACGAGTAGGTTTGACCAGAAGTAGTCGTCCAATCAACGGCTTCTGCTGAGTTCGCTTTCGGACACTGGCGACGCAGAGGTCCTGTTCCTGCATCGGATTCGCCGTCCCGGCTCGTCCTATTCTCGCTCCACTCGCATACATTGGGCTGAACGGCCTGATTTCACGAGGATCCGTTTCGTCCCCGGTGCGGGTGGTGCAGGATCCTCGCCGTGTCACGGAGGCCGACAGGGGGACTTCTGGTGCGGATCGACGTCGAGGCCGAGGACCGGCTCGCTGAACTCGAATCGTTGGCAGAGTGGCTGGCCGACGTCGACGAGTTGAGGGGGAAGGTGCAAGCGGTCGAGTCGGCACCACCCACCGGGACGCTCGGACCGCTGCTCGACGCGCTGGAGGTGGCGCTCGGGCCGGGCGGGGCGGCGGCTGCCGTGGCGGCCTCGGTGATCGCCTGGTTGCGCAGTCGTGCCGGCCGGATCACGGTGACGTTGGAGCGACCGGACGGGACCAAGGTGTCGGTCGACGCGGTGCGGGTGCGCGGGCTGCGGCCGGACGACGTCCGCGCCGAGGTCGAGGGGTTGTTGAAGGCGATCGAACCACCGGACGAGGTCCCCGGTGACCGGCAACGGCGGTGACGGTGTGGTGCGCGGATCCGATCTGGCGGCGAACGGTGCGCGTGCGCTGATCATCGCCACGGCGACGCACAGTGGCTCGCGCCTGCCCCCGGTGCCCTCTGCGGAGAGGTCGGCCCGCGCGCTGGCCGATCGCCTCGTCCGGGTGTGCGGGATGCCCGCCGAACGGGTCCGGCTGATCGTGGATCCCGCGTCCTCCTTGGAAATCGCGCACGCGGTGACCGAGGCGGCAGCCGAGGTGACGACGACCCTGTTCGTCCACTACGTCGGCCACGGGTTGCGAGGTCCGGGCGGTGAGCTGTACCTCGCCGCGACGAACACCGACGAGTTGACCCCCGGCTTGGCGGGTCATCAGGCGTACCCCTACCTGGAACTGCGCCAGGCGTTGGGGTCGGCGCGTGCTTCGGCGCTGGTCGTGGTGCTGGATTGTTGTTTCTCCGGACGGGCGCAGGCGGGTCTCCCGGTGCTGGACGGGATTTTCGACAGCCCTCCGGTGCACGGGTTCTACCTGCTCGGGTCGGCGGAGCAGTTGGCGCTGGCACCTGCCGAGGCGACCTACACCGCCTTCACCGGTGAGCTGATCGGGCTGCTCGACCGGGGCGACCCGCGCAGCGGGGCGTTGTTGACGCTGGACGACACCTACGACCACCTCTTCCAGGCGATGCGCGCCCGTGGCGCACCACTCCCCCGCCGCCAGGAGGGTGGGCGGACGGGCCGGCTGGTCCTCGCCCCGAACCCGGCGTTCGCCCCGACCGTTCGCAGTCCGGACGAGGACACCGGGCCCCAGTCGCCAGGGCGGAGCCCGTACCTGGGGTTGGCACCGTTCGGCGAGGCCGACGCCCGGCTGTTCCACGGCCGCGATCGGACGGCGGACGAGCTGTTCGACGCGGTACGCCGCCGGCAGGCCGGACCCGGCCTGCTGCTGGTGGTCGGCGCTTCCGGCAGCGGCAAGAGCTCCCTGGTGCAGGCCGGACTCCTGCCACGGGTCCGGCAGCTGTCGGGATGGCGGTGCACGACCATCACGCCCGGCGAACGCCCGGTCGAACGGCTGGCCGCCGCCCTGGGTGTCGAGAACGGTTCGGCCACGACCGCCGCGCTCCTCGACCCGTCGGGTGCGGCGGACTGGTTGCCGGACGACGACCGGCCGACGCTCGTCGTGGTCGACCAGTTGGAGGAGATGCTCACCCTGTGCCCGGCAGAGGAGGAACGAGCGGCCTTCGCCGGTGCGCTGGCGGCTCTGGGCGACACCGAGCGCGCGGTGGTCGTGGGTGTGTTGCGGGCGGACTTCTACGCCCACGCCACCGGATACCCGGAGTTCGCCGAGGCGCTGCGGGAACGCCAGTTCCTGGTCGAGCCGATGGACCAGGAGCAGTTGCGGGCCGCGATCGAGCAACCCGCGCGCGTCGGCGGCCTGCGCCTGGACGATGCGCTGCCCGACCTGATCCTGACCGAGTTGGGCGCGACGCGCCGGCAGGGCGCCGAACCGGGCGCGCTGCCCCTGATGTCGCACGCGTTGTGGGCCACGTGGCAGCGGCGCCGGGGCGACCGGTTGACGGTGCGGGACTACCGGGAGATCGGCGGTATCGGCGGTGCCATCGCCAAGAGCGCCGACGACGTGCTCGACGCCTTGGACGAGCCGGCCCGGGAGGCTGTCCGGCGGATGCTGCCCCGCCTGGTGCGCGTGGGAGAGGACACCGCCGACACGGCGCTGCGCCTCGACCGCGCCGACCTGGTCCGGGGCCTGCCCGTCGAGGCGGCGGCGACCGCCCTGCGCGCGCTGGCCGACGCCCGGCTGATCACGACCGACCAGGACGTCACGCGCATCAGCCACGAGACCCTGCTGGTCTCGTGGCCGACGCTGCGGGACTGGATCGAGGCCGACCGGCACCGCACGAGCATCGTCCAGCGGTTGGCCTCCGACGCCCGCGCCTGGTCCACGGCGGACCGGACCGACCCCGCGTTGCTCTACCGGGGATCACGCCTGACGAACGTCCTGGACCAGGCGCGGATCACCGACGAGGTGGACGAGCGCTCCGCCGCGTTCCTGCGGGCCTCCCAGCGGCAGGAACGCCGGAGTTCCCGACTCCGCAGGGGCGCCCTGGCAGGTCTGGTGACGTTGTTGGTCGCCTCTTTGCTGGGCGGTTTCGTCGCCGTGCTCCAGGCTCGGGAGAACTCGCGCCAAGCGCGCGCCGCCGACGCGCGCAACCTGGTCTCGACCGTCGACGCGTTGCGCTCCACCGATCCCCGCCTGGCACTGCAACTGGGTGTGGCGGCGCACGGGCTGGATCCCACCGCCGTGTCGAGCACCGCCCTCGTGGAGACCCTGACCAGGTCCCGGTACGCGGGCGCGTTGCCGGAGGCGTCGTCGCCGGTGTCCGCGCTGGCCCTCTCGCTCGACGGGACGAGGCTGGCGGTCGGCACGCGCGAAGGACTGCAACTGTGGGACTTCCGCGATCCTCGCCGGCCCGTGCGCATCGGCGAACCACTCGGCGGGTTCGACAAGCCCATCACCGCCGTCGCCTGGCACCCCTCCTCGGCCGCGCGGCTGGTGGCCACCGACGAATCGAAGTTGCATGTGCTCGACACCGACCCGAACGGGCGGTTCACCCACGTCGGCTCACCGCTGGACGTCGACCTCGGGACAAGCAGCATCTCCTGGTCGGCGGACGCAAAGGTGTTGGTGGTCGACACCAGGAAAACGACCTTCATCCTCACCTCCACGGGCGGCGGCTACGAGAAGGCGTCCACGATCGGACGACTTCGGGAGTTCATCCACCCGCAGCCGGTGCTGTCCCGTGACGGCACCACGTTGGTGACCGGGACGGACGCGGCGGCTGTGCAGCTGTGGGACCTGACCGACCCCCGATCACCCCGGCCCCGGGGTGTCCCGTTGACAGGCGGCGGAGATTTCACCGCCACAGCGGTGGCGCTGTCCTCGGACGACCGGATGCTCGCCGTGGGGACGGAGGCCACGACCATCCTGCTGTGGGACATCAGCGCGCCGTCCGCCCCTCGTCGGAAGGCGGAACCCCGGAAGACCGGGCTGGGCCTCAACATCACCCGGCTGGCGTTCGACCGCACCGACGGCGCCCTCGTGATCGCCGACGTCCTCGGATCGATGACGATCATGCGCTTCACCCGAGGTGTCGACCCCCTAACACTGGCGTTGCTCCCCATCGTCGAACCGAACTTCACCGCGCACACCGGCGAAATCAGCGATCTCCTCGTGGACGACAGTCACGGACTCATCGTCTCCGGCGGGGACGACGGGGCCACGCGCCTGTGGCAACTGGACGACACCGGCTTGAGGCCGACCAGATCCGACACCCCCCTGCCAGGGCACAGAGCCGACAGCCGCTACGGACGGATCGACGTCAAGGGGGATGTCGCCACCAGCACCGGGACGGACGGCATCCTGCTGGTGTGGGACATCGACGACCACCGCGGCTTCACCCCACGGCCGGCGGTCCGGTACACCGACGAAACCGTCCTCGGCCTGATCAACAGGTCGGCGTTGTCCCCCGACGGACGCACCGTGGCCACCTACGGTTCGGCGGGCGAGAAATTCGGTGTCCAGCTGTGGGACATCCCTGCCGAAGGGCCGCCGGTTCACCTCGGCGACGCGCTGCCCGCGTCGGGCATACCGCTGGCCTTCGCCTGGGACGGGGAGGGCCGCACGCTGGTCACCGGCACGCTCGATGGCACCGTGGTCGTCCACGACACCGTCGATCGCGCCGCGCCCCGGGAGGTCACCCGGTTCAAGGTGGACAGCGACGTGAACGACGTGCACCTGTCCGACGACCGCGCGCTGCTCGCCGTGTCCACCTCGAACGGCACCATCGACCTTCGGGACCTGCGCAACCCGGCCGACCCCGTGCAGTTGGGCAGTGTGTACACAGGTCTGTCCGGCAACAGCAGAGGCTCCTCGGCCCTGTCCAGGGACGGGAAGCTGCTGGCGATCGGCCAGCTCTCCGGCAGCGTGCGGCTCCTGAGCCTGGACAACCCGCGCGCACCCGTGCAGTACACCTCCTGGAACGTGGAAAGCCTCGGCCTCATCCCGTCGATCGCCTTCTCCTCCGACGGGACCTTGATCGCAGCCAGTACCGCGGTCACGGTCGAACTCTGGGACATCTCGAACCGAAGCGCCGCCCGCCAGATCGGCGTACCGCTGTCGGCGACCGACCGCGCGACGTACTCCCTCGCGTTCGCGCCCGACCACGACATGCTGGTCGGCCAGGGCAGGGGCAACGTGGACCTCTGGGACCTGTCCATGCTCCCGCAACTGCACCGGGACGGCGTCCGGGTGGCCTGCGAACGCCTGGGCGGGAGAAGCCTGCCGCCGACCGAGTGGGCACGATTCCTGCCCAACCAGGAGTACCGGGAAACCTGCCCCTGACCGCGACCACGCGCAGTGTCACGGGTGCAGGTCCGCGAGCACGGGTGACCTCCACGAGCCGCCTGCTCGACGCGCTGGATTGCGTCCGTCTGCTGGAGGCAGGGGCCGACGGGCACTTCGGACTTCACGACCTACTGGCCTCGTACGCCCGAGAGCTGGCGGAGTACTCTCGCCCGGGACGACGGACCTGGTGTTCGGCCGACTGTTCGACCACGACGCGGGCGCAACTCACGCCGCACTGGACGCGGATGCGCCGACATGGTTCGGGACCGACCGACTCAACCGTGCCGTCGCCGAGCGGGACACGATCGGCCACAGCACCCCGACCAGCGCCGCCGTCATCCAGCCGCACGGGCTGATCATCGCCGACAGCCCGAGGCCGGAAGCGGGACGGTCGCACCGGCCGGAAGCAAGCCGACGGGTCGGGGGTCTGCGGCTTCGTGGCGCGCACCACTCCGGCCCGAACCCCGACCCGTCAGCGGCATAGCCGTCCCGAACAGTCCGTTGTCGGTGCCGGGACGTCGCCCGCGCGGCACCGCCCGGCCGACTGCTTTTCAGCAGTCATCGCCCCGGCAGCGTCTGCGCAGTTCGTCGTACTGGCGTGGGGGTGCGCCCTGGGCGGTGGGACCCAGTGCTCGGTCGAATCAGGTGGGCATGAGCAAGTCGTCGCGCAGAATCTCGCCGAGCAGGTCAGAACCGCCTCAGCTCGGCTGACTCTGCCGTGGTCACACCCGGTATCAATGCCGTGATCGTCACTACCGGGAGCTACCGGCGCAGCTCCGTACCCGGTGGTTTCCCACCACGGCAGGGTGCAGGTCGGCCGCACCGCCGACGTGCCCGAGGCGCGGGACGGCTACACGTTTTCCGTCGACGTGACCAACACCGACGACATCACGCTGCACAACGTCTACCTCCAGTTCAAGCACCGTAACCACACCTGCTCCGGCAAGAACGATCTGACTGCCAGCCAGCGCAAGTACTACTTCACCTGCAAGACGTGGAGCGACGCCTGGTACCACGACTACTGGTTCGGCTCGTTCGACGCCAACGGCCGCCGCTACCAGACCAAGAGCAACTTTTACTGCGACCTGGGCAAGAAGGACGCCGGCAAGCCCGTGGAAACCCCCATCAACCGGTCCAAGATGACCGTCACCCCCCCGGCTCCACCAGCGCGTGCACAGTGTCGGTCGACGCGGTGCGCTGACCTTGGCACCCACAACCCTTTTGAAGGACGCGAGCCTCCCGCCGGTGTGGCGGGAGCCTCGCGTGTATCTGCCCGCAGCGGGCAGGCAGCGCTCCGTCACACGTCCCCGAGCGCAGCGCGTCGCCGAGTACCGCCGTCAGTACCGCCCGCAGCACTCCGGTGAGTGTCGCTCCTACCGCGTGGGCGATGGTGACCGCGTTGGGCGGGCCGGACGGACAGTTGGCGCGGGCCTGTGGCGATCACGGCCGCCGAGGAAGACGAAGGATGAACGCGTCGCCGACCGACCACCAGTTCGCGTTCGCGCCCCGCCGCCAGCGCGCCGGCCGATGCATTCCCCAGCTATGCCCGCCGGCGAACGCGCGGTCGTTGTTGTCTGCCGCAACTGCCGCACTTGCCCCACGGAGCCGTGCTGTCCGGGACCAGCTCTCACCTGCACCGAGAACTCGCACTCGACCCATTCCACAACGCACATCTGCGGACACCCGCCACCGCGACCCACCCGGAACTCGAGCACGATCAACGGTTTCCACCGCCGCCAACCGCCACACAACCGAGCGCTTGTCACCGACCCAGGACCTTCACGTGACCAACGGGGGGCTGCACAGCCTACGCCGGAACAGTTCTCGTCATCACCAGGAACCCACATGGGGCACGCAGCGCAGCTGCCACCGTCGCACCCACCCGTCCCCTCCGTTCAGTCCACAGCGGACGGTGTCTACATCGCGCTCGGCCCGAACCGGGGTGGGTCGAACACCTCGAACTCCAGCAGGGCGCTGTCCAGCCGGCCGGTGAGCAACTCGATCAGGAACGCGGCGACGGGGCCGGGGTGCCGTTCCCACTCGGCGAACCCGTCGTCGCAGACCGCGATCTCCCCTTCCGGCAGCAGGAAGAGGCTGTACGCCTCACCCGTGGAACCCCATGAGATCCACTGGTCGACCGGCTCCGACACGCCATTCGCCGCAGCCAATTCCAGCGTCTCCCGAGTCTCGTGGCGGAACCGCCCCAGCGTTCCCGCGCTGTGCACGGGCGAGGTGATGCCGAGGTAGCTGTCGAACACCCCGGAGCCGAACACCTCGACCAACCGCCGGTAGTCCTCGGGGAAGGTCACGCCGAACTCCTGTTCGACCTGCTCCCAGGACACCTCCGGCACCAGGTCCAACGGCTGCCACTCCAGCAGCCGGGCCAGGTCGTCAACACTCTGGTTTGCGCAGGCCATCGCGCGCCGCACCCCCGTGACGTCGTAGATGATCACCGAACAGTAGAGGCCCTCGTCACCGGTCGCAACGATCCCCATCGCCGACCGGCAACGGATCGTCGTCTCGAACGAAGCGTCATGGACGCCCAGCAGAATCTACGGCGCACCTGACGTGCGATGATCTTGTTCGAACGTCATCAGAGTCGGTTCTCACAGGCTGTCAACGCCTTCTAGGCGGCCACCGCGCTCGCTTGCTTCCTGCACATCCCCGGCCTCGTCGCCCGCTGGTCGAAAGAAGACCGAGGCGGCTACTGGCAACTCCCCCGAGCACTACACCGCTGACTGCCGCTTGAGAGCTGAGATCGCGGCTGAGGGACCCGCACTGCCGCCTGTCGGCGTGCGAGCCGGACCGGCTGTCGCGTCCGTTGCACGTGGGCTCGGGGACGCGGCTTCGGGAGTGCTCAACGATTCCAGAACAGCGGAAGCGCCCGGCCCCCGTCACCCCAGACCCCGCCCGGTTGGGAACACCCTATCCGAACAACCTGAAGATCAGTCACAAGGCAGCCTTCGGACGCCTCGCAACACGAGGCTGTTCCGAATTGCTCCGAGTGCACCGGAGTGTTCGCCCGGCACACCCATAATTCGCCGGTCGAAACGGCGGAACGAGTCGATGTCGCCGCGAATCAAGATGCTTTTCGGTGCGGTTTTCGTCGGTTCTCCAGTATGCTCCGGTCCTGGTTGGATGATCCCGACACCGGACACGTCCACGAACGGTGGACTAGATGACCGATGCCGTTGCCGTGCCCTGAGGAGACCGATGTGAGCCGTTTATCCTCAACCGTCAAGGCAAGCCGGGCATTGGCCGCCGTTGCACTGGCGGTGGGCGCATCCGCCGCCGGGGTGGCACCCGCCTCAGCGGACACACCGCAGATCGACCTGGTACAGCTGGGCAATTTCCTGCCGACCGAGGCGGTGGTCAGCCCCGACGGCCGCTACACCTACCTGTCCGCCGGTGGGCGGGAGCGGGAGGTGCAGCTGATCAAGGTGGTGGACAACGCCGCCCGCGCCGTTTCCGCGACCTACGCGCTCGAAGAGGACAGCGACGACGTCACGATCAAGGACTTGGCGGTCAGCCCCGACGGCAGCGAGCTGTACGCGTTGACCACGCAGCGGCTTGCCGTGCTCGACGCCCGGACCGGCCGGACCACGGCCTCCGTGACCCCGCCCGCGACCCGCGACCTGTGGTCGCTGGCCCTCACGCCGGACGGCCACGCCCTCGTCATCGGCGAGCAGGGCAGCATCGACGACGAGGTGGAGGTCCGGCTGTACACCGTCGATGTGGCGAGCAGGTCCGTGGTAGCCGGCGCCGAACTCCAGCGCCCCTGGCTCGGCGAACTCGTCGCCGATCCGGACAACCGTCGGGTCTACGCGGCCACCGCCGGGTACGGCGACGACCAGAACGCCGCTAGCGCGATCGAGACCTACGACGCCGCGACGGGAACCCAGATCGGCAACAACGGCGTGTTGTGGGGTGTCGCAGAAAACGAGACGCTGCGGAACATCAGGATCAGCAAGGACCGCCGCACGTTCTGGGCCTTGAAAGACCGCACGCACATCGAGGGGTGGGAACTCGAGGAGTTCACGAACTGGTTCTACATGGCGCTCGCAACCGAGAAGCGGGTGAACACGCTGGCGCTGCGGCCGGACGAGAAGTACCTCTACGTCGGCATCGACCGGGCCGCCCACGCGGCGGGGCCGACCGTCGCGGTGGTCGAGGGAGGCATCTCTCTACGCACGACCCTGACCGGGTTCAGCGGCGACCGGATCACCGCGTTGACCACCAACCCGAGCGGCACCGAGTTGTACGCGGCCACCGTGCGCGGGGCCGGCGACCGGGTGAAGGGTGCGTTCCAGGTCGTCCGCCTGTAGCTGCCCAGTGGTGACGAACAGCGGGCAGTTGAGGTCCAACCAGGTCGGGTGGGCCAGCACGGTGGTCGTGGCTCGGGGTGCCGAACGTGGCGGTGTGGTTCGCGAGGGTGCCGGCCATGTAACGTTGGTGGACGCGGCTGCGGCGGACGCCTTGATTCTGGAGCGCGCGGACGTCGAGGCGGACCAGGCGGGCGGTGCCTGGTGGCCAGGCTGCCTGCGTACCCGGCGGCGGCCGCGCCGCCGCGTCTTCCCCACGCAAGCGGAGCACTCCGGTTTCGGCGTAGATGTTGATTGACAGCACCACGATCACCACGTGAGACCGGCTCTTGGTTCTGTCCGACTGGGTAGCGGCCAAGGCCGTCGAGCACGGCCTGGCCGTCCGGGTCAGCACTACCGGGCAACGGACCGCGCAGCTCGCCTGCGTGTTGAGCGGCCGCCCGCCCTTCGTCGATCTGTTCTCCGGTCCGCTGCTGCCCGCGTTCCGGGCCATGATTCCGACCAGCACGAAGACCAGCACCACTTATCCGAAGCGGGAGGGGGTCGTCCTGCCGGGACGTGACGGAGTGCTGTCCTTCCACGGAGTCCTCAAGCACGCCGCCCTCGACGCCTACCTGCCGGGTGCCACTGCCCGGGTCCTGCGGGACCTGCTCGACCCAGTCCTCCGTGCCGGGGCGCTGCGGCGAGGGCTGGTGCTGAGGTGCGCCACGTGCGCGGAGGTGCAGTTCCAACCCCTCGGGCAGATAGTCCAATCCTGGAGCTGCCACCGGTGCGCCGCAGCCAACGCCCTCGACTCCGCCGCCTGGCACCAACCCGCCGCCGAACCGACCTGGTTCTACGACCTGCACCCCATCGCCCGCCAACTACTGCGCGACAACGGCGAGGTCCCGGCCCAACTCGTCGCCTTCCTCGCCGCCCCGCAATACGACGACGGACGCGGCTTCCACCACGTCGAGGGACTCGAACTGCTGGCCGGCGGCCGGTCCGAGGTCGAACTCGACCTGGTCGTCTACCACGACGATCGGCTGACCATCGCGGAATGTAAAAGCACGGACCGCCTCGCTCCAGGAAAGCAGGCCAGGGACGAGCCGCGAAGAAGTGCAGGGCCGCCGCCTGGCTCGACGCCGACCGCCTGATCTTCGCCACGACACGACCGCAGTGGCACACCAGCACCGCCGGTCATGCCCTCGCCGCCGTCCAGGACACCCTGTGGGGCCCACTCGGACCTCCTGAGATCCACCTCGTCACCGGCCTCGGAACACCGACCGCGACCAGTTCGACACTGCCCTTGGACGACCTGGTCACCACCCTCGACCCGCACCCACGACCCGCATCCGCGCCGGACGCCCCGCACCCGCCCGGCCACGATCGGGCCGGCCGCGACGCGGCGGAGCTTCCGGACGACGACCACCTGCTGCTGGGACTGGTGTGCACCTTCAACGGCCTGTCCGTCGACCGGGTGCTCCACGTGCTGGGTGGAGCCAGGAACGCTTGGACGCCGCCCTGGCCGTGCTCGACGGGCACCTGGTGCCCACCGCGCTGCGCGTGGTGGCCACCGACAACAGGCTGCTGCTCTGATGCGCCCGAGCGTCGTGCCCGCCTACCTGCTGGACCGCTTCGAGCGCCACGACGCCCGCGCCCGCCCGCTGGACCGCCACACCGCGGTGGAGGTGGTGCGGCTGGTGCGGGAGAAGATCCTGCAACCCTTCCCGACCACGAGGAGGAACGCGGGGAAGGCCGCACTAGGTCCTTCGACGCCGCCGACCTCGTCGGCCGCCGCGTCGCCGTCGCCGCGGCTAACCCCACCGGCGACCCGGACGTCGAGATCCACCCCGACGTCCTGTTCGCCCTCGGACTCACCGACGCACCTGCACCGGACGGGCCTGGCCTGTGACCACCGGCTCCGGAGACCGCGTCGGCGGCTCTGCGGCGTCGGTGCGGCTGGGGGGGGCTGGGGGCTGGGGGCTGGGGGCTGGGGGCTGGGGGCTGGGGGCTGGGGGCTGGGGGTCATGGTCAGTCGCATAATGGCCGGTAGTCGTGGTCTGGCACGTAGCGTGCCCACTCCTGAGCGGTGATTGGGGTGCCGGTGCTCCGGCAGACCTGTGCCGCGGCCTGGTCGACGTCGGTGGTCCAGAGCCGGGGGATCTTGTCGCCGCCCCCTGCCGCCAGTGAGGGGTGGCCGGGTCGGAACTGGACGGTGAAGACCTGTTTGGCGGGCAGGGTCAGTGTGGCCAGGTGTCGGGGCGTGGTGCGGTCGCGGACGTCCCAGATCCAGACGGTGCCGTCGTTGTAGGCGCCGGCGAGGGTGGTGCCGTCGTCGGTGAAGGCCACGGAGTAGGCGTAGTCGATCGGGCCGGTCAGCGGTGTCCCGATCCGGGCGGGGTGGGTGGGGTCGGTCATGTCGTAGAGGTGCACCGTGCTGTCGCCGAGGCTGACGGCCAGGGTCGTGCCGTCGGGGCTGAAGACGGTGGAGTAGACGTAGTGGTTGACGGGCAGCGGTGTGCCCAGTTGCCGGGGTGCGTCGGGGCGGGTGATGTCCCAGATGCGCAGGGTGCGGTCCGCGCTGCCGGCGACCAGGAGGGTGCCGTCGGGGTGGAAGGCGGTCCAGTGGACGTAGCCGCCGAAGGTGCCGGGGGTGGACAGGCGGGTCGGGGCCTCGGGTCGGCTGATGTTCCACAGGTGCACCGCGCCGTCGCGTCCTCCGGTGGCCATGACGGTGCCGGCGGGGTTGAACGACAGGTGTTCGACTTGGCCTTGGTGTGCGACCAGCGGAGGCCCCAGGGTTTTGGGTTGGGCGGGGTCGGTGAGGTCGTGGAGTTGGACGGTGCCGGATCTGCCGTGGCTTTCGGCCAGGACGTGGCTGTCGGGGCTGAAGGCGAGTGCGCCGGCGAAGCCGTCGGTGTTGGTGATCGCAGGCCCGAGCAGCCGTGGCCGGTGGGGATCTGCGAGGTCGTATAGGCGCAGGTCGGCGCTGCCCACGGCGAGGATGCGGCTGTCGGGGCTGAAGCGGGTGGAGCTGACGAGGTAGGAGGTCGGGGGCAGAGCGGGCGCGTCGACGGGCCACAGCCGGGTGGTGCCGTCGTTGGCGCCGGTGAGGATGTCGCGGCCGTCGGGGGTGAACCTGACCGAGGTGACCGCGGAGGGGTGCGGCATGGTCGCCAGCAGTGTGCGTGTGGCGGTGTCGAAGACCCGGGTGCCGACGCTGGCGTCGGAGCTGGCCACGGCGAACTTGGTGCTGTCGGGGCTGAGGGCCACGGCGTTGGTCCATGCTTCGGCGCCCTCGATGGGGTCGCCCACGGGGACGAGGTTGCGTGGATCGGTGCTGTCCCAGAGGTGGACGCGGGCGTCGGCGCCGCTTGCGGCCAGGTGGTGGCCGTCGGGGCTGAAGGCGAGTTGGCCGATCTCCTTGGTGGGGCCGGTGGCTGTCACCGGGTCGGTCGGGCGGGCGGGGTCACGGATGTCCCAGATCTGCACGGCGCCGCTCGCGGTGCCGACGGCAAGGTGGCGTCCATCGGGGTGGAAGGCCACGGATTTGGCTGGTGCCTGGTCCACGGTGAGGGCCTCGCCGAGGGGGGTGAGGGTGCCGGCGGTGACGCGCCACAGTCGTATCGTGCCGCGACTCCGCTGGTCGGCGGTGGTTTCGCTGATCGCGGCGGCCAGCAGTGTGCCGTCGGTGTTGAACGCGACGCTGCGGACGTTGCCGCCCAGTTCGTCGGGTGCGGGTGCGGCGACGGGGGGTGTGGCGGTGGTGTCCCAGATCAGCAGGCGCTGGTCGCGGCAGCCGGCGACGAGCAGATCGCCGTCGGGGTGGAAGGCCAGGGCGTTGATGCGGGCGCAGGTCGCGGAAGGGGGTGGGGGCAGTGGTGTGGGATGGCCGGGGTCCTCGACCGACCACAGCAGCAGGCTGTCGTTCAGGCCGGCTGCGACGACAGGTGCCGTGGGGTGGTGGGCGACGGCGTACATGGTCTTGGTGTCGCCGTCGGCCCGCATCCGGATGGCCGGGCGCAGGGCGGTGGCGTCGATCAGCGCGGAGCGGGCCTCGACGGTGGGGGAGATCCGATAGGCGGCCAGGGCCAGTTGCCTGGACAGGGAGACGTCCACGTCGCGCAGGTTGACGGTCCGACTTGCGATCATCCGGGAGACGGCTTCGTCGCGTTCGCGGGTGGCGGTGCGTTCCTGGGCGACGACCACGGCGGCCAGGCCGGCCACGGTGAGCAGCAGCACGGTGAGCAGGCCGATGACCTGTTGGAGGCGGCGGGTGCGTCTGCGGGAGCGGTGCATGCTGGCCTGCAGGAACGCCTGAACAGTTCTGGATGGTTCGTCGGGGTGCTCGTCCACCCATTCGCGTGCGCTGTGCAGGCGGGTGCCCTGGTAGAGGTGATCGGGATCGCGGCCGTGGTCTTCCCATTCTGCGGCGTCCTCGGCCAGCCGCTGGGCCAGCAGGCGTCCGTCCCGGTCGGTGTCGAGCCAGCGACGCAGCCGCTTCCAGGTGAAGATCAGCGACTCGTGGGTGATCTCGACGGTCTCGGCCTCGACGGTGAGCAGGCCGGGGCTGGCGAAGCGGTAGAGGACCTCATAGAGGTCGGCATCGTGGCCCTCGTCGGACAGCTCGCCCAGTCTCGCCTGTCTTCGGGCGTCGGCGGTGGCGGGGTGCAGCAGCACCAGTCGGCAGAACAGCTTGCGCGCGATCGAGCGCTGCACCTCGTTCAATCCGGCGAACACCGATTCCGCTGTATCGGTGATCGCGCGGTCCAGGCCGCCGGCATCGCGGTAGTCCTGCCGGTCATGCGGCCGCCGCCGGCCAGCCAGGTCGTGCGCAGCGCGTGCGACAGCTGGGGCAGCAACGCCGTGTGGTGGCCGGTGCGGTCTGTGCGGGCGGTGACCTCGCGCATCACCAGTTCCACGAACCCCGCTTCGGGGACGACGCCGTTTTTGAGGGCGGGCTCCGCGATGACCGCTCTCAGCTCGTGGTCGTCCATCGGGGTGACCGAGACCTGCCGCCCGCGGGTCAACGCCTGCAGTTGAAGGTTGTCCTGGGCTGCCCCGTACTGGTCGGCACGCAGTCCGAGCACCACGATCGCGCCGCCGGGCCCGGCGGTGACGGCCTGCAGCGCGGTGAGGAAGCCGGTCAGTTCCCCGGTGGGCTGCTCCCGGTCTGCGATGAGCGCCTGTTCGATCTGGTCGACGATCACCAGCGCGCCGCGTCCGCGCGGTGCGGATGCGGGGGTGGGCGGGTGGATGCGGTCGAGGTGGTACGCGGCGCGGTTCGGGTCGGCACGCAGGTCGGCGGCGACGTCATCGGGTGACTGGTCGGCCCGGTCGGCGAGCGTCCGGGCCAGTCCGGTCAGCGGAGTCGGTGTGGCCGCGAACGACAACACCGACCACTCGGCGCTGCCCTCGACGTCCCCCGCGGCCAGAGCGGGACGCACCCCGGCTTGTAGCAGGGAGGTCTTGCCCGCCCCGGAGGATCCCACGACCAGCAGGGCACCGCCGCCGGTTTCGTGCAGCTCCCGCACGTTGGACAGCACGGAGCGCACCAGGGTGTCGCGGCCGAAGAAGTACGGCGCGTCCTGGGTCCCGTAGCTGTCCAGGCCCCGGTAGGGCACGACGTCACCGGAGTTGCGGGCCTTGCTCACCTTTCGTGCCGTGGCGATCCACCGCTCGGCCTGCTCGTCATAGACCCCCAGATGGCCGAGCAGGACGCGGAAATCGTCCCACAGCTTGCGGGAGGGAAGGTTGCTGCCGGTGAACCAGGTGCCGATGGTCCGGTGATCGAGTCCCGCTCCCGAGGCTCGGCACTTGTCCATCAAGTCGCGGTAGGTCCAGCCGGTCGTGTTCAGCGCTTGCAAGGCTTGGCCGAATGCCTCGCGGGTGGTGATCTCGGGAAAGGGTAAAGCGGGGTTCTGCGGCTCCACGACGACTCCTGCGGCGGGCGGCGACCGGTCACGTGCGGTGCCGGACACGCTACAGAGTGCTCGATGCCCAAGGCTCGGCGCAGGGCTGTCCAAGTCCCGTCCAAAGTCGGCATCGACCCTTTCCCGCCCTGTCTGACCAGGCATTCTGGTGTTGCCGGCGGAGAGGCGAGCTACAGCTTCACCGGCAGGCGCAGACAGTGCGTCACCATCACGACCCACCACTGATCCGCCGTCGCGGCACATCTGCGGCGGTGGGCAGGAAGGGAGCGGTTCATGTCCGTCGACCACGCCGCGCACCACGGCGGCACCGCCACTACCCGGCCACGACGCCGCGTCGCGATGATCGCCGCAGGGGCGTTGTTCACCGCCGCGATGACCTCGGCGGTGTCCACCGGGACAGCGCAGGCCGAGCAACGGTGCGGCGCCAACCCCTACGTCCACAACATCACGGTCACCCAGGGGCCCGGGCCGGACTTCACCATCAAGCTCAAGCCCACCGAGGCGGCGCGCAACGCCACGCTCAACCGCAAGGCGTGGGACGCCACCGTGTCGATGTGGCACGCCGTGCAGGGCTGCGTGCCCGGCCTCTACCACCAGTTGGCCGACAGCGTGTGGCAGCAGCTGGAGTGCCACGTCTACTACGGCCGCGCCAACGACCTAACCGGTCCCACCTTCGACTTCGAGAGCTGGCACGCCCCTCTGCCCGACCCCAACTGGCTCAACTACGGCACCTCGAAGTGCCTCAACACCCAGACCAACCACTGGAAGGGCACCGGCAAGCTGATTCCCGGAGCCCTTGACCTGCACGGCGTGAACAGCAACATCGGCTGACCGCGGTGAGGGGTCGGCGTCCCGGCCGCCCCCTCACCGACTCGCCCGTTCCCCGGCACCCGACCACGCACTCGGCAGCCCGGGCAGGCATCCGCGCAGGCCTCTCTGCGCTCACACGTCCGGTTACACCGGTGCGCCCACCCGGGCTCCGCCGACGATCACCGGTGCTCCCACCACAAGAAGAAAGGTCCCACCATGTCCACCGACACCATCAAGCCCAGTCGGGCGCTGCGGCGCCTGGGCCGCGGCGCAGCCACCGCCGCCGCCATCGCGTTGAGCGCCCTCGGTACCGTGCCCGCCCTGGCCGCCGAGCCCACAACCCCGTCCACCGACACCGGGCCGGCCATCGCCGCCGGCCCCTACATCGGCTCCAACTCCGGCGGCGCCTGGCTGCGCAACGCCGCCTACCTCGGCGACCAGTACAAGGTCAAGTACGTCGGCAACGGCACCTCCGTGACGATGGTCTGCTGGATCGACACCCAGTGGGTCCACCCGCCGAACTCCGACTACTCCTCCAACCGCTGGTTCAAGGTCGACGTCCCCAGCGTCGGCGTCTACAAGGCCTACGTCCACTCCTCGCTCGTCGAGGCCCAAGCCGCCGTCGGCCACTGCGACTGACCCGTCCAGGAGGAACGCCGGTGTCCCGGTCCTTGCGGGGCCGGGACACCGGCGTTCCTCCTGGTAGCGATCGAGCCGGCGCGGCCGGACGCCGTGGTGGCGACAGGCGTGCGAGTTCGGGTGCCCGCCCAGAGGTCGATGGTGTCCGATGGGCGGGGAAGCAGGGTCTGGATGAGCGACGCCAGCCGCCCGCGACCGGCGTCGCCGCTGAACCCCGAGGCCACGGAGCCGACCCGCCAGTAGTCAGCGCCTTACACCGTGGTCTGCTGCCCGTCGATGACCGCAGGCCCGTTGAGCGCCGGAAGCTCGGCCATGATTTCGGCGTAGGCCTTTCAGAATGGTGAGGCCGCGTATTTAACTGTCGCGAGTTCACCGATCGCGGTGACGTTCCGTAGCGCGACTCGGCTGAGTTGCCTGCTCGGAATACTGTGTGCATGGATGTTGCGCTTCCTCTCCTCGGAGCCGTCAGTGCCTGGATCACTCCGTCGGTGGTCATCTCCGTGGCCGCGCTGATCTTCACGCTTGCATCGTTTTGGTGGATCCAGGTCCGCCGTGGTCGTTTGCGTGTAGAGACGGGACCAGTGTTCAGCGGTGCCATCACCAGCAACAAGATCGTGTTGAACGTTCCTCTGGTCTTCCACAACCTGGACCCTGCCTCGCTGGTGGTCGCCGACATCAAGCTGCACCTGAGTGGTGGCGACGACGAGAACTCTCCGGACCACAAGGCGCTACCGAAACGCATGTTCTGGATCGCCTTCCACGGCTCCGTCTATCCCGAACCGGACGAGCATCGGCAGTTCGCCATGCCGTTCGCTGTCGAAGGACGCAAGTCGGTCGAACGGGTGATCGAGTTCCAGTGGGACAACCCTGAGACCCAACTGGAGGACGGTCCCTACACCGCCACCGTGGAAGTGCTGGTCTTGCCGCAGCGCTGGAGGCGGCGACAGTGGCGCACTACGTGTACCTACCAGTTGCAAACCGATCTGTGGTCCGGAAACAGAGCCAGCTTGATACCTCGCACCAACGACCCTGAGTTCTACGAGGCCATCAAGGAAATCCGAGGTTAGATGACTCTTGAATCTTTCAGCAGGCGTGCAGAAAACAACGTCTGTCGGGCGGGGCATCCCGCCCGGTCGGCCGGGTCCGGTGTGGACGGTCTGTGACCGGGAGGCCGCCCGACAGGGTGAGTCGTCCGACCGGGGTCGGACGGGCGCGGTGTCGGCCGGCGGGCGCGTGGGACCGACAGCACCGCCCGCGCACCCCTCGGTGCGCGGGCGGTGCAGGGCGGCGTTCCCCGGGGGCCTGGTCCCCCGCGAGCTGCGCCGATGGTCCGGCCCGGCGATCGGCGTGCTGGTGATCGGCTACCTGCTGGTGGCCGCGCCCACCGCCTGGTCGTGGGATGTCGCGGCCGGGATCGTCGCCCTGGCCGTCGCGCCGGTGGCTGGTGGTCGCCGGCGCGGTGCTGCTGGTCGGCCCAGGACTCCCGAAGCTGACCTGAAGTGCAAGGTAGTGGGTTGTTGCTGGTCAGATGGACCAACTGCCCTGGACCCACCGCCGGGGCGTCC